>NZ_JBEAFH010000049.1:0-93963 GCF_040061575.1 Klebsiella sp. CB_Kp196
AGATACCCCACAGCCCCGAAAAAAAGCCAGTCAGTTGCTTAACTGACTGGCATTAGAACCCATCGGCTCCCGTTTTTGCTTAACCCAGAGACTGGATTACATATTCGCGATAATCGCGTCGCCAAACTCTGAACATTTCAGCAGCTTAGCGCCTTCCATCAGACGTTCGAAGTCATAGGTCACGGTCTTGGCGGCGATAGCGCCTTCCATGCCTTTGACGATCAGGTCTGCGGCTTCGAACCACTGCATGTGGCGCAGCATCATCTCAGCGGACAGGATAATGGAACCTGGGTTCACTTTGTCCTGGCCGGCATATTTCGGTGCAGTACCGTGGGTGGCTTCAAACAGCGCGCACTCGTCACCGATGTTCGCACCAGGGGCAATACCGATACCGCCAACCTGCGCCGCCAGGGCATCAGAGATATAGTCACCGTTCAGGTTCATACAGGCGATAACATCGTATTCCGCCGGACGCAGCAGGATCTGCTGCAGGAAGGCGTCGGCGATAACGTCTTTAACGACGATCTCTTTCCCGGTGTTCGGGTTTTTAATCTTCAGCCACGGGCCGCCGTCAATCAGCTCACCGCCGAACTCTTCGCGTGCCAGCTGGTAACCCCAGTCTTTGAACGCGCCTTCGGTGAATTTCATGATGTTGCCTTTGTGCACCAGAGTCAGAGAATCGCGATCGTTGGTGATAGCGTATTCGATGGCGGCGCGAACCAGGCGTTTAGTGCCTTCTTCAGAGCACGGCTTGATGCCGATACCGCAATGTTCCGGGAAGCGAATTTTCTTCACGCCCATTTCATCGCGCAGGAATTTGATCACTTTATCTGCTTCAGCAGAATCGGCTTTCCACTCGATACCGGCGTAGATGTCTTCAGAGTTTTCGCGGAAGATAACCATATCGGTCAGTTCAGGATGCTTAACCGGGCTCGGGGTACCCTGATAATAACGAACCGGGCGCAGACAAACGTAGAGGTCCAGTTCCTGACGCAGAGCAACGTTCAGAGAACGGATGCCGCCACCGACTGGGGTGGTCAGAGGGCCTTTGATAGCAACACGATATTCACGAATCAGATCAAGAGTTTCGGCAGGCAGCCAGACATCCTGGCCATAAACCTGGGTCGATTTTTCACCGGTGTAAACTTCCATCCAGGAAATTTTACGCTCGCCCTTATAGGCTTTCTCAACGGCAGCATCAACCACTTTCAGCATCGCCGGAGTCACGTCAACGCCGATACCATCACCTTCGATGAACGGGATAATCGGGTTATTAGGGACGTTCAGCTTGCCGTTTTGCAGGGTGATTTTTTGACCTTCCGCCGGAACTACTACTTTGCTTTCCATTAACCTCTCCTTCGAGCGCTTCTGGTTCTGCTCTTCCCTCTTCACGCTAGCCGGGCGTTGGCTTTACTCGCCCACTCCCGTCATCGGAATATCCCGCTAACCGGAGATTTCGCGTCCGTGTCGCCTTCCTGTAATGCGAATCGGTTTGAGCAACCTTTTTGTTAATAAGTTGTAATGAGCATGTCAATACTACCTGAATGTTTGCATCCATGAAAGGCATTCGTAATTAGGCTATAATGCGGCAATTGATTGAGTCTGAAAATACCATGCAAAAAACTTCATTTAGAAAACATCGCGTTGAGCGATTCAGCACGCAACAAGTCACCAGACAACGCAAAGAACGCCAGCCAAAAACTGTGATCTTGTTCAATAAACCATACGATGTATTGCCGCAATTTACCGATGAAGCCGGACGCAGCACGCTAAAAGATTTTATTCCGGTTGCCGGCGTCTACGCTGCCGGTCGGTTGGATCGCGATAGCGAAGGCCTGCTGGTACTGACCAACGACGGCGCGCTGCAGGCGGCGCTCACTCAACCGGGTAAGCGCACCGGTAAAATTTATTATGTTCAGGTGGAAGGTGAACCCACGGCGGACGCGCTGGCCGCGCTCCGCGACGGCGTCACGCTTAATGACGGCCCTACTCTGCCCGCCGGCGTTGAGCGGGTTGCGGAACCAGAGTGGCTGTGGCCGCGGAATCCGCCCATCCGCGAGCGCAAATCTATCCCCACCAGCTGGCTGAAAATCACCCTCTATGAGGGACGCAACCGCCAGGTACGGCGGATGACCGCCCACGTCGGCTTTCCGACGCTGCGCCTGATTCGCTATGCGATGGGCGGCTATACGCTGGATGGCCTGGCCAACGGCGAATGGCGCAAAATTGATTAACCGTAGCCTAAGGAAAAACAATGTTTAAGCCGCACGTCACCGTCGCCTGCGTGGTTCACGCGAAAGGCAAATTCCTCGTTGTTGAAGAAACGATCAACGGAAAAGCGCTGTGGAACCAGCCTGCAGGTCACCTCGAAGCCGACGAAACCCTGGTTCAGGCCGCAGAGCGCGAGCTCTGGGAAGAGACCGGCATTCGCGCGACGCCGCAGCACTTTCTTCGCCTGCATCAGTGGATAGCCCCGGATCGCACCCCGTTTTTGCGCTTCCTCTTTACTATCGAGCTTAACGATACGTGCGTCACCGAGCCCCATGATAGCGATATCGATCGCTGCCTGTGGCTCAGTGCTGAGGAAATTCTTAACGCAACAAACCTGCGTTCTCAACTGGTTGCCGAGAGCATTCGCAGCTATCAGCAGGATCCGCGCTACCCGCTGTCGCTCATCGGCGAATTTAACTGGCCGTTTACAGGGGGTGCCTCGACGGATGACGCGTGCTAGAATACGCCGCCTCGAAGTTCAATGTAGTGAGTATTCCAATGTCAGAAAGCCAGAAAAAAGTGATCGTCGGCATGTCCGGCGGGGTTGATTCCTCAGTTTCCGCTTACCTGCTGCTCCAGCAAGGGTATAAGGTGGAAGGCCTGTTCATGAAGAACTGGGAAGAAGACGACGGCGAGGAATACTGCACCGCAGCGGCGGATCTTGCCGACGCGCAGGCCGTTTGCGATAAGCTGGGAATTGAACTTCACACCGTCAACTTTGCCGCAGAATACTGGGACAACGTATTCGAATTGTTCCTTGAAGAATATAAAGCCGGCCGCACGCCGAACCCGGATATTCTGTGCAATAAAGAAATTAAATTTAAAGCCTTCCTCGAATTTGCCGCAGAAGACCTCGGCGCTGACTACATCGCCACCGGGCACTACGTGCGCCGCGCCGACGTTAACGGCAAGAGCCAGCTGCTGCGCGGCCTCGACGGTAACAAAGACCAGAGCTACTTCCTTTATACTCTCAGCCACGAACAGATCGCGCAAAGCCTGTTCCCGGTAGGAGAGCTGGAAAAGCCGCAGGTGCGTAAAATCGCCGAAGAGCTGGATCTCATCACCGCGAAGAAAAAAGACTCGACCGGTATCTGTTTTATCGGCGAACGTAAATTCCGTGAATTCCTTGGCCGCTACCTGCCCGCCCAGCCGGGTAAAATTATCAGCGTTGACGGCGACGAAGTTGGCGAGCACCAGGGCCTGATGTACCACACGCTGGGTCAGCGTAAAGGCCTGGGCATCGGCGGCATCAAAGACGGCGGCGAAGACCCGTGGTACGTGGTCGACAAAGACGTCGAAAACAATATTCTGATTGTCGCCCAGGGCCACGACCATCCGCGTCTGATGTCCGTGGGGTTGATTGCTCAACAGCTGCACTGGGTAGACCGCGAGCCGCTGACCGGCACGCTGCGCTGCACGGTGAAAACCCGCTACCGCCAGACCGATATCCCCTGCAGCGTAAAAGCGCTGGATGACGACCGCATTGAAGTGATCTTTGATGAGCCGGTTGCCGCCGTCACGCCTGGCCAGTCTGCGGTCTTTTACCGCGACGAAGTCTGCCTCGGCGGTGGGATTATCGAACAGCGCTTGCCGCTGCAGGCTTGACAGACATATTAGCCGCGGAATGCCTCAACCGGGTATTCGGCGGTTTACAAGGAGAATGTGTGGCGAAGAATTATTATGACATTACGCTGGCGCTGGCCGGCGTTTGCCAGGCCGCGCGTCTGGTTCAGGAACTGGCGCACCAGGGGCACTGCGATAGCGACGCCCTGCATGTGTCGCTGAACAGCATCATCGACCTCGACCCGGATTCAACGCTGGCGGTGTTCGGTGGTAGTGAAGCCAATCTTCGTCTCGGGCTGGAAACTCTCATTGGCGTGCTGAATACCAGCAGTCGCCAGGGACTGAACGCCGAACTCACCCGCTATACTCTAAGCCTGATGGTGCTCGAGCGTAAGCTCGCCGCCAGCAAAGGGGCCATGGATACCCTCGGCAACCGTATCGGTGGCCTGCGCCGTCAGCTTGAACATTTCGATCTGCAATCCGAGACCCTGCTCAGCGCAATGGCCGGCATCTATGTTGATGTCATTAGCCCGCTGGGCCCGCGGATTCAGGTGACCGGCTCTCCAGCCGTGCTGCAAAGCCCTCAGGTTCAGGCGAAGGTTCGTTCTGCCCTGCTGGCAGGTATTCGCTCCGCGGTGCTCTGGCACCAGGTCGGCGGCGGACGTCTGCAGCTGATGTTTTCCCGTAATCGTCTGGTTAACCAGGCAAAACAAATTCTTGCTCATTTAACCCCGGAGTTGTGATCTATGGAATTATCCTCACTGACCGCCGTTTCCCCAGTCGACGGCCGCTACGGCGACAAAGTCAGCGCGCTGCGCGGTATCTTCAGCGAATTCGGTTTGCTGAAATTCCGCGTTCAGGTAGAAGTGCGTTGGTTGCAAAAACTGGCCGCGCACGCAGCGATCAAGGAAGTTCCTGCTTTTGCTGCCGACGCAAACGGTTACCTTGATAAAATCGTCGCCGATTTCAGCGTAGAAGATGCAGAGCGCATCAAAACGATCGAGCGCACCACCAACCACGACGTCAAAGCGGTTGAGTATTTCCTCAAGGAAAAAGTCGCCGACGTGGCAGAACTGCACGCGGTCTCCGAGTTTATCCACTTCGCCTGCACCTCCGAGGACATCAACAATCTGTCCCACGCGCTGATGCTGAAAACCGCCCGCGACGAAGTGATCCTGCCATACTGGCGCAAGCTGATCGACGCGGTTAAGGACCTGGCGGTACAGTATCGCGATATCCCGCTGCTTTCCCGCACCCACGGCCAGCCGGCCACGCCGTCCACCATGGGTAAAGAGATGGCGAACGTCGCTTACCGTATGGAGCGCCAGTATCGTCAGCTGAATCAGATTGAAATTCTGGGCAAAATCAACGGCGCGGTGGGGAACTATAACGCCCACATCGCCGCCTACCCGGAAGTTGACTGGCACCAGTTCAGCGAAGAGTTCGTCACCTCGCTGGGTATCCAGTGGAACCCGTACACCACCCAGATTGAACCGCACGACTATATCGCCGAGCTGTTTGACTGCGTCGCCCGCTTCAACACCATCCTGATTGATTTCGATCGTGACGTGTGGGGCTATATCGCGCTCAACCATTTCAAGCAGAAGACCATTGCCGGCGAAATCGGCTCTTCCACCATGCCGCATAAAGTGAACCCGATCGACTTCGAGAACTCCGAAGGTAACCTCGGTCTGGCCAATGCGGTGATGCAGCATCTGGCAAGCAAACTGCCGGTTTCCCGCTGGCAGCGCGACCTGACCGACTCCACCGTCCTGCGTAACCTCGGCGTGGGCATCGGCTACGCGCTGATCGCGTATCAATCCACCCTGAAAGGCGTGAGCAAGCTGGAGCTGAATCAGGACCGCCTGCTGGATGAACTGGACCACAACTGGGAAGTTCTGGCCGAGCCGATTCAGACCGTCATGCGTCGCTACGGCATCGAGAAGCCGTACGAGAAGCTGAAAGAGCTGACCCGCGGCAAGCGCGTTGATGCCGAAGGCATGCAGCAGTTCATCGACAGCCTGGCGCTGCCGGAAGCGGAAAAAGTTCGCCTGAAGGCCATGACCCCGGCTAACTATATCGGCCGTGCGACCACCATGGTTGACGAACTGAAGTAAACCTTTCCACCCTCTTTCCGCCGGGAAAGAGGGTTATTTTTCCTCCCCCTCATCTGCTCGTCGTCATCCCCCGGGTCATCAACCAGAACAGCAGCGCCAGCAGACTGACCGAAGCCCCCAGCAGGCAAACGCCCTGCCATCCCGCGCGCGCATATACCGCTGTCGTACTCACCGCGCCCAAACCGCTGCCAAGCGCATAAAACAGCATATACAAACCGACCAGCCTGCTGTGCGCTTCGGGACGGGTACGGAAAATCATGCTTTGATTGGTGACATGCAGCGCCTGACCGCCGAGATCCAGTAGTACAATGCCGACCAACAGCGCCGCGGGCGACCATGCCATCAGCGACAGCGGCCACCAGGCTATCAGCAACATCACCAGGGCCGCGGCGCTGGTGCGCTGCCCATATCCGCGATCGGCCCATTTACCGGCACGCCCCGCTGCCAGAGCGCCGATGACCCCGACCAGGCCCAGGGCACCAATCTCAGTATGGGAAAAGCGAAAGGGCGGAGCGCTTAATGGCAAAACCAGCGCACTCCAGAAGATATTGAAAGCGGCAAACATCAGTAATGCCAGCACGCCGCGCACCTGAAGCACTTTTTCCTGGCGCAGCAGAGCCAGCATGGATATCAACAGCCGCGGATAGCTCAGGGGGTTCGGCGCAGCCGCCAATACCGGCAGCCGACGCCACAGCGGAAGCGCAATACCCAGCATCAGTAAAGCGGCCAAGATGTACACCCCGCGCCAGCCGAAGAGATCGCTAATCGACCCGGAGAAGACCCGCGCCAGCAGCAGCCCGATAAATACTCCGCTTTGCGCAGCGCCCACCACGCGCCCCTGTTCATGGGGCGCGGCGGCGCTGGCGGCATACGCGATTAGCCCCTGGGTCATCGCGGTACCCAGCAGGCCAACGGCAAGCATACAGCCCAATAGCATCACGGCGGTGGAAGCCATACTCACCGCTGCCAGGGCAGCGATCAGTAAAATCACCTGCGTCGCCATCAGGCGGCGGCGATTCACCCTGTCGCCCAGCGGCACCAGCAGTAGCAACGCCATTGCGCAGCCAATCTGGGTCGCCGCAATCACCCCGCCAATCGCGGCGTCGCCGATCGCAAAATCTCGCGCTAGCGCGTCGAGCAGCGGTTGCGCGTAATACACGTTTGCCACGCTCAGGCCGCTGGCGAAAGCAAACAGCCAGACCAGGCTGCGAGGCATAACCGTTTGCGGATCGCTTAGCGTTGGAGATATCAGTGTCGCTTTCATGATGCCCACCTTGGTTATCTGGTTTCAAAATAAAACCAGTTGAAGGCTAGAACATCAAGTTTTAAAATGCAACTACTTAACAGACCGTTCGGAGAGCCCATGCCAGCGCGTGAAAAAATGAAAAACGAAACCTGCCCCGTCGCCCGAAGCGTGGATATTATCGGCGATCGCTGGTCCTTGTTGATTGTACGCGACGCCTTTGATGGCATACGCCGCTTCAGCGATTTTCAGCGAAGCCTCGGTATGGCACGTAATATTCTCTCTGACCGTCTGCACAAATTGGTAAACTCAGGTATTCTCACTATGCAATCCGCCTCGGATGGCACGGCTTATCAGGAATACGTACTGACGGCAAAAGGAGAGCGTTTGTTCCCCGTTGTCGTTGCGCTACGCCAGTGGGGAGAGCTGCATCTGTTTGCCCATGGGGAACACCATTCCGTGCTGATCGATAAACGTACGCTGCGCCCGATACCGATGATGTCGCCCGCGGCCGAAGACGGACTCGTCCTCACCGCCCAAGAGACCGAGGTACAAAAAATCGAATAAAATTCTTTATTTAACAGCTGTTTATATTAAAGGTGTATAATAAACGCTAAACTGTTCAATATCATAAATAAAATGGAGAACTGGCATGCGCGTACTCGTGGTTGAGGATAACGCTCTGCTGCGCCACCACCTGAAAGTTCAGCTGCAGGAGCTGGGACATCAGGTCGATGCGGCGGAAGACGCAAAGGAAGCGGATTACTATCTGGGTGAGCACGTTCCGGACATCGCCATCGTCGATCTTGGCCTGCCGGATGAAGACGGCCTTTCGCTGATTCGTCGCTGGCGCAGCCACGACGTGTCGGTACCGGTGCTGGTGCTGACCGCCCGCGAAGGCTGGCAGGATAAGGTTGAGGTCCTGAGCGCCGGAGCGGATGATTACGTCACTAAGCCGTTCCATATCGAAGAGGTTGCCGCCCGCATGCAGGCGCTTCTGCGGCGTAATAGCGGCCTGGCATCACAGGTTATCTCCATTCCGCCTTTCCAGGTGGATCTGTCGCGTCGCGAGCTGTCGGTCAACGACCAGCCCATCAAGCTGACGGCATTTGAATACACCATTATGGAAACCCTGATCCGCAATCGGGGCAAAGTGGTCAGCAAAGATTCGCTGATGCTGCAGCTCTATCCCGACGCCGAGCTGCGCGAAAGCCATACCATCGATGTGCTGATGGGACGATTGCGCAAAAAAATACAGGCTGAGTATCCGCAGGATGTGATTACCACCGTGCGCGGTCAGGGCTATCTGTTCGAACTGCGCGGATGAAAGGGGTGCTGCGGCATATTCTGCCGCTGTCGTTACGCGTTCGCTTTCTGCTGGCGACGGCCGCCGTAGTGCTGGTGCTGTCACTCTCCTATGGCATGGTCGCGCTGGTGGGGTATAGCGTCAGTTTCGATAAAACCACCTTCCGCCTGCTGCGCGGCGAGAGCAATCTGTTCTATATGCTGGCGAAATGGGAAAACAACACCATCGATGTTGATATCCCCGAAAACCTGAATATGCAAAGCCCCACGGTGACGCTCATTTACGACGCCCGCGGCCAGCTGCTGTGGGCACAGCGCGACGTACCCTGGCTGGTAAAACGTATTCAACCGGACTGGCTCAAAAACAACGGCTTTCACGAAATTGAGGCCGACGTTGACAGCAGCAGTATGCTGCAGCACAACAACCATGAGATTCAACAACAGCTGGACGCCATTCGGCAAGAGGACGATGGCTCCGAAATGACCCACTCGGTGGCGATCAATATCTATCCGGCCACCAGCACCATGCCGCAGCTCAGTATCGTGGTTGTCGACACCATTCCGGTAGAGCTTAAGCGCTCCTACATGGTGTGGAGCTGGTTTATCTATGTCCTCGCGGCTAACCTGCTGCTGGTGATCCCGCTACTGTGGGTCGCGGCATGGTGGAGCTTGCGCCCTATCGAATCGCTGGCCAAAGAGGTGCGCGAACTGGAGGAGCATCACCGCGAGATGCTCAATCCGAATACCACCCGCGAGCTGACGCGGCTGGTCAGCAACCTCAACCGCCTGCTGAAAAGCGAACGCGAACGCTATGATAAATACCGCACGACGCTGACCGACCTCACCCACAGTCTGAAAACCCCGCTTGCGGTGATGCAGAGCACGCTGCGTTCCATGCGCGGCGAGAAAATGAGCGTCAATGAAGCAGAGCCGGTGATGCTGGAGCAGATTAGCCGCATCTCGCAGCAGATTGGCTACTATCTGCACCGCGCCAGCATGCGCAGCGGCGGTTCGCTGCTCAGTCGCGAGCTGCATCCCATCGCTCCGCTCCTCGACAGCCTGACCTCGGCGCTGAATAAGGTCTATCAACGTAAAGGCGTGAACATTACCCTGGATATCTCGCCGGAAATCAGTTTTGTCGGTGAAAAGAATGATTTTATGGAGGTTATGGGCAATGTGCTCGATAACGCCTGTAAATACTGCCTTGAGTTTGTGGAAGTCTCCGTCCGGCAGACCAACGACAACCATCTGCATATTCTGGTTGAAGATGATGGCCCGGGGATCCCCGCCGCGATGCGCAGCGCGGTATTCGACCGCGGCCAGCGCGCAGATACGCTGCGCCCCGGACAGGGCGTCGGTCTCTCGGTTGCCCGCGATATCGTAGCCCAGTACGATGGCCGCATCCTCGCCGAAGAGAGCCTGCTCGGCGGCGCCTGCATGGAAGTTATTTTTGGTCGTCAGGCCCTGGAAGATAAAGAGAGCTAAAACCGTCGGTTTTTTAACGGCGCCTGCATCATGCTGGTGCCGCATCCGTTATAATCCCTAACAGACACCTGCTGTGGAATATAAATATGGATTATCAATTAACGCTTAACTGGCCCGACTTTATCGAACGCTACTGGCAAAAACGCCCGGTGGTGCTGAAACGGGGCTTTGCTAATTTCGTCGATCCGTTAAGCCCGGACGAACTGGCCGGACTGGCGATGGAGAGCGAAGTCGACAGTCGCCTGGTCAGTCATCAGGACGGTAAATGGCAGGTCAGCCACGGCCCCTTTGAGAGCTACGATCACCTGAGCGAGAATAACTGGTCGCTGCTGGTACAGGCAGTCAATAACTGGCATCAGCCAACGGCGGCGCTCATGCGTCCGTTCCGCGCCCTGCCCGACTGGCGCATCGACGATCTGATGATCTCGTTTTCCGTCCCCGGCGGCGGCGTCGGTCCGCATCTCGACCAGTACGATGTGTTTATCATTCAGGGTACCGGCCGCCGCCGCTGGCGCGTGGGTGAAAAAGTGCCGATGAAACAGCACTGCCCGCACCCGGACCTGCTGCAGGTCGACCCGTTTGAAGCCATCATTGATGAAGAGATGGAGCCGGGCGATATTCTGTATATTCCGCCGGGGTTCCCGCACGAAGGCTACTCGCTGGAAAACTCGCTCAACTATTCAGTTGGCTATCGCGCGCCTAACGCGCGTGAGCTGTTCAGCGGCTTTGCTGATTATATTTTGCAGCGTGAACTGGGCAGCCAGCGTTATGCCGACCCGGACGTACCGTCTCGCGAGCACCCTGCGGATATTCTGCCCGCGGAGCTGGATCGCCTGCGCGATATGATGCTGGGGCTGATTAATCAGCCGGAGCACTTTAAGCAGTGGTTCGGCGAGTTTATCACCCAGTCCCGGCACGAGCTGGACGTGGCGCCGCCGGAGCCACCGTATCAGCCGGATGAAATTTACGATGCCCTGCAGCAGGGAGATAAGCTGACGCGTCTTGGGGGCCTGCGCGTGCTGCGGATTGATGGCCAGGTATTCGTCAACGGCGAGAAGATCAACTCTCCGCACCGTCCGGCGCTGGATGCTCTGGCAACCCACCTGACGCTAAACGCTGAGCATCTCGGCGATGCGCTGGAAGATCCCTCCTTCTTCGCCCTGCTGGCCGCGCTGGTCAACAGCGGCTACTGGTTCTTTGAGGACTGAGTCTTCGACTGCCCGGTGACGGCTGACGCCACACCGGGCCCGTAGCTTATAGCCTTCATGCGCCTCGTTTCGCCGTCAGCTCCGCAATGCGTACAATCACCTGCACCGCCTTCTCCATGCCTTCAAGCGTCACAAACTCATGCTTGCCGTGGTAGTTATAGCCGCCGGTAAACAGATTCGGGCACGGCAGACCCATAAAGGAGAGCTGCGCGCCGTCGGTACCGCCGCGAATCGGCTTCATCTGCGGATCGATCTGGCAATCCACCATCGCCTGGCGGGCAATCTCCACCACGTGCGGGTGCGCCATCACCTTTTCATGCATATTGTAATAGCTGTCTTCGATGACCAGCTCAATATAGCAATCCGGATGCAGCCCCTTGCCGACCTTTTTGGCGATCTCCATCATTTTGCGCTTGCGGGCCTCAAACTGCTTGCGGTCAAAATCGCGGATGATGTAGTGCATATCGGCCCGATCGACCGTGCCTTTGATGCTGGCCAGATGGTAGAAGCCCTCATAGCCTTCGGTGGTTTCCGGCGCTTCGTCCGCTGGGACTTCGGCATGAATGCGCGCCGCCAGCGACAGCGCGTTGACCATCACCCCTTTCGCCGTACCGGGATGAACATTGTTGCCAACGATCTTAATCGTCACCGACGCGGCGTTAAAGTTCTCGAACTCCAGCTCACCCACGCCGCCACCGTCGACGGTATAGGCCCAGCAGGCGTCAAACGCGGCAACATCGAAATGCTTCGCCCCTTTGCCCACCTCTTCATCTGGGGTAAAGGCCACGCGAATATCGCCGTGAGGAATATTCTTCGCCTTTAGCGTCGCCAGCGCGGTCATGATCTCTGCGATACCGGCTTTATCATCGGCGCCGAGGAGCGTTTTACCATCGGTGGTGATCAGCGTCTGCCCGAGCAGCTGGTGCAGTATCGGGAACATCACCGGTGAGAGAACCTCATCGCCAATACCAAGCGCGATATCGCCGCCGCGATAGTTTTCTACGATCTGCGGATTCACGTGCTTGCCGCTGAAGTCAGGCGACGTATCGACATGAGAAATAAAGCCAATGGCCGGAATATCACCCTCAACGTTAGCTGGCAGGGTGCCCATGATCGTCCCTTTCTCACTCAGCGTCACATTCACCAGTCCCATTTCTTGCAGCTGCGCCTGAAGCAGACGTAGCAGCTTCCACTGACCTTCCGTGCTCGGTACCTGACGCACGCCCGGTTTCGACTGCGTGTCTAAAGAAACGTACTGCAAAAAACGCTCAAGCAATTTATCCATGTAGCCACCCTCTTTTTTTGTGACAACATTATTGATAAGCCGGAAAAACCAAATATTGCGTCAGGTCATTTTTAGCCCGGCAAATGAGAATTTAATACATTTCACACGATAATGTTGTAAAGGTAGTTCATCATGGCGCATCAATCATTGGCGATTACAATCGTTTGCCGTAGAATGCTCGGCCTTATTATTTTATGTGCAAAACCAAAGGTGGTTAACCACAAACCCCGCATCGGTAAGCTTTCCGCTGCGTCTACATGGGACAGAGTCGAAAATTGAATACACAACCGCGTTCGCGTTCTCCGCTGGTTCAGCTGGCGGGAATTCGCAAAAGCTTTGATGGTAAAACGGTTATCTCCGACCTCAATCTGACCATCAACAACGGTGAGTTTCTCACCCTGCTTGGCCCCTCTGGCTGCGGTAAAACAACCGTTCTTCGTCTTATCGCCGGACTGGAAAGCGTCGATAGCGGCCAAATCCATCTCGAAGATCACGATATCACCCATATCCCGGCGGAAAACCGCCATGTGAACACCGTCTTTCAAAGCTATGCGCTGTTTCCGCACATGACGGTGTTTGAAAACGTCGCCTTCGGCCTGCGTATGCAGAAAACCCCGACGGCGGACATCGCTCCCCGCGTCCACGATGCCCTGCGCATGGTGCAGCTTGAAGCGTTTGCTCAACGTAAACCGCATCAGCTGTCCGGCGGCCAGCAGCAGCGCGTGGCGATTGCCCGCGCGGTGGTAAATAAACCGCGCCTGCTGCTGCTTGATGAATCCCTCTCCGCCCTTGATTATAAACTGCGCAAGCAGATGCAGAACGAACTGAAGGCGCTGCAGCGTAAGCTCGGCATCACCTTCGTCTTCGTGACCCACGATCAGGAAGAAGCGCTGACCATGTCCGACCGTATCGTGGTGATGCGCGAGGGTAAAATCGAGCAGGACGGTACGCCGCGCGAAATCTACGAAGAACCGAAAAACCTGTTCGTCGCCAGCTTTATCGGCGAAATCAACATTTTCAGCGCCACGGTCATTGAACGGATTGACGATCGGCGGGTGCGCGCCAGCGTCGAAGGCCGCGAGTGCAATATCTACGTCAACTTCGCCGTTGAAAAAGGCCAGCGGCTTAACGTTCTGCTGCGCCCGGAAGACCTGCGCGTGGACGAGATCCACGACAGTAATGACGCCGATGGCCTGATAGGCTATATCCGCGAACGCAACTATAAAGGCATGACGCTGGAATCGGTGGTTGAACTGGAAAACGGTAAAATGGTGATGGTCAGCGAATTCTTTAATGAAGACGATCCTGATTTTGACCACTCTCTCGACCAGAAAATGGCCATTAACTGGGTAGAAAGCTGGGAGGTTGTGCTGGCCGATGAAGAACACCAGTAAATTCCAGAATGTGGCGATCGCCACCATCGTGGGCTGGCTTGTGCTGTTTGTCTTTCTGCCCAACCTGATGATCATCGCCACCAGCTTTCTGACCCGCGACGATACCAACTTCGTCAAGCTGGTCTTTACGCTGGACAACTACGCGCGCCTGCTCGACCCGCTCTACTACGACGTGCTGCTGCATTCGTTGAATATGGCGCTGCTGGCGACGCTGGCCTGCCTGGCGCTCGGCTACCCTTTCGCCTGGTTCCTGGCCAGGCTACCGGAGAAGGTGCGCCCGCTGATGCTGTTTCTGCTGATCGTGCCGTTCTGGACCAATTCGCTGATTCGTATCTACGGCCTGAAGATTTTCCTCAGCACCAAGGGCTACCTTAATGAATTTTTGCTGTGGCTGGGTATCATCGATACGCCGCTGCGCATCATGTACACCCCTTCGGCGGTGATTATCGGCCTGGTCTATATTCTGCTGCCGTTTATGGTGATGCCGCTCTACTCGAGCATCGAGAAGCTCGACCGCCCGCTGCTGGAAGCGGCAAAAGACCTTGGCGCCGGTAAGCTACAAACCTTTATCCGTATCATCATTCCGCTGACCATGCCGGGGATTATCGCCGGCTGCCTGCTAGTGATGCTTCCGGCCATGGGGCTGTTCTACGTTTCCGACCTGATGGGCGGCGCGAAGAACCTGCTGATTGGTAACGTGATTAAGAGCCAGTTCCTCAACATCCGCGACTGGCCGTTTGGCGCGGCGACCAGCATCACGCTCACGCTGGTGATGGGTCTGATGCTGCTGATTTACTGGCGCGCGGCGCGTTTACTGAATAAAAAGGTGGAGCTGGAATGATCGGTCGACTGCTGCGCGGCGGCTTTATGACCGCTATTTACGCGTATCTCTATATTCCCATTATTATTCTGATCGTTAACTCGTTTAACAGTTCACGCTTTGGCATTAACTGGCAGGGTTTTACCACCAACTGGTATAGCCTGCTGATGAACAACGACAGCCTGCTGCAGGCGGCGCAGCACTCGCTGACCATGGCGGTGCTCTCGGCGACCTTCGCTACGCTTATCGGCTCGCTGACCGCCGTGGCGCTGTACCGCTATCGCTTTCGCGGCAAGCCGTTCGTCAGCGGGATGCTGTTTGTGGTGATGATGTCGCCGGATATCGTGATGGCGATTTCGCTGCTGGTGCTGTTTATGCTGATCGGTATTCAGCTGGGATTCTGGTCGCTGCTGTTTTCCCACATCACCTTTTGCCTGCCCTTCGTGGTGGTCACGGTATTTTCGCGCCTGAAAGGTTTTGACGTGCGGATGCTGGAAGCAGCGAAAGATCTCGGCGCCAGCGAACTGACCATTCTGCGAAAGATCATTTTGCCGCTGGCGCTGCCCGCGGTGGCCGCAGGGTGGCTGCTGAGCTTTACCCTGTCGATGGATGATGTGGTGGTCTCTTCATTCGTCACCGGGCCGGGTTATGAGATCCTGCCGCTGAAGATCTATTCGATGGTTAAAGTTGGGGTATCGCCGGAGGTTAATGCGCTGGCGACCATTCTGTTGGTTCTGTCGCTGGTGATGGTTATTGCCAGCCAGATAATTGCACGTGATAAAACTCAGGGGACGTTAAAATGAAAAAATGGTCACGCCACCTGCTCGCTGCGGGCGCTCTGGCAGTCGGTATGAGCGCCGCGCACGCGGACGATAGCAAAACGCTCTATTTCTACAACTGGACCGAGTATGTCCCGCCGGGGCTGCTGGAACAGTTCACCAAAGAGACCGGTATCAAGGTGATCTATTCGACCTACGAGTCGAACGAAACCATGTACGCCAAGCTCAAAACCTATAAAGACGGCGCCTACGACCTGGTCGTGCCTTCTACCTACTTCGTCGACAAAATGCGTAAAGAGGGCATGCTGCAGAAGATCGACAAAAGCAAACTGAGCAACTTCAGCAATCTTGACCCTGAAATGCTCAACAAGCCGTTCGACCCCAACAACGACTACTCCATTCCGTACATCTGGGGCGCGACGGCCATTGGGGTGAATAGCGAAGAGATCGATCCGAAGACCGTCACCAGCTGGGCGGATCTGTGGAAACCCGAGTATAAGAGCAGCCTGCTGCTGACCGACGACGCGCGCGAAGTGTTCCAGGTCGCGCTGCGTAAACTGGGCTACTCCGGTAATACCACCGATCCGAAAGAGATTGAAGCGGCCTATAACGAGCTGAAAAAACTGATGCCGAACGTCGCGGCGTTCAACTCCGATAACCCGGCGAACCCGTATATGGAAGGCGAGGTCAACCTCGGCATGGTGTGGAATGGCTCCGCGTGGGTTGCGCGTCAGGCCGGTACGCCGCTGGAAGTGGTGTGGCCGAAAGAAGGCGGCATCTTCTGGATGGATAGCCTGTCGATTCCGGCAAACGCCAAAAACGTCGATGGCGCGCTGAAGCTGATCAACTTCCTGCTGCGCCCGGAAGTGGCTAAACAGGTCGCGGAAACCATCGGCTACCCGACGCCAAACCTTGCCGCGCGGAAGATGCTAAGCCCGGAAGTCGCCAACGATAAATCGCTCTACCCGGACGCCGCAACGATTCAGAAAGGCGAATGGCAGAACGATGTCGGCAGCGCCAGTACGCTTTATGAAGAGTATTATCAGAAGCTGAAAGCGGGTCGTTAATCACCTCACAGGTCGGGTAGCATGGTGCTTACCCGACCGCTTCGGGAAGTGCGTTTCTAGCTTCTCAACGGATGAATTCTTGATTTAACCAGCGCGTCTTCAACGTCAAAATCGGCCAGCGGATAGTTGGTCGCCACCAGATAAAATCGCCCATCCTGCGCCGGATATTCATGGACGTTGTAGTTCACCATTTTTGGCTGCTCGGCAGAGGCGTCTCCCCGGACGGAACCGGCTGCGTATTTCGAACGGACCCGGAGAGAGTGGCTTTTAATATCCCTGTGGATTTCGCCGTGATGCTCGTCGCCGAGGATCAGGTAGTCAACATATTCAGTGGCCATGGTGTTATTCCTTCTCTGTTGTCCGAGTGAAGAAACATGCCACAAATGTCTGTCTGATACTGTTTTGTTAATCACAGCGTTACATATATGTGAAATATATTAACGGCCAAATTAATACCAGCGCTGCCGCTTTGGCAACGGTGCCATGCACGGTGAAGCCAAACTCTTCAAACAGCGGCTCCGCCGGCGCAGACTCACCGAAGCTGGTCATGCCAACAATCGCGGTCGCTCCAGGACAGGTTCTGCGAATTACGATTCAGGAAAGCACGCCACAGGACTTCGGCAATGTCAGCCATACCCATCGGGGCACCCGGGTGAACGGTTTTGGCTTGCTGTACTGCGTTCATGCTCAGCGTACGAATAGCGTTAGCAAGTTCACATCTTGCGAACATCATACTGCTCCTGGCAGACAGAAAGGTTACAGCGTCCCCAACGCAACTGCGGCAATGCGGGAAAACAGAAAGTCGGACCGGTTAAATAGACCTCTGCTAAACCCGTATTGACGTGCCGATTGAGGACGCTGTAAATTTTATGCGTTAACCTCACCCTCGAAGAGAGTCATCCTATTATCCCAGGCGTAGCCGGGCTCAGTACCACGCCGCAGCGGAATAATATCTTCCGGGTGGTTAACCATCAGATGCACATCAACGAGGGTGAAAACTGAGCAGCCGTATCCCTCCGCCAAAAAAATCAATTAATTAAACCAGGCCACAACGTGTCCGAGCACGATGCCAACCACGCCAAAGTCCGCATCACCGAAAGTGGTGGATGCAAAGCCCAGGTCGCCCATCAGCGGCAGCAGAATGGCGGGCAAGAAAGAAATCAGTAAGCCTTGTGCAAACGCGCCAACAATGGCGCCACGGCGGCCGCCGCAGATATTGCCGTATACGCCCGCGGTTGCGCCGCAGAAGAAGTGCGGAACCAGGCCGGGAACAATCACGCTGAGGCCAAACAGTGGACACAGGAACATGCTTACCAGACCAGCGGCAAAACTCGACAAGAAGCCGACGATGACCGCATTCGGCGCGAACGGGAATACCGTTGGGCAATCAAGCGCCGGTTTAGCGTCTTTGACCAGCTTATCGGCAATACCTTTAAAGGCCGGGACGATTTCGGCAATCACCATGCGTACGCCGGCAAGAATGATCCATACCCCTGCGGCAAAGGTTAGCGACTGAATAATGGCGAAGATAATGAAGTTCTGACCGCCGCTAATGCTGGTTTCAACAAAGTTTTTCCCCGCCACCAGTACCAGAATCAGGAACAGAATCATCATAGTCAGCGAGATGGCCACCGATGAATCACGCAGAAAGTTCAGCGATTTCGGTACCTTCAATTCTTCAATCGACGGGCTGCCTTTACCTATCGCTTTACCGACCAGCGCCGACAGCAGATAGCCGGTGGAACCAAAGTGTCCCAGAGCCAGATCGTCAGTGCCGGTAATTTTACGGGTAAAGGGCTGCAGGATTGCCGGGGAAACTACCATCATCGCGCCGAGGATCGCCGCGCCGAGAGCAACAACCCAGAAAGGCGTCAGGCCGCCAACGGACAGGATCACTGCCAGCATTGCCGACATATACAGCGTATGGTGACCGGTCAAAAAGATATATTTCAGCGGAGTAATGCGCGCCAGAACGATGTTAAACAGCATCCCCAGCACCATGATCATCGCTGTCGCCGTACCGTAGTTTTTTTGCGCCAGCGCGGCCATCGCATCGGTGTTGGGCACCACGCCCTGAATATGGAATGAATGTTCAAACAGCTGGCTAAATGTTGTTAACGTCGTGGCAATAATCGCCGCCCCTGATGTTAATATGACGAAACCCATAATCGTTTTCAGGGTCCCGGAAATAACATCAGAGATAGCCTTTTTCTGTAATAGCAAACCAATTAAAGAAAAAAGGCCGACCAGTATTGCTGGTGTGCCAAGCACATCATGAATAATAAACTGCAGCATAGAATGACTCCGTAGGGCCACAAGGAATTAATTAAAGGTTAGCCACAAGAATTTCTTTAATTTTATTATTATCCAACAGGTTATTTAAACCAAAAACCTGAGCGCTGTGCCCGGTCAGGTGCTCAGCGATATCTTTAGCGCTTAAAATAATATCTGCAGATTCGCTTTTTGCCGAAGTGAGATCGGTATGCGAGACTTCCGCCTCTTTACCTAACTCAGTAATGATTTTTTTGACGTTCATTTCAACAATGAAGCTGCTGCCTAAGCCATTACCGCATACAATCAAAATCTTCTTCATCACAAACCTCATTAACCATTGATAATATTGTTTATTTTTTCTTTCGTCGATGCCTTAAGCAGGCCATCAAGACGCGCTTCGTCGCAGAAAATTTCCGCCAGCGCGGTAATCATTCGGATATGTTCATCGCCAGAAACCGCGCATAGCATAATCACGACAAAGATGGGATCATTTTCATCAGCATCAAAAGAAACGCCTTCCTTTATGTGCAATAAGGATAACCCATTTTTTTTAGCTCCCTGCTCCGGGCGTGCGTGAGGCATTGCCAGACCGGGGGCTAAAACATAATACGGACCTAATTCTTCATGGCTACGAAAAATAGCTTCAACATAGTTTTCATTAATTGATTCATCGACTAGCAACGGCTGCGCAGAAATAGTAATCGCCTGTTTCCAGTCGCTGACGCTATCAACGATTTGAATCTTCTTTTCTGTTAACCAGGTGGAAATCATAAATCCCCCGCTCTATTTCAATGTGGGCCTACTATAGTGGAATACTTTCCGGACTTACCGTGATCTGTATCGCAAAGTTAGCGCTAACACGATAAAATGTTAAAATACTTGTTACCGCTAACTTTATTAACCATACTCCTGGTGAGCTTTACGCATGAGCATTAGTAGTGCCCTGGTCGCTCGCCATCATTTACAATAGACCGGTGCGATTGGGTAAACAGGAGGAAATCAGTGCAGACGTTACAAACGGATGACGGCGCAAAAGAAAAACGCAGAAAGAACACCGGCAAAATCACGCTGGCAGAAGTCGCAAAGCTGGTGGGCGTCAGTACTATGACCGTATCCCGCGCGTTACGTATGCCTGAAAAGGTCAACCCAGAACTACGCACGCGCATCGAAGCCGCGGTCAGCGAACTCGGCTATGTGCCCAATTTGCAGGCCCGAAGCCTGGCTTCAGCGGACTCAACGCTGGTTATGGGCGTTGTCCCCTCTTTTTCATCGCCCGGTTTTATCGCCGCCTCGGAAACGCTACAAACCGTCCTCGCACCTCAGGGCTATACCATGATGTTTATCGAATCTGGTCAGGGCGGGCAAAGTGAAGAGAAGGCTTTTCGGCAGATGCTGGCCTATAATCCGGCGGCAATCGTTCAGTTCAATATCGATAACGTTGACAGCTGTTCGCAGATGCTGATGAATGCCGGTATACCGATGGTAGAAATCGGCGCGATTAACCACGAAACGGCCGGTATTAGCATTGGAGTAGACTACTCCGCCGCGCTAAAAAAACTGGTCTCATCGCTGGCACAGGCGGGCTATAAAAACCTTGGTTTACTCTGCACGGCGTCAAACAACATCATGTTCAGGCAGGTATTAAGCGGCTGGAATAGTGCAATGCTCTCAATCAACCACTCTCCGCACCGGGTAGTGACGCCGCATTTACCTTCAGGGATCACCACCGGTTTCAATCTGCTGAATGATATTCGCATCACCTGGCCAGAGCTGGATGCGCTGATCTGTACCTCGGACGAGCTGGCCTGCGGCTGTATTATGGCCTGTCATAACGCGGGAATTAAGGTTCCGGATACCCTGGCGTTGGCCAGCCTTAGCGGCGGTACGCTTGCCGCGGTCTGCTCGCCGGCGTTAACTGCGGTAGAGTTTCCATGGAGCGAGGCGGGAACCGTTGCTGGTAAAACGCTGCTGGATTTACTGGCTGGAAATACGCTGGAGAGCGCCATTGAGCTCCCCTCCAGCCTGAAGGTCCGCGCCAGCAGCAGAAAGCCGCTGCGCTAAAACGTTAAAACGCTTTCAGTAGCTTGCCTATAAACTCCGGCACCACTTCGCTTGCCAGGCCATAGTGTTTTTCGGCAAATTCGCTGCCCACCTGACTTGGCTCGAGGTTGAGTTCTACCGTATGGGCGCCCTGCAGCCGCGCTTCGTGAACAAAGCCTGCCGCCGGATAAACGTGCCCGGAAGTGCCGATGGCGATAAAGATATCGCACTCGGCCAGCGCAAGGTAGATCTCATCCATATCCAGCGGCATCTCGCCGAACCACACCACGTGCGGGCGCAGCGGCGCGGGGAACTGGCAGCAGTGGCATTTGTCCTCCGTCGTCACATCGCCGGTCCACGCCAGCACCTGGCCGCTCCACGAGCAGCGCACCTTCAGCAGCTCGCCGTGCATATGAATCACCCGGCGATTGCCCGCGCGCTCGTGCAGATTATCGATATTCTGGGTGACCAGCAGAAAACGATCGCCCAGCGCCTCTTCCAGCCGCGCCAGCGCCTGATGTGCCGCGTTGGGCACGATGTCCGGTCCTTGCAGCTGGCGGCGGCGGTCATTGTAAAACGCCTGCACCAGCGCCGGATCGCGGGCGAAGCCTTCCGGCGTCGCCACGTCTTCCACCCTATGCTCTTCCCACAGGCCATCGGCGGCGCGGAAGGTTTTAATTCCCGACTCTGCCGAAATACCCGCGCCGGTTAGCACCACGACTCTTGGTTTTTCCATCGTTTCAGGGGTCTCCTTATCTTCGCCGAAGAAAATCCGCTGACGCAGACGGTCTCGTAACCGACGCTTATTGCGGCGAAATCGGCTTAATCGATGTAAGCGGCGCGACTGCATAGCTACCTCTGTCGTTATTGAGTCAGATGAAGGAAGGCCGCACCGCGCATGCCTCCGGCATCGCCATGGCGCGCGCGCTCAATGCGCGGCACGCTGGCAACGGGAAGCAGATGTCGCGGCAGGCGCTGCGCCAGCCCTTCGGTTATTGCTGTAAAGTTAGACAATCCACCGCCAAGCACCAGCAGATCCGGGTCGACAATCGTTAAAATATTGCCCAGGCATACCGCCAGTAAATCGAGATAGCGCTCGACGTGCTCGCGCGCCTTCGCGTCGCCCTGCTGCCATAGCGCGACGATCTCGGGCGAGGTTAAAGCGTGTTGGTAAAAATGTTCATACAGCCAGGCGAAGCCGCGTCCGGAAAGGTAGTTTTCAATGCAGCCCAGCTGGCCGCAGCCGCAGCGCGTAAGCGGAAAATCGCGTCCCACCACCTCCAGCGCATCCACCGGCAGGCGGATATGGCCGAATTCGCCGGTAATATAGCGATGCCCGGTAATCGATTTTCCGTTGAGCACCAGCCCCCCGCCAACCCCGGTGCCGAGGATCATCCCCATCACCAGCGGATATTGGGTGAACTCGTCATCCCACGCTTCGGAGAGGGCAAAACAGTTGGCGTCGTTATCAAGCCGCACATCGCGGCCCAGACGTTCGCTCAGATCGGCCCGCAGCCGCCTGCCGCTGGCGGCGGGCACGTTGGCGGCGTAGAGCGTGCCGTCTTCCGTCTCCGGCATGCCCGGAATACCGATGCCCACCGAACCCTGGCAGCCGAAGCGCTGGTCGGCTTCCTCAACCAGCTCCTCTACCGCCTGCAAAAATGCTTCGTAGCTCTCTTTCGGCGTGGCGACGCGTTTTTCCCACTGCAGCCGCCGCGCTTTATCAAATACGCCCAGCGCTATCTTGCTGCCGCCAATGTCAAATCCATAGTACATTTCAGCAATTCCTCTTTACTGGTCAGCAAAGCCGACCATGACGATAAATTACTGGCCACTCAGCACCCTCGCCGGGTCAATGCGGCTGGCGCGGCGGGCGGGATACCAGCTGGCCAGCAAACTCAGCAACAGTGCCGTCACCAGCACGTAAACGACGTCCAGCCAGTGCAGTTCAGACGGCAGGAAGTCAATAAAATAGATGTCGCCGGAGAGGAATTTATGCCCGATCAGGTTCTCAATACCGTTAATGATTGCGGTCAGCTTAAAGGCGCAGATAACGCCAATCGCCACCCCAATCAGGCTCCCTACCGAACCGGCAAGTAAACCATACCATACGAAAATCGCGCGGATCAGCCCGTCTTTTGCGCCAAGCGTGCGCAGCACCGCAATATCGCCGCTTTTATCTTTCACCGCCATCACCAGGGTCGAGACGATGTTAAAGCAGGCCACGCCAATCACCAGCACCATCGCCAGGTACATAATGGCGCGGATCATCTGAATGTCCCGGTACATATAGCCGTAGGTGCCTATCCAGCTCTTGATATAAACGTAGCTATTGGTCACCTGGCCCGCATCGCGTACCAGGGTGTTGGCATGAAACACGTCGGTCACTTTGATGGCGATCCCCGTCACGCTGCTGCCCATATCAAGGTACTGCTGCGCATCCTGCATGGGAATCATGGCAAAACTATGATCGAGCTGTCCGCTTAGCTGCAAAATACCGGCAACGTGAAGCCTGACGCGCTTTGGCTGCAGCAGCTGATGCTCGGCATCGGAGTTAGGGATCATAATTGACACCCAGTCCCCCTGCTTAACGTGCAGGGCATCGGCGACGCCTTTACCAAGGATCACCTGCTGTTCGCCGGCTTTAAAGCTGGCCCACGCATTGTTCTGCACAAAGTTGGGCAGCGAACTGAGACGGCTCTCCTGCTGCGGGTCAACGCCTTTCACCTGGATGGCGCGCATATTGCTGCCGCTCTCCACCAGCCCGGTGAAGTTAATATATGGCGCCGCGGCAACGATGCCTTTGACCTTCTCAACCTTCGCCAGCGCCTCGTTCCAGTTGTTCCACGGCTGGTTCACCGGTTCAATCTCACCGTGCGGGACCACCGCCAGAATGCGGTTGTTGAGCTCGCGTTCAAAGCCGTTCATCGCGCTCAGGCCAACGATCAACACCGCCACGCCCAGCGCGATACCGATCGTCGAAATAACCGAAATCAGCGACACCATCCCACCGCGCCGCCGTCCACGGCTGAAGCGCAGGGCAATCAATAACGATAACGGAGAAGCCATTACTCAGCCCCCATCAGGGAGAGTTCGGCTGTCAGGCGCCCGTCGCGCATCTCCAGCTGGCGGCTCATGCGTTTTGCCAGCTGCAGGTCGTGGGTCACCACCAGGAAGGCGGTACGCTGCGCCACGTTCAGCTCGCCAAGCAGCTGAAAAATGCTGTCGGCGTTGCGGGCGTCAAGGTTACCGGTGGGCTCGTCCGCCAGCACCAGGCGCGGTTTATTGACCAGCGCGCGGGCAATCGCAACGCGCTGACGCTCGCCGCCGGAGAGCTCCGACGGACGGTGGTCGCTGCGGTGCTCAAGCCCGACGGCGCGCAGCATCGCTTTCGCCTGCCGCTCGATATCCGCCGCCTTCTGCTTACCAATCAGCAGCGGCATCGCCACGTTTTCCAGCGCGGTGAAATCCGGTAAGAGGTGGTGAAACTGATAGATAAAGCCCAGTTCGCGGTTGCGCAGATCGGCGCGGGCGGCGGCGGAGAGCTGGCTCATCGGCTGGCCGGAAAAGATAACGTCGCCGGAGGTCGGCGTATCCAGCCCGCCAAGCAGATGCAGCAGCGTACTTTTGCCGGAACCGGAGGTACCGACAATCGCCATCATCTCGCCCTCCTCAATGCTGAAGCTGACATCATGCAACACGTCGGTTTGCACGGTGCCTTCCTGATAGCGTTTGCACAGGTTGTCGCATTGCAGCAGGATCTTATTCATAACGTAAAGCCTCAGCGGGTTGAGTGGCGGCAGCGCGCCATGAAGGATACAACGTAGAGAGTAATGCCAGCACCATTGCCACCAGGGCAATCACAATGACCTGCAGCGGCTCAATGGCCACCGGCAGCGCGGCGCCGTCGAGGAACGCGCCGATAATCGGCATCAAATTATTCAGCTGGCTGGCCAGCAGCGCGCCCAGCCCGGCGCCAAGCAGCGCGCCGACGATCCCGGCGCTCGCGCCCTGGACCATAAAGACCAGCATGATCTGCCGCGGCGTCAGGCCGAGGGTCTGGAGAATCGCCACTTCGCCCTGCTTTTCCATCACCATCATTCCCAGAGAGGTAATGATGTTAAAGGCGGCGACGGCGACGATCAGGCTCAGCAGCAGGCCCATCATATTTTTTTCCATCCGCACGGCCTGGAACAGTTCGCCTTTACGCTCGCGCCAGTCCTGCCATTTGGTCCCTTCCGGCAGCGTCTGCTGGCTGAGGGTATCCACCTGTAAAGGCTGATTCAGCCACAGCCGCCAGCCGGTAATATTTCCCTGCGGGTAGCGCATCAGGCGCGAGGCGTCGTCGATGTTGGTCAACATTTGATAACCATCGACTTCACTGCTGGCCGCAAAGGTACCGATCACGTTAAACAGGCGCTGGCTGGGAAGCCGCCCCATCGGGGTAAACTGGCTGGCGGAAGGCACCATCACGCGGATTTGATCGCCGCGATTGACGCCCAGCTGTCCTGCCAGCTGTTCACCCAGGATGACGTTATACTTGCCGGCCTGCAGATCGCTCTGCTTGACGTTAACCAGGTAGGGCGTCAGGGGATCTTTTTGCGCCGGGTCGATGCCGAGCATCACGCCGACCGCCACGCTGCGGGCGCTTTGCAGCACCACATCGCCGGTGGTCAGCGGCGCCACGCGGGTGACCCCCTGTAATCTGGCCGCGCTTTCCGGCAGCTGTTGCGGGTTTACAGACCCCTGCTTGGCGCTAAGAATGGCCTGCGGCATCAGCCCCAGGATGTTGTTTTGCAGCTCGCGTTCAAAGCCGTTCATCACCGAAAGAACGGTCACCAGCGCCATCACGCCAAGCGTAATGCCGATGGTCGAAAGCCAGGAGACGAAACGACCGAAGCGGTCGGCTGCGCGCCCACGCATATAGCGAAGGCCGATAAAGAGTGCGGCAGGTTGATACATGTAATCCATCTGATTGCTGATAGCCGATGCCCGAGTATATAAGCGATTATGGGCAGCGTAAATGACTGATACCTGTAGATTTTATTGACAAAAACAGCAAAACATCAATATAAACAACAAGATAGACAGGTAAGTCATTATTTAACTTTACGCTTATCGGAGTTCGTTACATTTTTGGCCACGACAGGATGTTTGCGATACGGGTTGGCGAATCCGGGTCGATCGCGGATAATCTCACTATTGAATATCAGCGAGTTGCCCTCCATATCGGCAGAGCGAATACCCAAGAGATCATGATACCGTCTATGCCTGAACAATACCGATACTCTCTGCCGGTTAAAGCCGGCGATCAGCGCCAGATTGGCGAACTGACCGGCGCGGCCTGCGCCACTCTGGTGGCGGAAATGGCCGAGCGCCACGGCGGACCGGTGGTACTGATTGCCCCCGATATGCAAAACGCCCTGCGTCTGAATGATGAAATCAGGCAGTTTACCGATAGCATGGTGGCGGGCCTGGCGGATTGGGAAACCCTCCCCTACGATAGCTTTTCCCCGCACCAGGACATTATCTCTTCCCGTCTCGCCACCCTGTACCAGCTCCCGACCATGGAACGCGGCGTACTGATTATCCCGGTCAGCACCCTGATGCAGCGCGTCTGTCCGCATAATTTCCTCCACGGCCACGCGCTGGTGATGAAAAAAGGCCAGCGCCTGTCGCGGGATGCGCTGCGCTCCCAGCTGGATAGCGCCGGCTATCGTCACGTCGACCAGGTGATGGAGCACGGCGAGTACGCCACGCGCGGCGCATTGCTTGACCTTTTTCCTATGGGCAGCGAGCAGCCCTACCGTCTCGATTTTTTTGATGATGAGATAGACAGCCTGCGTCTGTTCGACGTCGACAGCCAGCGTACGCTGGAGGAAGTCGCCAGCATTAACCTGCTTCCGGCGCACGAATTCCCGACGGATCAGGCCGCTATCGAGCTATTCCGCAGCCAGTGGCGCGACCGCTTTGAGGTCAAACGCGACGCCGAGCATATTTATCAACAGGTCAGTAAAGGCACGCTGCCCGCGGGAATCGAATACTGGCAGCCGCTGTTCTTTAACGAGCCGCTGCCGCCGCTGTTCAGCTATTTCCCGGCGAAAACGCTGATCGTTAATACCGGCGATCTGGAGGCCAGCGCCGAACGCTTCCAGAACGAAACCCGCGCCCGCTTTGAAAACCGCGGCGTCGACCCGATGCGCCCGCTTTTGCCGCCGGAACAGCTGTGGCTGCGCAGCGATGAGCTGTTTAGCGAGCTCAAAAAATGGCCGCGCGTCCAGCTCAAAACCGAGCGTCTGGCGGAAAAAGCCGCCAACACCAATCTCGGTTATCAGAAATTACCCGAGCTGGCGATCCAGGCGCAGAACAAAGCGCCGCTGGATAACCTGCGCCGATTCCTCGAGTCCTTCAGCGGGCCGGTGATTTTTTCGGTCGAGAGCGAGGGGCGTCGAGAGGCGCTTGGCGAAATGCTGGCGCGTATTAAGATCGCGCCAAAGCATATCCTGCGTCTTGAAGAGGCGACGGGTAATGGCCGCTATCTGATGATCGGCGCCGCCGAGCATGGTTTCGTCGATAGCCAGCGTAATCTGGCGCTGATTTGCGAAAGCGACCTGCTGGGCGAGCGCGTCGCGCGCCGTCGTCAGGACTCGCGCCGCACCATCAATCCCGATACGTTGATTCGTAACCTGGCGGAGCTGCATATCGGCCAACCGGTGGTGCATCTTGAGCATGGAGTTGGGCGCTACGCCGGAATGACCACCCTTGAAGCGGGCGGCATCAATGGCGAATACCTGATGCTGACCTACGCCAACGATGCCAAACTGTACGTGCCGGTGTCGTCGCTGCATCTGATTAGCCGCTATGCGGGCGGCGCGGAAGAGAATGCGCCGCTGCATAAACTGGGCGGCGACGTCTGGGCGCGGGCGCGGCAGAAAGCGGCGGAGAAAGTGCGCGACGTGGCCGCCGAACTGCTGGATATCTACGCCCAGCGTGCGGCGAAAGCGGGCTACGCGTTTAAACATGATAAAGAGCAATATCAGCTGTTCTGCGACGGCTTCCCGTTCGAGACCACGCCCGATCAGGCGCAGGCTATTAACGCCGTACTGAGCGATATGTGTCAGCCGCTGGCGATGGACCGTCTGGTGTGCGGCGATGTCGGCTTCGGCAAAACGGAAGTGGCGATGCGCGCCGCGTTTCTGGCGGTTGAAAACCATAAGCAGGTGGCAGTGCTGGTGCCGACCACCCTGCTCGCCCAGCAGCACTTCGATAACTTTCGCGATCGCTTCGCCAACTGGCCGGTGCGCATCGAGATGCTCTCGCGCTTTCGTAGCGCCAAAGAGCAGGCGCAGATCCTCGAGCAGGTCGCGGAAGGGAAAGTCGATATTCTTATCGGCACCCATAAACTGCTGCAGCCGGACGTTAAGCTGCGCGATCTCGGCCTGCTGATTGTTGATGAAGAGCACCGCTTTGGCGTGCGCCATAAAGAGCGCATCAAGGCGATGCGCGCCGACGTCGATATCCTGACCCTGACCGCCACGCCTATTCCGCGTACGCTGAATATGGCGATGAGCGGTATGCGCGATCTGTCGATCATCGCCACCCCGCCCGCCCGCCGTCTGGCGGTCAAAACCTTCGTCCGCGAATATGACGCGCTGGTGGTCCGCGAGGCGATCCTGCGTGAGGTACTGCGCGGCGGCCAGGTTTACTACCTCTATAATGACGTGGAAAACATCCAGAAAGCCGCCGAGAGGCTGGCGGAGCTGGTGCCGGAAGCGCGCATTACCATCGGTCACGGCCAGATGCGCGAGCGCGAACTCGAACGGGTGATGAACGATTTCCATCACCAGCGCTTTAACGTACTGGTGTGCACCACCATTATCGAAACCGGGATCGACATTCCAACGGCGAACACCATTATTATCGAACGCGCCGATCACTTCGGTCTCGCACAGCTGCACCAGCTGCGCGGTCGCGTCGGTCGTTCGCACCATCAGGCTTATGCCTGGCTGCTGACGCCGCATCCGAAGGCGATGACCACCGATGCGCAAAAACGCCTTGAGGCTATTGCATCGCTGGAAGATCTCGGAGCTGGTTTCGCTCTGGCAACGCATGACCTCGAAATTCGCGGCGCGGGTGAACTGTTGGGCGAGGATCAGAGCGGTTCCATGGAAACCATCGGCTTCTCCCTCTATATGGAGCTGCTGGAAAATGCCGTTGACGCGCTGAAAGCAGGCCGCGAACCCTCGCTGGAGGATCTTACCAGTCAGCAGACCGAAGTTGAGCTACGGATGCCGTCGCTGCTGCCGGATGACTTTATCCCGGATGTGAATACGCGCCTGTCGTTCTACAAACGCATTGCCAGCGCGAAGAACGAGAATGAGCTGGAGGAGATCAAAGTCGAGCTTATCGATCGCTTTGGCCTGCTGCCCGACCCGGCAAGAAACCTGCTCGATATCGCCCGACTGCGCCAGCAGGCGCAGAAGCTGGGGATCCGCAAGCTGGAGAGCAACGAAAAGGGCGGCACCATTGAGTTTAACGAGAAGAATAACGTGAATCCGATGTGGCTGATTGGCCTGTTGCAAAAGCAGCCTCAGCACTATCGCCTGGATGGCCCAACGCGCCTCAAGTTTACGCAGGACCTTGCCGAGCGTAAAACGCGGATGGAGTGGGTGCGCCAGTTTATGCGCCAGCTCGAAGAGAACGCCGCCGCCTGATAGCAAGCGGGATACGGCCTGTGCGTCGTATCCCGCCCCTCCCCACTTGTTCGGCAAAATTTACAAACATTTTGCAATCCCTCTGAACTTCCAGACACTCTCTTCGCCATAATCTCAGGGACTTTTCGTATAAAAATAACCACTTACTTATTATGGAATTAGGGTGATGAAAAGCTTTACGCGAATTTCTCTCTGGCTGGGGATGATGGCTATCGCCGCCGCGCTGGCGCTGCCCGCTCGCGCCAATACCTGGCCCCTGCCGCCTCCGGGCAGCCGTCTGGTCGGGCAAAACCAGTTTCATGTCGTCGAGAATAACGGCGGCTCGCTCGAAGCGATCGCCAAAAAGTACAACGTCGGTTTTCTGGCCCTGCTCCAGGCTAACCCCGGGGTGGATCCGTATGTTCCACGAGCCGGTAGCGTGCTGACGATTCCGCTGCAAACCCTGCTACCCGACGCGCCGCGCGAAGGATTAGTCCTTAACCTGGCCGAACTTCGCCTCTATTACTATCCGCCAGGAAGAAGTGAAGTGACCGTTTATCCTATCGGCATTGGTCAGCTCGGCGGTGATACCATCACGCCGACGATGGTCACCACCGTCTCCGACAAACGCGCCAACCCGACCTGGACGCCGACGGCCAATATTCGCGCCCGCTATAAAGCAATGGGCATTGACCTGCCCGCCGTCATGCCCGCTGGCCCGGATAACCCCATGGGGCACCACGCTATTCGCCTGGCGGCGTACGGCGGCGTGTATCTGCTGCACGGCACCAACGCCGACTTCGGCATCGGGATGCGCGTCAGCTCCGGCTGTATTCGCCTGCGCGATGACGACATCAAAGCGTTGTACAACGAAATCACCCCTGGCACCAGGGTGACGATTATCAATACGCCAATCAAGGTGTCCGTGGAGCCGAACGGCACCCGTCTGGTGGAGGTCCATCAGCCGCTGTCAAAACATATTGATGACGACCCGCAGACGCTGCCCATTACCCTTACCGACAGCATGCAGGCGTTTAAGCAGGCACAGTTGACCGACACCGAGGTAATGGAACGCGCGATGATGCTGCGTTCGGGCATGCCGATTGACGTCACCCGCCACCATCGCGTAACGGAGCAGTCGCTCTAGTTCGCTAAACTGCCGACGAAAAAAAACCGCCTTCAGTTCACTGAGGCGGTTTTTTTATGGCAATAATCAAACAGGGTCCTGCTTTTCTGCGGGTTGCGGCGCCATATAAGGGGTGGGCACCGCCTCTCGTCAGAGAACAACGTACTTCTTACTTTACGCGGACTGCTGAAGGGGGTCAGATCCGCGCGTGGTCAGTGGCATAACAGGGGTAGTTCAAAAAATTATTTGTAGATAACCGCAGTCCCGTGAAGGGTGTTAGGACCGGTTACGGACGTAATACGGTAAGAGGTTGCGCCCATCTCTTCCGCTTTTTGCGCCAGCTGATCTTCCAGCGAACCCAGGTTGGTCCCGGCTGAGGCGGAAACGGTACCGATTTTATGCTGACCCGCCGGCGTTGACTGAACTTCTACAGCGGCGAAGCTGGCGAAAGAGAGTGAGCTAAGAACAGCGGCGATAGCGAGTGTTTTAACATTTTTCATGATTGTTATACCTGTGCAGATGAATGTTTTTGTAGGGGCGAATGCATTTAATTAACGATCGATAGGGAAATGATAATGTGATCCACGTCACACGTCAAACTATTTTTATAACGACCGTTTAACTATTTATAAACAGCTTAAAATTCATACATATATGAATTATTTATTTTTAGAGCAACATCGCTGGTAGCACGTAAGGTTTATTTTTATAATGCCTTTTCAACAAACCAACACAGGTACAGCGGCACCATGACAACTGACGTTCAAAGTTGCACGAAAAAAAGCCGTGGCCGACCTAAAGTGTTCGACAGGGAAGCGGCGCTGGATAAGGCCATGACACTCTTCTGGCAGCACGGCTATGAAGCGACCTCTCTCGCCGATTTAGTGGAGGCGACGGGCGCAAAAGCGCCTACGCTTTACGCGGAATTTGTGAATAAAGAGGGGTTGTTTCGCGCGGTGCTGGATCGCTACATCGCGCGTTTTGCCGCCAGGCACGAAGCGCTCCTGTTTGACGAAGAGAAAAGCGTCGATCGAGCGTTACGCGACTACTTCACCGCCGTCGCGACCTGCTTTACCAGCAAAGAAACGCCGGCAGGCTGCTTTATGATTAATACCTCCGCAGCGCTCGCGGCGGCGTCCACCGATATCGCCAATACCGTTAAGTCCCGGCACGCAATGCAGGAACAGACGCTAACGCAGTTTCTCCAGCAGCGGCAGCTGCGCGGCGAGCTGCCGCCAGACGGCGACGTACGTCAGCTGGCGCAGTTCCTCAACTGCATATTACAAGGCATGTCGATCAGCGCCCGCGAAGGCGCCGACTTCACTAAAATCATGCAAATCGCCGAGACTACGCTGCATCTGTGGCCCCAGGTTCTTCAGCGCTAAGAACTCGCTTACCGGTGGGCTCCCCACCGGTTCCCCTCCCCTTTATCCCTACATAACGCAATGTTTTCAGTCATTTATTTTGTTCATTTCGCGAGAATGATATTGATAACAATAATCAATACGGGCAAAATTCGGCCTTAAACGTTTCTGTATATTTCACCGTGTAACAACCGGTACGCCCGTACCGAATAACGAAAACAACGATATCGTAAGCCCTAAATAATTCGAGTTGCAGGACATGGCGCTTGCGCCTTGATCTGCGCTAGCGCTGGCCCCGTAGGGGCGAGGCCCATGGATGGGCCGAGTAATCCGCAGTCAACACACCTGCAACTTGAAGAATGACGGGCATAAACTCATAAAAGGAATGAGCATGAACAAGCGTCTCTGGGTGCTTAACCCACTGCTGCTGGCAACCGCCCTGCCCGCCTGGGCCGCTGATGACAGCATGATCGTCAGCGCAAACCGAACGCACCGCACCGTCGCTGAAATGGCCCAGACCACCTGGGTTATCGAAGGCCAGGAAATTGAACAGCAAGTTCAGGGCGGAAAAGAATTTAAAGACGTGCTGGCGCAGCTGATCCCCGGCATCGACGTCAGCAGCCAGGGACGCACCAACTACGGCATGAATATGCGCGGCCGCGCGATCGTCGTGCTGATTGACGGCGTTCGCCTTAACTCTTCCCGTACCGATAGCCGCCAGCTGGATTCTATCGATCCGTTTAACATTGAGCATATCGAGGTGATCTCCGGCGCCACATCGCTGTACGGCGGCGGTAGTACCGGCGGCCTTATTAATATCGTCACCAAAAAGGGCCAGCAGGAGCGCCAGGTTGACCTGGAGCTGGGGAGCAAAACCGGTTTTGCCAACAGCAACGATCATGATGAACGCGTGGCGGCAGCGGTCAGCGGCGGTACCGACCACGCTTCCGGCCGTTTATCGGTCGCCTATCAGCGTTTTGGCGGCTGGTATGATGGCAATAACGATGCGCTGATCCTTGATAATACCCAGACCGGGCTTCAGCATTCCGACCGTCTGGATGTGATGGGAACGGGAACCATTGAGATTGACGAGAACCGTCAGCTGCAGCTGGTAACCCAGTACTATAAAAGCCAGGGCGACGATTACGGTCTGTACCTCGGGAAAAATATGTCGGCGGTGACCGGCGACGGCAAAGCCTTTACCACCGATGGCCTGAACTCCGACCGCGTCCCCGGCACCGAACGTCACCTGATAAGCCTGCAGTATTCCGATGCCGATTTCCTCGGCCAGAATCTGGTCAGCCAGGTCTATTATCGTGATGAATCCCTGACTTTTTACCCTTTCCCTACGCTCAGCAAAGGCCAGGTCAGCAGCTTCTCCTCTTCAAAGCAGGATACCGATCAGTACGGCGCGAAGATCACCCTGAATAGCCAGCCGCTGGATGGCTGGGATCTGACCTGGGGAGTGGACGCCGACCACGAAACCTTCAACGCCAATCAGATGTTCTTCGATTTGGGCCAGTCTATGTCTTCCGGCGGTCTGAATAACCAGGCTATCTACACCACCGGCCGTTATCCCGGCTACAGCATTACCAACCTGGCGCCGTTCCTGCAGTCCAGCTATGACCTGAACGACATCTTCACTATCAGCGGCGGCGTACGTTATCAGTGGACGGAAAACCGGGTCGATGATTTTGTCGGCTATGCCCAGCAGCAGGATGTCGCCAGCGGCAAGGTCAGCTCAGCGGATGCCATTCCGGGCGGAAAAACCGATTACGACAACTTCCTGTTTAACGCCGGGATTGTCGCCCATCTCACCGATCGTCAGCAGACCTGGTTTAACTTCTCCCAGGGCGTTGAGCTGCCGGATCCGGGCAAATACTACGGCATCGGTAAGTACGGCGCGGCGGTCAACGGCCATCTTCCGCTTCTCTCAAGCGTGAACGTTGGCGATTCGCCGCTGCAGGGAATTAAAGTTAACTCGTACGAACTGGGCTGGCGCTACACCGGCGATAATCTACGCACTCAGCTGGCGGCTTACTACTCGACCTCCGATAAAACGATCGTCGTTAACCGTACCGATATGACCATCGATGTGCAGTCCGATAAACGCCGTATTTATGGCGTAGAGGGCGCGGTGGACTACTACTTCCCGAACAGCGACTGGAGCGCCGGAGCTAACTTTAACGTGCTGAAATCGCAGGTGAAAAGCGACGGTAGCTGGCAGAAGTGGGACGTCACTCTCGCCTCGCCGTCAAAAGCCACCGCGTGGGTTGGCTGGGCGCCGGAGCCGTGGTCGCTGCGGGTGCAGAGCCAGCAGGTGTTTGATATCAGCGATGCCAGCGGCAATAAGCTCGACGGCTACAATACGGTAGACTTTATCGGCAGCTACGCGCTCCCTCTCGGCAAGCTGACCTTCAGCATTGAGAACCTGCTCAATGAAGATTATGTCACCCTCTGGGGCCAGCGCGCGCCGCTGCTGTATAGCCCGACCTACGGCAGCAGCTCTCTCTACGAGTATAAAGGCCGCGGACGCACCTTCGGCCTGAACTACGCTTTGAGCTTCTGATAAAAAAAGCCCCTCAGCCAGAGAGCCTGAGGGGCGAATAAAGATACACATCTTTTTTACGCTTTGTTAGTCAGAATCAGTTGGCCATTGCTGTCCAGCGGGATTTGCGTACCAGGGTCGCGATCCATACGGATTTTGCCCTGCTGGTCGCCGATTTTGTAAGTGACATCGTAGCCGAGCATTTTTTCTGATTTATCGTACACCGTTTTGCAGCGCTGCTGCGTCGTGGTGTAGGTATCCCCTTCCTGCATTGAGCCCTGAATCTGGTTACCGGCATAGCCGCCGCCCAGCGCGCCCACGACGGTGGCAACGTCGCGGCCGCGTCCGCCGCCGAACTGATGGCCAATAACCCCTCCGGCTACCGCGCCCAGCACGGATCCGGCGATGCGGTTTTCATCCTGCACCGGTCGACGATGGGTCACGGTGACGTTCCGGCACTCCTGGCGCGGGGTTTTGACGCTCTCTTTTATCGGCGTACTGGACACTACCTGTGCATACTGCGGGCCGCGATCTAACACGTTAAGACCGGCAACGGCTGCGACGCCCAGCGCGGCAGCCACGCCAATTCCTATACCCGCCAACATTGATTTATTCACGGGACTTCCTCCTTCGTTGCTATTGCCCGTAATTTTGCAATCCAGGCATCAGGCTTGCAAATAAGAAAGCGGATGAAAAGTGCGTGAACGTGTGGCAAATCAACGGGATTCGGAGGAATCTGAGAGGGTTTTCCGGCAAGGAAAGGAGGATATTCTGGTTATGAGTCTCTTAATGCGAAAAGTAAACGGGCGGACAAAACCTTCTGGCTTTGCCACCCAGAGACATTAATGCAGCTTCAGGCGCGGACGAATAATGCGGTTGATACGTCCTACCAGCATCATCAGGCCGGTTTTAAAGTAGCCGTGCAGCGCAATCTGGTGCATGCGATACAGAGAGATATAGACGAAGCGCGCAATGCGACCTTCGATCATCATTGAACCGCGCATCAGGTTGCCCATCAGGCTGCCCACGGTGGAATAGTTAGAGAGCGACACCAGCGAACCGTGATCTTTATAGGTATAAGCTTTCAGCGGCTTACCTTTCATCTGCGCCAGAATATTGTGCAGGGCGCAGGTCGCCATCTGGTGCGCAGCCTGAGCGCGCGGCGGGACAAAACCGCCTTCCGGGCGCGCGCAGGACGCGCAGTCGCCGATGGCGTAAATATCCGCATCGCGCGTCGTTTGCAGCGTCGGTTCGACCACCAGCTGGTTAATACGGTTAGTCTCCAGTCCGCCAATCTCTTTCATAAAGTCCGGCGCCTTAATCCCGGCCGCCCAGACCATCAGGTCAGCGTTGATAAATTCGCCTTCTTTCGTGTGCAGACCGTTTGCATCGGCGCTGGTGACCATGGTTTTGGTCAATACGCGAACGCCAAGCTTGGTCAGCTCGCTGTGCGCGGCGCCGGAAATGCGCGGCGGCAGCGCGGGCAGAATACGCTCGCCAGCTTCAACCAGCGTCACGTTCAGAGCTTCGTTAGTCAGACCTTTGTAGCCGTAGCTGTGCAGCTGTTTCACCGCATTGTGCAGCTCGGCCGACAGCTCAACGCCGGTCGCGCCGCCGCCGACGATGGCGATATTCACCTTGCCGTTCGCCCCGAGGTTCGCCGAATACTTGAGGAACAGATCCAGCATTTCCTGATGGAAACGACGCGCCTGATGCGGATTATCGAGGAAGATGCAGTTCTCTTTCACGCCAGGCGTGTTGAAGTCGTTCGACGTACTTCCCAGCGCCATGACCAGCGTGTCGTACGGCAGCTTACGCTCGGGCACCAGCAGCTCGCCCTTCTCGTTATGCAGCTCGGCGAGGGTGATCGTTTTGGTTTCACGGTTAATATCCACCACCGATCCCAGCTGGAACTGGAAGTCGTGGTTACGGGCGTGAGCAAGGTAGCTCAGCGCGTCTACACCTTCATCAAGTGAACCGGTCGCCACTTCATGCAGCAGCGGTTTCCACAGGTGGCTGTGGTTACGATCAACCAGCGTGATTTTGGCCTTTTTATTACGGCCCAGCTTTTTACCCAACTGGGTAGCCAGCTCCAGCCCACCGGCACCACCACCCACAATCACTATTTTTTTCAATGGCGTAGTCACGCGACCCCCTAAAATTATTAACCAATTGTTAACTAAAAGTTATACATATAACCTTTAATTAACAACAGGTTATGGCAGTGAAACCATTCAGCGAGATCGAGAATAACATGAACGGTGCATTGGTCATACCAAAATTGATATGCATCAAGTTTTACCGCATATTTTTTGAGCGCAGAATCGCAAAAATGAATAAAAAAAAGCCCGCGATGTTTTCACATTGCGGGCCGGCGCGCGTTTAGCCGAGGGTTTTGAAGGCTTTTATGCGCTGGAGATGCGGGGAGATATTCTTGAACTTGTGGGTCTGTTCTTCATCCCAGATTATCTCATAGTAATGGTGCAGCAGGTCCGCCGAACGCTGGCTATTCAGCGCTTCGTCCTGACGAGATAGCACCACCAGGCAGCGATCGCGGTTTTTTTCGCGGAAATTATTCACGCATTTGGTGGCAATATCCGCATACTCTTCCGGCCGATCAATTTTCCCTTCCATGTTTTCATTGGGAAACAGGTTCGGGTTAAAAATGGCCTGGCGGATATCGCAAAGAAAGCCAATTCGCTCCGCCCAGAAGCCGCCGAGACCCACGCCGCAAATCAGCGGCCGATCGTCGGCGCTCAGCTGCAGCATCTTATCGACCTCTTTTAATAAGTGCTGCATATCATGTTTGGGATGCCGCGTGCTGTAGCTAATCAACCGAACATCGGGGTCAATAAACTGAAGCTGAAGCACCTTCTCATGGTTACCGGGGCTGTTTGAGTCAAAACCATGTAAATAGATAATCATCGCATCCTCACCAGACAACAACGCCTTTCAGGTTTATTACGCGGATTTCGCCTCTTGCCAGCGCGCGTGAAGCTGCTCAAGCTGCGCGCTGATCGTCTTCCAGCGGGCGGAATCCCTTAACGCCTGACGGCTAAAGGAACCTTTATGATACAATTTCGTAACACGTTCTGCTTTGATCGGCGACAGGTTATCCAGCACGCTGACCGCACCCTTACGATTATTGCAGACAAGGATCATATCGCAACCCGCATCCAGCGATGCCTGGCCGCGCTCGGCGTAGCTGCCCATAATCGCCGCCCCTTCCATCGACAGATCGTCAGAGAAAATCACCCCTTCAAATCCCAGCTCACCGCGCAGAACCGTTTTTAGCCAGTGCGCAGATCCGCTGGCCGGACGCGGGTCAACGTCGCTGTAGATGACGTGAGCGGGCATGATCGCATCAAGCCGCTGCTCGCCAATCAGCGTACGGAAGATGGCCATATCTCTGGCGCGAATTTCCGCTTCCGCGCGCGGATCGCGCGGCGTCTCTTTATGGGAATCGGCCGTCACCGCGCCGTGTCCGGGAAAGTGCTTACCGGTGGTTTTCATTCCCGCGGCGTGCATGCCGTCAATAAAATGACGAGCTATCGCCAGGGCTTTGTCGGGATCGTCGTGATAGGATCGCTCGCCAATAGCGGCGCTGATATGCCCAACGTCCAGAACCGGCGCAAAGCTGATATCAATATCCATGGCGATCATTTCGCTGGCCATCAGCCAGCCGGCCTCTGCGGCCAGCTTACCGCCCTCCTCCATGCCGAGCAGCGCGGCGAAAGATTGCGCCGCGGGGAGGCGGGTAAAACCCTCGCGGAAACGCTGCACGCGCCCGCCTTCCTGATCTACCGCCACCACCAGATGGTTGCGCGAAGCCTCGCGGATCTGGCGGACCAGCTCACGCAGCTGCGCCGGATCGTGATAGTTGCGGGTAAACAGGATCAGCCCGCCAACCAAAGGATGCGCCAGAATCTCACGCTCTTCCGCATCCAGTTCAAAACCTTCGACATCCAACATTACCGGGCCCACATCCACCTCTCTTATCCTTTTACTTTTTGTCTAACTGGCGCCATACCTCATCCGCCAGCGCAATAAACTGTCGGTCACCGGTTTGCTGCCAGCGTCGCTCGTACCAGCCCGCCATCAGCAGCTGCACCCACGGACGCCAGCGCTGAATTTGCCGCCAGAGCTGAAGCTCATCGATGCTCGCCCGTCTCGCGTATTCTGCGGCTAGCCGACGATGCGCGGCGGGCTCGATCCACACCGCCGCCAGCTCCAGCGCAACATCGCCATCGCCCGCATATTCCCAGTCAATCAGCCGCAGCCCCGCCTCGCCGTGAACGATGTTGCCCGCATGGACATCCATATGTAACGGGGCGAGACGCAGCGGCCGGGGCTCGCCGCGACGCAGCAGCCGTTTGTGCCAACGTAGCCACTGCGGTGTGCGCCGCGCGGGGCTGCACTGTTGCCAGTAGCGCTCAAGCAGCGGCCGCAGCGCGATACGCCAGCCAAAGCGCGGCTGTCGGTGCAGATGATACAGTAACCCTGCGAGCGCCGGACACTCCGGTAATGCGTTAACCACATCGCCTGAGCAATATTCCACCACCATCCAGGCGGGAGAATAAAACACCGGCGCGGGCGCTAACGAATCGGGAAGGCGTGACAGAACGTGATATTGACGGCGAAAGTCGCAGGCCGGCGCATGCGGATCGTGCGGCTGGCGCAGCACCCGCTTTTGCCGACCATCGCTGAGAATGCAGCTGCCGCCGCTCAGCCCGTTTTGGGGCGGCGCGGCGACAGGCGTATAGCGCGGGAAAAAGCGCGACAGCACTTCGTCGCGCGTGAGCTTATTGTTGCTGAACAGCACCTTTGCCTGACCAGATAATTTCGCCGGTCTGGACCAGCATTAGCTGCATTTTCAGCTCAGGGGAATTAACGTTGCCGGTCGCGTTGGAATAGAGCACGTACTGTGCGCCAACGGTACGCGCAATGCCCATCGCTTTACTGCGGCTGCCAAGGCTATCCTGCGGCGACAGGCCAAGCTGCTGTTTGGCTACGCCCAGCTGCTGCTGCGAGACCAGGGTGAATTTTCCATTGCCTTCCAGCGCGTTGCGCAGCGCCGTGGTGGCCTCTCCCGCATTCAACGTGCCGTTGGTGCGGTTATTGACGCTGTCGACCAGCAAAATGCTGCCCGCATTTACGCCGCTGGCCTGCAGCATCTGCCCTATCATCGGCTGCACCGCGGAATTCCAGTCAAAATGACGCACGCGCGGCGCCGGCTGCGCTGGCTGCTCGCCGTGTTCAATCGGACCCGGCTGCGTAGGTATCACGGGAATAGTCGGCACAGTCGGCTGCGGCTGAACGGGCTGCTGCGGCTTCGGCTGCGCTTCCTCAACGGGAGCGGGTTCCTGACGTTGACCCACGCATCCGGCAAGGAATATCGCCAGTGCGGTAACTAATGCATAGCGACATAGTTTAATCATTACGATTACCTCTTACAGATAAAGATAAAGACGGGCCTTGTGCGCCCCCAGAATATTGGCGCTGCCATAAAGCGTAACGGAAGAGTGCGCAGGCACCGTTATGCTGCGCGCGGACTCCAGCGGATGCATTTCCAGCCCTCTGGCGTCATACCAGAAAAAGCGATAATGCACGGTCACCGGTACCTGGCGTTCATTGAACAATCGGGTGGTCGCCGTCGCCTGAATCTCGGATGCGGTCACCGTAGGTACTTCAGCGCTGATGCCCGCTGCCAGTACGTTTGATTCCATCACCAGACTTTGCTGATCGCTGACCGGAATTTCCGGATGCGAACTGCACCCGGCCAGTAACGTCACGGCCAGAAGTGCGCCGAAGTGGGCTGCGCGCATGAATGTTAACCTTTATGAGCCAGCATCGGGCCTAACGGACGGCCGCCCAGCAGGTGCATATGGACATGGTAGACCTCCTGGCCCCCGTGGCGATTGCAGTTGACGATCAGGCGATAGCCATCGTCGGCAAGCCCCTCATCGCGGGCGATTTTCGCCGCGACGGTCATCATGCGTCCCAGGGCAAGCTCGTGCTCTGCGGTCACATCGTTGACGGTGGGAATCAGGATATTGGGAACGATCAGAATATGGGTTGGCGCCTGCGGAGAGATGTCGCGAAAAGCGGTCACGAGCTCATCCTGATAAACCACATCCGACGGGATCTCCCGGCGAATGATTTTGCTGAAAATCGTTTCTTCTGCCATGACTGATTCCTTAATAATTTTTATACCGTGCTCTGGCCTGCCTCTGCAGGTAAACGCGGATGCACAGGATTCCCCTAAGAGTATGAGCGAGTTACTCCCCCTCTTTCAACCTGAATGCGTTTTTTCTTACGCGACCAAGCGCTTAGCTGCTGACGGATTAAGCGTTTCTTCGCTGTATGCCTCCCAGTACCGGTCAACAAGACCCGGGTACAGCCGTTTTCCCGCTTGTTTACACATTAAATATTAATGCGTATATTTCTCATTTGTATTCAAAGAAAATGCAGTGCACTGACGATCTACCGCGGCCATCGCGCCGCAGCAAATAACAACAATCACACGATCAAGGGCTTATGATGTCTCTCTCCACCAACTTTCGGGATGGGCGTAACGCGCCGTCCCTGCTTGCTATGGGTATCGCGCTGGCGATCTTTCCCAACCTCAGTCAGGCAGCCGGCACGTCCGAAGACACTATTATTGTAGAAGGTTCCGCAGATAGCGCCTCGGAGACACAAGAGCAGGACTACAGCGTCAGAACCACCTCAGCCGGGACTAAAATGGAGATGGCCCAGCGCGATATCCCGCAATCGGTCAGTATCATTACCGAACAGCGGATGCGGGATCAGCAGCTGCAAACGCTGGGCGACGTCATGGACCATACCATGGGGATCAGCAGCAGCCAGGCGGACTCAGACCGCACCAGCTATTATTCCCGCGGTTTTGAGATCGACAATTATATGGTCGATGGCATTCCGACCTGGTTTGAATCTCGCTGGAATCTGGGCGACGCGCTTTCAGATATGGCCCTCTTCGAACGGGTTGAGGTCGTACGCGGCGCCAACGGCTTGCTGACCGGTACCGGCAACCCTGCCGCGTCGGTCAATATGATCCGCAAGCACGCGACCAGTCGGGAGTTCAAGGGAAATGTCTCTGCGGAGTACGGCAGCTGGAATAAGCAGCGCTACGTTGCTGATATGCAAAGCCCGCTGACTGACGATGGCAGCGTACGGGCGCGCATTATCGCCGGTTATCAAAATAATGACTCGTGGCTGGATCGCTATAACAGCGAAAAAACGTTCTTCTCCGGCATTCTTGATGCCGATCTCGGTACGTCGTCCGCTTTATCCGCTGGCTACGAGTATCATCGTATCGACGTGAATAGCCCGACATGGGGTGGCCTGCCTCGCTGGAATACCGATGGCAGCAAGAACCGCTATGACCGCGCCCACAGCACCGCGCCCGACTGGGCCTATAACGACAAAGAGATCAACAAGGTCTTCGTCACGCTGAAACAGCGCTTTGCCGATACCTGGCAGGCAACGCTGAATGCCACCCATTCTGAGATCACGTTCGACAGCAAGATGATGTACGTTGACGCGTACGTCAACAAAGCGACCGGAATGCTGGTGGGCCCCTATAGCAGCTACGGCCCGGGCTATGATTACGTCGGCGGTACCGGCTGGAATAGCGGCAAACGTAAAGTCGACGCCGTTGACCTGTTCGCCGACGGCGGCTACGACCTGTTTGGTCGCCAGCACAACCTGATGATCGGCACCAGCTACAGTAAACAAAACAACCGCTATTTCAGTTCGTGGGCAAACGTCTTTCCCGATGAGGTTGGCAGCTTCTATAGCTTCAATAGCGCGACATTCCCGGAAACCAGCTGGGGCCCGCAGAGCCTGGCGCAGGACGATACCACGCGAATGAAGTCGCTGTATGCGGCGACGCGTTTTTCCCTGCTTGACCCGCTGCATCTGATTCTTGGCGTCCGCTATAACAACTGGAGCATCGAGACGCTGACCTACACGATGGAGAAAAACCATACCACCCCGTACGCCGGGCTGGTTTACGACATCAACGACAGCTGGTCGGCCTACACCAGCTATACCTCGGTCTTCCAGCCGCAGAATAAGCGCGATAGTTCCGGTAAATACCTGACCCCGGTTACCGGAAACAACTATGAAGTGGGCCTGAAGTCGGACTGGATGGACAGCCGGTTAACGACGACGCTCGCCCTATTCCGCATCGAGCAGGATAACCTCGGCCAGGCGACCGGCGGGCAAATCCCCGGCAGCAACGGCGAAGCAGCCTATAAAACCGTCGACGGTACCGTCAGCAAAGGGGTGGAGTTCGAAATCAACGGGGCGATTACCGATAACTGGCAGATGACCTTTGGGGCGACGCGTTTTGTCGCTGAAGACAATGAAGGCAATGCGGTGAATCCCAACCTGCCGCGTACCAGCGTCAAGCTGTTCACCCGCTACCGTCTGCCGGTAATGCCTGAACTGACCGTCGGCGGCGGCGTTAACTGGCAGAACCGGGTGTATAAAGATACCGCGACGCCGTACGGGACGTTCCGTGCGGAACAAGGCAGCTACGCGCTGGTGGATGTGTTCACTCGCTACCAGGTCACTAAAAGTTTTGCTGTGCAGGGTAACGTCAATAACCTGTTCGACAAAACCTACGACACCAACGTCGATGGTTCCATCGTCTACGGCGAACCGCGCAACGTCAGCATTACGGCCAGCTATCAGTTCTGATCTCGGCTTAACGTGACAAAAGCCGCGGGCGCGCTTTTAACGCCTGCGGCCATTAAAAAAGGCAGCCCGTTGGCTGCCTTAGTCTCCCCATATCACAACTTAGCTGTTGCGGATGTATTCATCCATTTCAGTTTTCAGGTTATCGGATTTGGTACCGAAAATAGCCTGAACGCCTGAACCTGCAACAACCACGCCTGCGGCACCCAGTTTTTTCAGGCCAGCCTGATCAACTTTCGCCACATCCGCCACGCTCACGCGCAGACGAGTGATACATGCGTCGAGGTTAGTAATGTTCTCTTTACCGCCGAACGCGGCAATCAGAGCCGGAGCCATTTCGCTGGTCGCGCCAGCTTTGCTGTCTTCGGTGGCGTCTTCACGACCCGGGGTTTTCAGATCCAGCGCTTTGATCAGCACGCGGAACACCACGTAGTAAACAATCGCGTAGCAGATACCGACGATCGGGAACAGCCACAGCTTGCTGCTGTTGCCAGACAGAACGATGAAGTCGATCAGGCCGTGAGAGAACGACGTACCGTCACGCATACCCAGCAGGATACAGATCGGGAAGGCCAGACCTGCCAGAATCGCGTGGATGATGTACAGGATCGGCGCAACGAACATGAACGAGAACTCGATCGGCTCGGTAATACCGGTCAGGAACGAGGTCAGCGCTGCGGAGATCATGATACCGCCCACTTTCGCGCGGTTTTCTGGTTTGGCAGAGTGCCAGATAGCGATAGCGGCGGCCGGCAGACCGTACATTTTGAACAGGAAGCCGCCGGACAGTTTGCCCGCAGTCGGGTCGCCTGCCATATAGCGCGGAATATCACCGTGGAAGACCTGACCTGCTGCGTTGGTGTATTCACCAATCTGCATCTGGAAAGGAACGTTCCAGATGTGGTGCAGACCAAACGGCACCAGGCAGCGCTCAATGAAGCCGTAGATACCGAACGCGACAACCGGGTTCTGGTAAGCGGCCCACTGGGAGAAAGTCTGGATTGCGGTACCGATCGGTGGCCAGATAAAGGACAGGATCACGCCAGTGAAGATCGCTGCCAGGCCGGAGATAATTGGCACAAAACGCTTGCCCGCAAAGAAGCCCAGATACTCAGGCAGCTTAATGCGATAGAAGCGGTTGAACATGTAGGCTGCGATGGCACCGGAGATGATACCGCCGAGGACGCCGGTATCCGCCAGGTGTTTAGCCGCAATCTCTTCAGCAGGTAAATGCAGAACCAGAGGTGCAACCACGGCCATGGTTTTCACCATGATGCCGTAAGCGACGACCGATGCCAGAGCGGATACGCCGTCGTTATTGGTGAAGCCAAGTGCGACACCGATAGCAAAAATCAGCGGCATGTTAGCGAAGACCGAACCGCCCGCTTCCGCCATGACGTGGGAAACTACGGCTGGCAGCCAGCTGAAGTTTGCGGAACCGACGCCCAGCAGGATACCTGCGATAGGCAGTACGGATACCGGCAGCATCAGCGATTTACCGACCTTCTGCAGGTTAGCAAATGCATTCTTAAACATAATTGAGAGTGCTCCTGAGTATTTGGTGCTTTTTTACGTTTTCACGCATTGGCCCGGGGGGAGAACCGCGCCGTGGACAGGACATCTAAGCGCCCTTTATTTATTACACAGAGTAAAATAATTACCGGGATGATTGTTTGACGGCTATCACGTTTCAATCAGACACCCATTAAAAACTGACATTGATTTACATAACTCGTGTCTGAATGTTGCCAAAAAACCTTCACCGCCCCATTTGTGGCGGTGAACTTTACTCGCTTTAGCTATTAATTACGAGCCTTAAAATAATAAGCAATATCAGAGAGGTTGCAGCCGGGAGGGGTCAATATGAAAAAGCGTCGCGAAATTTTCAGTCGTCTGTTGTGCCAGCTGCTCCAGCGATACGCCCTTGAGGACCGCCATATACTCGGCGACGTCCCTGACCATCGCCGGCTGGTTCTCTTTGCCGCGATGCGGTACCGGCGCCAGATACGGCGAATCGGTCTCCACCAGCAGGCGATCGAGAGGTACATAGCGCGCAGCATCGCGAAGCTGCTCCGCATTACGGAACGTCACAATGCCGGAAAACGAGATATAGAACCCCATATCCAGCAGCTTACCCGCTGTCTCCCTATCCTCAGTGAAACAGTGTAGTACGCCACCGCAATCCGTCACTTTTTCTTCGCGTAAAATTTCCAGCGTATCGGCGCGGGCATCGCGGGTGTGAACAATAACCGGCTTATTCAGCTCCCGGCCTATACGGATATGATCGCGAAACGACGCCTGCTGACGCGCTTTTGTTTCCGGCGTGTAGAAATAATCGAGCCCGGTCTCGCCCATCGCGACGACGCCGTTCTCTGCTGCGAGTTTGCGCAGCTCTTCAACGTCATACTCTTCATCCTGGTTTAACGGATGGACGCCGCAGGAAAAAACGACGTCGTGACGCTGCCCCACCAGCTCGCGCATACCGCGGTATCCCGGCAGCGTCGTCGCCACCGCCAGGCAAAATTTCACATCGCGCGCGGAAGCCTTTGCCAGTACATCGTCCACATCTTTATGCAGCGTTTGATAATCCAGGCCATCGAGATGGCAATGGGAGTCGACTAAAAACATGATGTCTCTCTCAGAGGTGGGATACGGGAAGAACCGCCCCGGGTTGCAGGTAATGTTCCCAGCGCAGAAGGCGCTCGGTTAGCAGCAGTTCGCGATTAATGCCGACAACGCTCAACAGCTGTTCGCGGCAGGCGCTGACGTCACGCGCAATCGCCTGCAGGCGCGCCGCCGGCAGCGCAGCGGCCAGCTGATTGACCAGTGGCCAGGCGTCCGGATTGCTGATAAGCGTAATCCCCTGCTGCCTTTTTTGCGCATCGACCAGCAGCGATGCCAGCCAGTGCAGGCGAATCGCGGCCTGTTCATGGTTCAAAATCGGCAACAGCGTCAGCCAGTCGCCGTGAGTTAAAATATTACCCAGGATCTGACAAAGCTGCTGGCGCGGTGCCCAGTGAGCATCCTGCAGCAGATCCAGCGCTGCCGCTGGCGCGTTGGCGCTCAGCCGCAGCGCCGCGAGCAGCGAGTCTTGTGACATCGTCACTTCCCGCTCTAACCACGCCAGCGCGTAACGTTCTGAAGGCGGAGCAAGGTGATACAAACGACAGCGGCTGCGCAGCGTTGCCAGCAGGCGCGCTGGCTCCTGACAGGCCAGGAAGAACCAGGTATTCTCCGGCGGCTCCTCCAGCGTTTTCAGCAGCGCGTTTGCCGCCGCATCCGTCAGCATAGCGGCATCGCCTATCCACACCACCTTCGCGCCGCCAAGCCGGGCGTGCTCATAAAGCTTTTCGCTCACTTCGCGCACGGCATCGATCCCGAGCGAGCTCTTCCCCTTTTCCGGGGTCAACGCATAATAATCAGGATGGGTACCGGCCTGCATCAGCTGACAGCTGTGGCAATGACCGCAGCTTTTATGCCCTTCCGGCTGGCGGCACATCAGAAAGCGACAAAGCGCGTAAATCAGCACATCGCTCCCCATGCCCGGCAGCGCCTGGACCATCAGCGCATGGTGGCCCCGTCCCGCCTGATAGCTGGCAACCAGCTGTTCAAAGGGCGGGCGTAACCACGGATACCATTTCATGGGAGTTGCTCCGCAACCCACCGATTCACCACCGCACGGATGTCGCGCTCGACGGCCTCCAGCGGCTGGGTGGCGTCAACGGTGCGGATGGTGGGATCCTGCGCCGCCAGTTCAAGGTAGCGCGCGCGAGTTCGATTAAAGAAATCCAGCGACTCCTGCTCAATTCGGTCAAGTTCGCCGCGGGCGCGGGCGCGCTTCAGGCCCACCTCCGGAGTCACATCAAGATAAAGCGTCAGATGGGGACGAAAGTCTCCCAGTACCGCGTCACGCAGGGTCGCCAGCATCGTCTGGTCGATACCGCGACCGCCGCCCTGATAGGCCTGGGTAGAGAGATCGTGACGATCGCCAATGACCCATTGACCGCGCGCCAGAGCGGGTTTAATCACCGTCTCTACCAGCTGTACGCGCGCCGCGTAAAACATCAGCACTTCCGCTTTATCATTAATCACTTCATCGCCGGTGGACTGAATATCCAGCACCAGGCTGCGCAGCTTCTCGGCCAGAATGGTGCCGCCCGGTTCGCGGGTAAACACCATATCGCTAACGCCCAGCTGTTTTAGCGTCTCTACCACACATTCACGCGCGGTGGTTTTCCCTGCGCCCTCCAGGCCCTCGATGACGATATAGTTACTGCGCATTTTTTTCCTTAAGTACTTTCAAATAATCCTGAACCGAGCGGTTATGGCTGGCCAGGTTGGTGTTAAACGTATGCCCGCCCTTACCGTCCGCGACAAAATAAAGATACGGCGTTTTCGCCGGATGCGCGGCGGCGTTCAGCGAGGCCTCGCCCGGTGCGGCGATGGGTCCGGGCGGCATACCGTTAATGGCATAGGTATTGTAAGCGGTCGGCGTTTCCAGGTCTTTACGCGTCAATTTGCCATTATAACTCTCCCCCATCCCGTAAATCACGGTGGGATCGGTTTGCAAACGCATGCCGATACGTAAACGATTGATAAATACCGATGCGACGCGGTCGCGCTCTTCCGGCAGCGCCGTCTCTTTTTCAATGATAGAGGCCATCGTCAGCAGCTGATTCTTATCATGATACGGCAGATTCTCCATCCGCCCTTCCCAGGCTTTATCGACCGAGGCAACCATCTTCTGATGCGCGCGCTTAAGGATCGCCACATCGCTGGTATTGGCGGTATACATCCAGGTATCCGGCCAGAACCAGCCTTCGACCCAATCGGGATGTTCCAGATCAAGGGCCTTCGCCACGGTTTCATAGCTGTCATCCGCCAGCGTATGCTTGACGTAAGGCGCATCGCGCAGCTGACGCAGGTAGTCACTCACCCGCATACCTTCAACGAAGCGCAGCGGAAACTGCGCCTCTTTACCGCTGGCCAGCAGCTGCAGCATCTGGCGTACCGTCATATCAGGCGTGAAGCGATAGGTCCCGGCTTTAAAGTGGGACAGCTCAGGCTTGATGCGCAGCAGCCACTGGAACACCCGAGGGCGGTTAATGACTTTATCGCTATACAGCTGTTGCCCAAGCGCCAGGCGCCCCGTTCCGGCCTCAAGGGTAAAGATGGTCTCTTCTTTAATCAGTAACTTACTGTCCGCCAGCTGGCGAACTTTCCACATACCGATGCCCGCGGCGATGCCCAGCACCACCACCAACAGCAGAATGAAACGTAACATTTTCTTCATGGCTAATCAGACAGCTCACACAAGGGGGCTAAAAAATGATAAAGCTCGCGCGTGGACCAACGTTTATCGTTCCAGCGGCGAACAGGCACCAGCGGCATTAATGCGTTACAGACAAGGACCTCGTCGGCTTCGCGTAACGCCTCGGGGCGCATGGTGGCTTCGACAACGCGAAACGGCGATGGTGCCAGCTTAGCGAGAATGTACTGGCGCATAATACCGTTGACCCCCGCCTGATCGAGGCGCGGGGTAAAGACGTCGGATCCTTTACGCCAGAATAAGTTCGCGGCACAGCATTCCGTAAGCCACCCGTCGCTGTCAAGGACCAGCGCTTCATCGGCGTCCGTCTGCTCAAGATGAGACCGAATCAGCACCTGCTCCAGCCGATTAAGGTGTTTGAGGCCGGCGAGCGAGGGATTGCGTCCCAGCCTGACAGGGCTCAACGTCACGGAGATCCCCTCCTCGCGCCAGCGAAGATAGTGCTCCGGCCAGGGCGATACGCTGAGGATTCTCACGGGATTCACGCATCCGACAGCGCTGTATCCGCGCCCCCCCGCCCCGCGCGTGATGATGACCTTCAGCACGCCATCCTGATGGGGCTGCGCCAGATGCGCCATCTCCTGCGCTAATAGCGCCCAGTCGTCGTAGGGGATAAAGAGCTGTTCACAGGCCTTCTGCAGGCGGGCCAGATGGGCTGACAGCAGCTGAACCCGGCCTCTGACGATGCGCGCCGTGGTAAAGCAGCCATCGCCGAACTGAACGCTGCGATCGTTCACCGCAAGCGTTTCACTTTCAGCGCCATTTATCAAATACATAAAAGTCTCCTTATCGCTGGCCGGTTAGTTTCGCAGGAGGAGATACATTGAACAAGCGGAGAAAACTGAATAAAAAAGGCCCGACGAGCGGGCCAGTTTTTCGATGAGCATTGACGTCAGCAAAGACGTGGCGTCAGGCGCGCATCACACCCTTTTAAAGATTAGCGAGCCGTTAGTGCCGCCGAAGCCGAAGGAGTTACACAGGGTATACTCCAGATCGCTAACCTGACGCGCTTCGTGCGGAACGAAGTCCAGATCGCAACCGTCATCCGGGTTATCCAGGTTGATGGTTGGCGGAACCGCCCGATCGCGCAGCGCGAGGATGGAGTAGATAGACTCTACTGCGCCCGCGGCGCCCAACAGGTGGCCGGTCATTGACTTAGTCGAGCTGACCATGACGCGGCTGGCAGCGTCACCGAAGACGGATTTCACCGCCTGCGCTTCTGCTTTATCGCCTGCCGGCGTAGAGGTGCCGTGGGCGTTGACGTAGCCAATCTGGCTAGCTTCAATGCCAGCATCACGAATGGCGTTCACCATCGCCAGCGCGGCTCCAGCACCATCTTCCGGTGGCGAAGTCATATGGTAGGCATCGCTGCTCATACCAAAGCCGACGATTTCCGCATAGATTTTCGCGCCGCGTTTTTTCGCGTGCTCATACTCTTCCAGCACGACCATGCCGGCGCCGTCACCGAGCACGAAACCATCACGCTCTTTATCCCATGGACGGCTTGCCGCCTGCGGGTTGTCATTGCGCGTGGACAGCGCGCGCGCTGCACCAAAGCCGCCTACGCCCAGCGGGGTACTGGCTTTTTCCGCACCACCGGCGACCATTGCGTCAGCATCGCCATAGGCGATAACGCGCGCGGCGTGACCAATGTTGTGTACGCCAGACGTGCAGGCGGTTGCGATGGAAATGCTTGGTCCACGCAGACCAAACATGATGGTCAGATGCCCGGCCACCATGTTAACGATTGTGGAAGGAACAAAGAACGGGCTGATCTTACGCGGTCCGCCTTTTACCAGCGAACTGTGGTTTTCTTCGATCAGGCCAAGCCCGCCAATACCGGAACCAATAGCGGCACCGATGCGGGTAGCATTCTCTTCCGTCACTTCAAGGCCAGAATCCTGCATGGCCTGAATGCCAGCGACAATTCCATATTGAATGAAGGCGTCCATCTTGCGCTGTTCTTTGCGCGAGATGAAGTCATCACAGTTAAAATCCTTTACTAAGCCAGCAAATTTCGTTGCATAGGCGCTAGTATCGAAATGGTCGATCAGGCTGATGCCACTCTGACCGGCAAGGAGAGCTTTCCAGGTAGACTCTACGGTATTGCCGACAGGAGACAACATGCCCAGTCCGGTCACAACTACACGACGCTTAGACACGGTTGTCCTCCAGGGAGGGAAAATAGATTCTTGTGGGACAAAATATAGATAAAACTCAGGCGGTCGAATGACCGCCTGGAGATGTTCACTTACGCCTGGTGGCCGTTGATGTAATCAATGGCAGCCTGAACAGTAGTGATTTTCTCAGCTTCTTCGTCCGGAATCTCAGTATCAAACTCTTCTTCCAGAGCCATTACCAGCTCAACGGTGTCAAGAGAATCAGCGCCCAGGTCTTCAACGAAGGAAGCATTGTTGGTAACTTCTTCCTGCTTAACGCCCAGCTGTTCGCCGATAATTTTCTTAACGCGTTCTTCGATAGTGCTCATACTCTTAAATTTCCTATCAAAACTCGCTTTCGCGATGGTTTTCGTAGTGTATAAAATGTTGAAAAATTTGCAACTAAATCCCGGCAGGTCTTACCACGATTTTACGCTATTTTGCGGCTGTTTGCCCTCATAACGCAAATCATTTTGTACAAAACATTACGGTGAACCGCACAGACTGCGCGGTTCCTGAGCGTTTTGCACAAATCTCGGTCAGACCATATACATTCCGCCGTTGACGTGCAGAGTTTCACCGGTGATGTAACTCGCTTCGTCAGAGGCTAAAAATGCCACCGCGCTGGCGATTTCATTTGGAGAGCCTAAGCGCCCCGCAGGAACTGCCGCCAGCGTACCCGCACGCTGCTCATCGGTCAGCGCACGCGTCATGTCCGTTTCAATAAAGCCCGGAGCAACAACGTTTACAGTAATACCGCGGGACGCAACTTCGCGAGCCAGTGATTTACTGAAGCCAATCAGACCCGCTTTCGCCGCAGCGTAGTTGGCCTGACCCGCATTTCCCATGGTACCAACCACAGAACCGATAGTGATAATACGTCCATGACGCTTTTTCATCATAGCGCGCATTACCGCTTTTGACAGACGGAAAACAGATGACAGGTTGGTTTCGATAATATCGTTCCACTCATCATCTTTCATGCGCATTAACAGGTTATCACGAGTAATCCCGGCATTGTTCACCAGGATATCAACTTCACCAAATTCTGCGCGAATATTTCCCAGAACAGATTCGATAGATGCAGGATCGGTCACATTCAGCAGCAGACCTTTACCGTTAGCACCTAAATAATCGCTGATCGCCTGCGCGCCGCTCTCGCTGGTCGCAGTACCGATAACTTTCGCGCCACGGGCAACGAGCGTTTCAGCGATTGCGCGGCCAATCCCGCGACTTGCACCGGTAACCAGCGCGATTTTTCCTTCAAAACTCATGGTTTTCCTCTTTTATTGCTCAAGCGCCGCAGACATCGCCGCCGGCTCGTTAAGCGCGGAAGCGGTCAGGGTGTCAACAATACGTTTAGTCAGACCGGTGAGGACTTTACCCGGACCAACTTCATACAGATGCTCTACGCCCTGTGATGCCATAAACTCAACGGTTTTGGTCCACTGAACCGGACTATACAGCTGGCGAACCAGGGCATCACGGATAGCATCAGGCGCCGTTTCACTTTTCACGTCGACGTTGTTTACCACCGCAATCGTCGGCGCGTTAAAGGTGATTTTCTGCAGCTCAATCGCCAGTTTTTCCGCCGCCGGCTTCATCAGCGCGCAGTGGGACGGTACGCTGACCGGCAGCGGCAGGGCACGTTTCGCACCCGCAGCCTTACAGGCGGCTCCCGCGCGCTCGACGGCCTCTTTGTTACCCGCAATAACCACCTGTCCTGGCGAGTTAAAGTTTACCGGAGAAACCACCTGCCCTTCAGCAGATTCTTCGCAGGCTTTGGCAATCGCAGCGTCGTCAAGCCCGATGATCGCGGACATCGCGCCGGTACCTTCCGGTACCGCTTCCTGCATAAACCTGCCGCGCATCTCAACCAGGCGGACGGCATCAGCAAAATCGATAACGCCTGCGCATACCAGCGCAGAGTATTCGCCGAGGCTGTGGCCCGCCAGCATAGCGGGCGCTTTACCGCCCTGCTGCTGCCAGACGCGATACAGCGCTACGGAGGCGGTCAGCAGAGCCGGCTGCGTCTGCCAGGTTTTGTTCAACTCTTCCGCCGGGCCCTGCTGTGCAAGCGCCCACAGATCGTAACCCAACGCCGCAGAGGCTTCACGGAACGTCTCTTCAATGACCGGGTAAGCGGCCGCCATATCTGACAGCATCCCGACACTCTGAGAGCCCTGTCCCGGGAACACAAAAGCAAATTGCGTCATGTTTAAATCCTTATCCTAAAAACGAACCAGCGCGGAACCCCAGGTGAAACCACCACCGAAGGCTTCCAGCAGAATAAGCTGACCACGTTGAATGCGGCCATCGCGAACGGCTTCATCCAGCGCACAGGGAACAGATGCCGCCGACGTATTGCCGTGTCTGTCGAGCGTGACGACCACGTTGTCCATCGACATGCCCAGCTTCTTCGCCGTGGCGCTGATAATACGCAGGTTGGCCTGATGCGGCACCAGCCAGTCAAGCGCAGAGCGCTCGAGGTTGTTCGCAGCTAAAGTCTCGTCCACGATGTGCGCCAGCTCGGTTACCGCCACCTTAAAGACTTCATTACCCGCCATCGTCAGATAGATGGGGTTTTCCGGTTCGACGCGATCGGCGTTCGGCAGCGTCAGCAACTCGCCGTAGCTGCCATCCGCGTGCAGATGGGTGGAGATGATGCCCGGCTCTTCAGAAGCGCCCAGCACCACGGCGCCGGCGCCATCGCCAAAAATAATAATGGTTCCGCGATCGGCAGGATCGCAGGTGCGCGCCAGCACGTCAGCGCCGATCACCAGCGCGTAATCCACCGCACCGTTTTTCACGTATTGATCGGCAACGCTGAGCGCGTAGGTGAACCCCGCGCAGGCCGCAGCGACGTCAAACGCCGGACAGCCTTTAATACCCAACATTGATTGAATCTGGCAAGCCGAGCTAGGAAACGCATGGGTACCGGAGGTGGTCGCAACAATAATCAGACCAATTTGCTCCGGCTTGACGCCCGCCATGTCCAGCGCATTCTTAGCGGCTTCAAGGCCCATCGTAGCAACTGTTTCATTCGGTGCGGCAATACGACGCTCGCGGATACCGGTACGAGTAACAATCCACTCGTCAGACGTATCGACCATATTTTCCAGTTCAGCGTTCGTACGCACGTGCTCAGGCAGATAGCTGCCGGTACCAATAATCTTCGTATACATGTACGCTCAGTCACTCTTGGGTAATATACCGGGTTAACTCAAACTGCGAGGCGTCAGTCGTTGCCGGTCATCCGGGTTTGAGGCCTGGAATTTCCGCTTCTGCCGCCTTCAGGCAATTCGAAACCTGCAGGGTATAAAGATTCCAGGCGAGCGGCAATTCGCTGAGGAACCTGCCGCTGCACAGCCTGCACTGCCTGCTCTATCGCGACGCAAAAAGCGCGCTGATTGGCAGCCCCATGACTTTTAATCACGGAACCGCGTAATCCTAACAGACAGGCACCATTATACTGGTCGGGGTTGAGGTGACTGAATCGCCTCGACAGGCTTTTTTGTAACCAACGCTTTAATAAAAGCAGCCACCACGACCTTTTTTTCCCCTCTCCCTGTGATTTCAACAGTGAAAGGAACATTCTGACAACACCTTCCATCGTTTTTAATGTGACGTTGCCCGTGAATCCATCACAAACCAAAACATCCGTCTTGCCCGTCAACAATTCGTTGGCTTCCAGATACCCAATATAGTTGAGGGTTGGCAGGGTCTTCAAAACCGCCGCCGCATCGCGAATGCTGCTGAGACCTTTCATCTCTTCTTCGCCGATATTCAGAAGCGCAACGCGGGGATCCTTAATACCGATCGCTTCTTCGGCAAGAACCGCCCCCATGATGGCAAACTGCACCAGCATTGTGCTATCGCAATCCACGTTAGCGCCTAAATCCAGCACCACCGTTTTGCCCTTCAGCTGATGCGGCAACATAGTAACCAGCGCAGGGCGCTCAATCCCCTCAATGGGCTTAAGCAGCAGCTTCGCCAGCCCCATCAGCGCTCCGGTATTACCCGCACTGACGCAGGCCTCCGCCCGCCCTTCTTTCACTAACTCAAGCGCAATGCGCATTGAGCTACCGCGACTGGCGCGAATCGCTTGCGCGGGTCGAGCATCACTGGCAATAACTGACTGCGCAGGGATAACCTGCAGACGTGAACGTTGTTCAAAATCAGCTTTGGCAAGTAATGGCGCGATAGTGTCGGGATCGCCGACTAAAAGAAGTGTGAGTTGTGAATTAGAGTTCAGTGCCTGCAATGCTGCAGGCACTGTCACGGAAGGGCCAAAATCCCCGCCCATGACATCTAACGCCAGGGTTAGACGTGTCAAGGTATCGTCGCTGCTCGGTTCGGTTATTCCCCAGTTACCCGGGGAGATCCTCACTAAGCTTCATCACGCTTTTACTCTTCGTCTTTCACGCGGCAAGTGCGTTGACTGCGCTCGTTCACACCAGTCACATAATGAGCTATGCTCCTGGTGCTTCTCTCGCTTGCGTCTTCTTGCAACGCGAAATCCATGGAGTAATGCGTGATTACTTAGCGATAACCTTGCGACCGCGGTAGAAACCGTCGGCAGTGATGTGGTGACGCAGGTGTTTTTCACCAGAAGCTTTGTCTACAGACAGGCTGGTGACTGCGGTCAGCGCGTCATGGGAACGACGCATGCCACGTTTGGAACGGGTTGGTTTATTCTGTTGTACGGCCATGGACCTTACTCCTCAATTACTTATGCTTTAAGCTGGCTAATACGGCAAATGGATTTGGTTTTTGTGCCTCTTCAGGCAGTTCACCAAAGACCATGTCCGCGTCGGACACTTCACAGTGTTCAGAATCATGCACCGGAACTACGGGCAAGGCGAGGATGATTTCATCTTCAACCAGCGCCAGCAGATCGATTTCACCGAATTCGTTAACCTCAATCGGCTCATACGCTTCCGGTAGTGCTTCGGCCTGTTCGTCATTTCTGACGGGGCTGAAACAATACGTTGTGTGAACATGATGGGGGAACGGTTTCCCGCAACGCTGACATTCGAGGGTTACCGACACCGTCGCATCGCCGCTTAAAACGGCAAGACGCTGGTTATCGATAGCGAACGACATGCTGCATTCCACATCGCTGTCCACGCTGACAACAGAATCAGCGACACGCACAGCCTGATCACGGGTATAGATACCTTGGTAATCTAAGCGTTTTTGAGCCGTGCGAACCGGATCGAGAGTCAGGGGTAATTTTACCTTTTGCATAGGGCGCGCATATTAACTTTGTAACGTCATAGAGTCAAAGAAAAAGGCAGCCTCAGGTTGCCTTTTGCCATTTATTCGCACACATTGCGGCGCATAGTTTAAAATGATGCTCTGCGAAGCGCTATATGTGGATGAAAAAATATGTCTGAACTAATCCTCGCGTCAACCTCGCCGTGGCGGCGAATGCTGCTGGAAAAACTGTCGGTGCCTTTTGAATGCGCTGCGCCGAACGTTGATGAAACCCCGCTGCCCGGCGAACCTGCCCGCCAGCTGGTGATGCGTCTGGCGCAGGCAAAGGCGCAGGCCCTTGCCGCACGCTACCCACAGCACCTCATTATAGGCTCCGATCAGGTTTGTGTCCTGGACGGTGAAATTACCGGCAAACCGCATACGGAAGAAAACGCCCATCGCCAGCTGAGAAAGGCCAGCGGCACCATCGTCACGTTCTATACCGGCCTGGCGCTGTACAATTCCGCCAACGGTCATCTACAAACGGAATGCGAACCTTTCGACGTTCATTTCCGCCGTTTAAGCGACCAGGAAATTGAGAGCTATATCCGCAAGGAAAACCCGCTGCAGTGCGCCGGAAGCTTTAAAAGCGAAGGTTTAGGCATCACGCTATTCGAACGGCTTGAGGGGCGCGATCCCAACGCGCTGGTCGGTTTGCCGCTCATTGCCCTGTGCCAGATGCTGCGCCGGGAAGCGTTGAATCCCCTGCTCACGTAAACATGATAAAGGCCTCCCGATCCCACGCGGTCTCTTCCTGAGGCCGCGTGCCGCCACTTTACAACGCGTTTTACCCGCTGCCCAACGGAGCAGAGCAGGTTTACCCCAACTTAATTAATGCATCGCCTGTCACAGTTTATTTTACCCGCGCCATTAGAATCCATTATGAAACGTTGTTTTATTTTTAAATGGAGCCACTATGCCAACCCGCGCTACGCTTTTGACCCTCACCCTGCTGGCCGCCGCCGGCGTTAATGCCCATGACTGGCAGCGCCAGGGCATCGTAGAGGGCAATCTCCCCGCCTCCTGGCAGCAGTTGAAAGCGCAGATGACCTACCCGGACTCGTGGCTCTCTGGCCACTACCGTGATTTTGAGCAATGGCGACAGCAGGCTCGTACGCTGCTTCGGCAGTCTCTGCTAACCCCGGCGTCGACACTCCCCTTCGCGCCGCAAACGCTGATGAGAGAAAATCGAGGCGCGTATACCGCCGAGAAGCTGGCCTTCAACGTAACCGACGATAACAGGATTGCCGCGCTGATGTTGACGCCAAATTCCCCCGGCCCTCACCCGGCAATTGTTCTGCTGCACGACCATGGCTCAAAGTTTGATATCGGTAAGGAGAAGCTAATCCGTCCGTGGAACGACGCCGCACGGCTGGCCAGCGCCGAGGCGTGGGCGGATAAATTTTTCAGCGGTCGGTTTATCGGCGATGAACTGGCGCAGCGCGGCTATGTCGTCATCGCCATTGATAGCCCGGGTTGGGGGGACCGAGGGCCGATGGTCTACGAGCAGCAGCAGGCCCTCGCCAGCAACTACTTTAACCTGGGGCGCTCGCTGGCAGGTGAAGTTGCCTATGAAGATCTGCGTACCGTCGATTTCCTCAGCACTTTAAAAACGGTTGATAGTCAACGCATTGGGGTCGTGGGTTTCTCAATGGGCGGTTTTCGCGCCTGGCAGCTGGCCGCCCTGTCTGACAAAGTCGCCGCGACTGCGGTTATCTCCTGGTTTGGAACCTGGAACGGCCTGATGCAGCCTGGCAACAACGTTTTGCGCGGCCAGTCGGCGTTTTATATGCTTCACCCTGGCTTATCCGGACGCCTCGATATTCCCGATATCGCCAGCATTGCCGCGCCAAAACCGATGCTTATTTACAGCGGCGGACAAGATAAGCTCTTCCCGGCGGAAGCCGTTAACGACGCCTTCGCAAAAGTACATAAAGTGTGGGCATCGCAAAACGCGCAGGATAAGCTGGAAACAAAAACGTGGCCGGAACTGGGCCACGTTTTTAATCAACAACAGCAGGATGAAGTTTTCCCCTGGCTTGCCAGGTGGCTCAAACCCTGAGCCTGAGCGCGGTCATTTCGCGTTACGCAAGACCTGCAGGCAGCGCTTAAGCTGATTATCTAAGGGGGCTTCAATGCGCATAATCTCCCCGCTACCCGGATGGGTAAACTTCAGCGCCGCCGCATGCAGAAACAGCCGGTTAAGGCCGGTGCCCGCCAGCTGCTTATCAAATTCACGGTCGCCGTAGCGGTCGTCAAAAGCAATAGGGTGGCCGGCGTATTGCGTATGCACGCGGATTTGATGCGTACGACCGGTCACCGGGCTGCAGCGCACCAGCGTCGCATGGGTATAACGCTCTTCAACTTTAAAGCGCGTCTCCGACGGTTTCCCCTCCTGGTTAACCCGCACAATGCGCTCACCACTCTGCAGAATATTTTTCAGCAGCGGTGCCTGCACCACTTTAGTATGCGACTGCCACTGCCCGCGCACCAGCGCCAGGTAATCCTTCTGCATTCCTTTGTCGCGCAGCTGCTCGTGCAGGGAACGCAGCGCGGAGCGCTTTTTGGCGACCAGCAGCACGCCGGAGGTGTCGCGATCCAGGCGATGCACCAGCTCCAGGAAACGCGCTTCCGGACGCAGCGCGCGCAGACCTTCAATTACGCCAAAGCTCAATCCGCTGCCGCCGTGTACCGCCGTTCCGGAAGGCTTGTTAAGCACCAGGATATGATCGTCTTCATATAAAATCACATCGGCCAGCGCGGCCACTTTTTGCAGGTGTGGAGAGACCGCCTCTTCTTCTTTCTCAGAGACGCGAACCGGCGGGATGCGCACTTCGTCGCCGGCTTCCAGTTTATATTCCGGCTTCACGCGCTTTTTGTTAACCCGCACCTCGCCTTTACGCAAGATGCGATAAATCATGCTCTTCGGTACGCCCTTCAGCTGCGTACGCAAAAAGTTGTCGATACGTTGCCCGGCTTCATCATCAGCAATGGCAACCATTTTTACGCTTGGGATCTCAGTTTTCATGGTGCGCGATTCTAAATAGCCCGACGCATTAGCGCCACTCATTTTTATATGCTTATATTTATCATCATCCGGATTTCACAGTACGCTTCATCATCGTTTTGTTTGTTATTAGAACAATCTGTATACGCGGGTGAAAAAACTGTGAGTAACCGGGTGATAAAAGGTGAAAGTCAACTTGCTATAACGAGCTTAGCAATGGAATAATGATGCAGTATTCCGTGCTGAAACTTGTTAGAACAAGAAATTAGCGGAATGACCAATTTTGTCTGACCGATCATCAACGCAGCAATGGCGTAAGACGTATTGATCTTTCAGACAGTTAGCGGGCTGCGGGTTGCAGTCCTTACCGGTACAGGCTCTATGGATTTCACGTCGCAGGAAGGCGTTCACACTGGGATATCCCGGCGCTCATCTGGATCAAATGATTAAGATGAGCAGGTTAAGCCGCCACGCCTGCTGCATGAAAAACGATGGGTATAAATGGAATCTTCTCTGGTGATACATCCCAGGCAGTTCCCCTGATAAGTGCGCTGTGTTTCCGTTTGAAATACAGGCGACCGACACTCTGCGCCTCTTAAGCGCGCGACAGCCGTGAGGTTGGCGACGTGAAACAGACACGAGGCCATCGGTTTTCCCCGGTAAGGCGTTACTCTGCCCGTAGCTTAGTCGTCAATGTAAGAATAATGAGTAAGTTACGATGAAAAGAATGTTAATCAACGCAACTCAGCAGGAAGAGTTGCGCGTCGCCCTTGTTGATGGGCAGCGCCTGTACGACCTGGATATCGAAAGCCCCGGGCACGAACAGAAAAAAGCGAACATCTACAAAGGCAAAATCACTCGTATTGAACCTAGCCTCGAAGCCGCATTTGTTGATTATGGTGCCGAGCGTCATGGTTTCCTCCCTCTCAAAGAAATTGCCCGCGAATACTTCCCTGCCAACTACAATTCTCACGGTCGTCCAAACATCAAGGACGTGCTGCGTGAAGGCCAGGAAGTGATTGTCCAGATCGATAAAGAAGAGCGTGGCAATAAAGGCGCCGCGCTGACCACCTTTATCAGCCTGGCGGGTAGCTATCTGGTGCTGATGCCGAATAACCCACGCGCTGGCGGTATTTCACGCCGCATCGAGGGTGACGATCGCACCGAACTCAAAGAAGCGCTGGCCAGCCTTGAGCTGCCGGACGGCATGGGACTTATCGTCCGCACCGCTGGCGTCGGCAAATCCGCCGAAGCGCTGCAGTGGGACTTAAGCTTCCGCCTGAAGCACTGGGAAGCCATCCAGAAAGCCGCAGACAGCCGCCCTGCTCCGTTCCTGATCCATCAGGAAAGCAACGTCATCGTGCGCGCTTTCCGCGACTATCTGCGTCAGGATATCGGCGAAATCCTTATCGACAACCCGAAGGTGCTTGAGCTGGCTCGCCAGCACATTGCGGCGCTGGGTCGTCCGGATTTCAGCAGCAAAATCAAACTGTACACCGGGGAAATCCCGCTGTTCAGCCACTATCAAATCGAATCGCAGATTGAGTCCGCTTTCCAGCGTGAAGTGCGTCTGCCTTCCGGCGGTTCTATCGTTATCGACAGCACCGAAGCGCTGACCGCTATCGATATCAACTCCGCACGCGCCACCCGCGGCGGCGACATCGAAGAAACGGCGTTTAATACCAACCTTGAAGCAGCCGATGAAATCGCTCGTCAGCTGCGTCTGCGCGACCTTGGCGGCCTGATCGTTATCGACTTCATCGATATGACCCCGGTTCGCCACCAGCGTGCGGTAGAAAACCGCCTGCGCGAAGCCGTCCGTCAGGACAGAGCGCGCATCCAGATCAGCCATATTTCCCGCTTTGGACTGCTGGAGATGTCGCGTCAGCGCCTGAGCCCGTCGCTCGGGGAGTCCAGCCATCACGTCTGCCCGCGCTGTAGCGGAACGGGTACCGTGCGCGATAACGAATCGCTGTCGCTTTCTATTCTGCGTTTGATCGAAGAAGAAGCGCTGAAAGAGAACACCAAAGAAGTTCACGCTATCGTACCGGTGCCGATTGCCTCTTACCTGCTGAACGAAAAACGTGCCGCGGTAAGCGCGATTGAAACCCGTCAGGCCGATGTGCGCGTTATTATCGTGCCAAACGACCAGATGGAAACGCCGCACTACTCTGTTCTGCGCGTGCGTAAGGGCGAAGAGACCTCCACGCTGAGCTATCTGCTGCCGAAACTGCACGAAGAAGAGATGGCCATGCCTTCTGATGAAGAGCCGGCCGAGCGTAAACTCCCGGAACAACCGGCGCTGGCTGCTTTTGTCATGCCTGACGCGCCTCCGGCTCCGGCCCAGGAAGAGCCGGCCAGAGCCGCGGCTACCGTTGCGCCTGCCGCATCCGCACCGAAAGCGGCAGCGCCGGCGCAGCCTGGCCTGGTTGCCCGCTTCTTCAGCGCGCTGAAAAATATGTTCTCCAGCGAGGAAGAGACTAAACCGGCAGAAGTTCAGGTTGAGAAAAAAGCGGAAGAGAAATCCGAGCGTCAGCAGGATCGTCGTAAACCGCGTTCCAACAACCGCCGCGATCGCAATGACCGCCGCGACAACCGGGATAATCGCGATAGCCGCGAGAACCGCGATAGTCGTGCCGAGAACAGCGAAGGCCGCGAGTCTCGTGAAGAAAACCGCCGCAACCGTCGTGAGAAGCAGCAGCAGAACGCTGAGCCGCGCGAAATCCGCCAGACAACGGTCGAAGATAGCGAAAAAGGCAAAGCGCGCGACGAGCAGCAGCCGCGCCGCGAACGTAATCGCCGTCGTAACGATGATAAACGTCAGGTTCAGCAGGAAGCCAAAGCGCAAACCCGCGAAGAGCCGGTTGTTCAGGAGAGCGAGCAGGAAGAGCGCGTGCAGACGATGCCGCGTCGTAAACCTCGCCAGCTGGCGCAGAAGGTGCGTATTGAATCTGCCGCCGCTGAACAGGTTGTCGAGCCGGTAGCCGCGCCTCAGGTCGCCGAAGCGCCGGTCGTCCAGCCGGAAGCCGCAGCGCCGCGCACTGAACTGGCGAAAGTCGATCTGCCGGCGGTTGTTGAACCCGCTGCGGAACATGACGACAACGGTGAAGCCCGCGAATCTAACGGTATGCCGCGTCGTTCACGTCGTTCTCCTCGTCACCTGCGCGTCAGCGGCCAGCGCCGTCGTCGCTACCGTGATGAGCGTTACCCGACGCAATCCCCGATGCCGCTGACCGTAGCCTGCGCATCGCCGGAAATGGCGTCTGGTAAAGTGTGGATCCGCTACCCGGTCGTTCGCCCTCAGGACCAGCAGCAGGAAGACGTGCAGGTTCAGGAGTTCTCAACCACTGCGGCTGAGCCCGTCGTCGCGCCAGTGGCTGCCGCTGAGCCGGTTGTCTCTGAAGTGATTGCCCCGGCTGTCGCCGCAGAAAGCGCAGTCGAGCCAGTGGCTACTACCGAGCCTGTGGCGGTGATTAACGAACCTGAAGTTCCGGTCGTAGAAACCACGCATCCGGAGGCTATCGCCGCCCCTGTTGATGAACAGCCGCAGCTGATTGCCGAAGCCGAAGAAGTTGTCGCAGAAGCCGTTGACGTCGTTGCGCAAGAGGCTGTCGAACCGGAAGCTGCGGTCGCTGAACCTGTTGCGGTTGAAGAGACGGCGGTGGTTGTTGAGGAAGCGCCTGTTGTTTCCGAACCGGTGGTTGAACCTGCACCAGCGGCGGAACCGGTGGTTGCGACTCAACCTGTTGTCACGGCTGCGCCGGTCGTTAAGGTCGCCAATCGTCACGCCACGGCGCCGATGACCCGCGCCCCAGCGCCAGACTACGTACCTGAAGCGCCTCGTCAAAGCGAGTGGGTTCGCCCGAACTTTGATTTTGACGGTAAAGGTTCTGCTGGCGGCCATAGCGCCACGCACAAAGCCGCTGCCGGACCTACCCGTCCGCAGCCCGTAGAGTAACGTCACCTCGACAAGACCGGCCCCCGCGGCCGGTCTTTTTTTATTCCCCTTCCGGACGTTGCATCCCCGCAATCTGCGGCATGACCTCACGCATCAGGTCGAGAAACTTACGCAACCGCGTCGGATAGTAGCGCGCCCAGGGATACACCAGGTGTACCGGCAGCGGTGAGGCTCGCCACTGCGGGAACAGCTCCACCAGCCGCCCGGCGGCAATATCGTCCGCTACCGCCCAGCTCGACACAATCGCCGCGCCCAGCCCCGCCAGCGCGGTATTACGCGCCACATGCACGCTATCGGTACTCAGACACGGCGCGATGGCAAAGGTAATAAGCTGCTCATCCACCTGCGACTGCAGCCTCACCTCATGCTGATAGAACGTGCTGATGGCTATCCACGGCAGCAACGACATCTCCTGCGGCGCGCTTAACGGCGGCAAGTTTGCCAGCAGCGATGGGGATGCCACCACGCTGCGGGGAACCTCGGCCAGCAGTACCGATACCGTAGCCGGATCCACCTCGGCCCCCACGCGAATCGCGCAGTCGATACCATCGCTCAGAAAATCGACCGTCTTATCGTTCAGCATCCATTCAACCGCCAGCTGGGGATAGCGCTGCAAAAAACCCACCAGCGGCCCCAGCAGCTGTTGCTGACCAAACGCATGCGGGGCCCGCACCCTTAAAATCCCCACCGGCCGGTCATCGGTGATCCGCAGGTCGTCCTCCAGCGCCAGCCAGGCATCGACGACCTGGCGGGCATGCTGATAACAGCGCTCACCGTCATCGGTCAGCTTCATCGCGTGAGTCGTGCGCAGAATCAGCTTTGCGCCAAGCAGCCCCTCCAGAGACTGAAGCCGTCGACTTACCGTCGCCTGGGTCGTATTCATCTGTACCGCGGCGGCGGAGAGAGACCCGGCCTCCACGATACGAATGAACGTACGCATCAGTTCGATACGATCTATACGCTCTTGCTTCTTCATTTATATTTTGCCTATACGTTTAGCGTATAACCGTTTTACCACCGGGCTATCTACCGCGCCAGCCGGATTACGGGAAAAATAGCGCCATCGCTTCTAAGAGGAATCCACCATGACACCAACTCCACTCACCTCCCGCGCCGCCGGGTGGGTCATTTTCATCCTTGCGCTGGGCGCAGGCTTCAGCGTCGCCTCAATCTATTACGCGCAACCGCTGCTGCCGCTGATGGGGGCTAACCTCCATTTGAGCGTTGAGGGTATGGGTCTGGTTCCGACCCTGACCCAGGCCGGCTACGCGCTGGGCATACTTTTCCTTCTCCCGCTTGGCGACCGCCACGACCGCAGAAAGCTGATCCTGATGAAAAGCGCCGCGCTGGCCGTCCTGTTGCTGCTCTGCAGCCTTACCGGTCAGCTAAGCTCTCTGCTGATTGTCAGCCTGCTTATCGGTATGGCCGCGACCATGGCGCAGGATATCGTACCGGCAGCCGCGATTCTGGCTCCCGCGGGCAAGCAGGGGAAAATGGTGGGTACGGTGATGACCGGCCTGCTGCTGGGGATCCTGCTGTCGCGAACCGTTAGTGGTCTGGTGGGGGCGCTATTCGGCTGGCGGGTAATGTATCAGGCGGCTGCGGTCAGCATCGCGATGATTGGTGTGGTGATGTGGCGCGTGCTGCCGCGCTTCGAAATTCACTCAACCCTCAGCTACCCGCAGCTGATGAAATCGATGGCGCATCTGTGGAAACGCTATCCGGCACTGCGTCGCGCCGCATTCGCCCAGGGATTCCTCTCTATCGCCTTTAGCGCCTTCTGGTCTACGCTTGCGGTCATGCTGTTGGCGCACTATCAGATGGGCAGCGCGGTAGCCGGTGGCTTCGGTATTGCAGGGGCTGCCGGGGCGCTTGCCGCCCCGCTGGCCGGCGGCCTGGCCGACAAGTTCGGCGCAGAAAAAGTCACGCAAATGGGCGCGGCGCTGGTGACGGTTTCGTTTGCCCTGATGTTTTTGCTGCCTGCGCTACCGCCGCATGGTCAGCTAATCCTGATTGCCATCTCGGCCGTCGGTTTTGACCTGGGGCTGCAATCCAGCCTCGTGGCGCACCAGAATCTGGTGTATGGCCTGGAGCCGCAGGCGCGCGGACGCCTCAACGCGCTGCTGTTCACCGGCGTGTTTATTGGGATGTCGCTGGGTTCAGTACTGGGAAGCAAACTGTATGTGCTCGCAGGCTGGAGCGGCGTGGTGACCCTCGCCGTCGTAACCGGTGCGATTGCCCTTGGGATCCGCCTGCTGGAAAGCGCCAGGGTCGTATCGGCGCAGCGAACCGCCAGATAAAGAGCGAACCGTCAGGTAAAAAAAGCCGCTGTGCAATTCCTGCAAAGCGGCTTTTCTTTCATCAGAACAACTCAAACCGTGCGGCGAGCAAACTCTTTCACGCGAAAGCCCAGCAGCAGCAGCGTCGCGAAATAGGCGACAACGCCAGCCACCACGACAACCATCAAGCGCAGCAGGCGGAACGGCATCGTCCCCTGCGACCACTCCGGCATCAGGTACATCACGCCCAGCAGCGCCGCTGACATAATAATCACCGCAATGACCAGGCGCAGCAGGAACAGGAACCAGCCCGGCTGAGGCGTAAAAATTTTCTGTTTCCGCAGTTGCCAGTAGAGCAGCGCGGCGTTCAGGCAGGCCGCCAGACCAATCGACAACGACAGACCAGCGTGCTTCAGGGGGCCAATAAAGGCGAGGTTCATCACCTGCGTCATGATCAGCGTGACGATGGCAATTTTCACCGGCGTTTTAATGTCCTGCCGCGAATAGAATCCGGGAGCCAGCACCTTCACGACGATGAGCCCCATCAGCCCGACAGAATATGCCACCAGCGCACGCTGGGTCATCGCGGCATCAAAAGCGGTAAATTTCCCGTACTGGAATAACGCGACCGTCAGCGGCTTGGCCAGGATCCCTAACGCCACCGCGCTCGGTAGCGCGAGCAGGAAGCACAGGCGTAATCCCCAGTCCATCAAACGGCAGTATTCATCGTGATTGCCGCTGGCGAAGCTTTTAGACAGCGAAGGCAGCAAAATGGTCCCCAGCGCCACGCCCAGTACGCCGGACGGAAACTCCATCAGACGATCGGCGTAGTACATCCACGATACGGAGCCGGAAACGAGGAATGAGGCAAAAATCGTGTTAATGATCAGCGAGATTTGGCTGACTGAGACGCCGAGAATCGCCGGGCCCATCTGTTTTACCACCCGCACCGCGCCAGCATCTTTAAGGTTGACCCGCGGCAGCACCAGCATGCCGATTTTTTTCAGATGCGGCAGCTGCCAGGCGAGCTGCAAAATACCGCCAACCGTTACCGCCCACGCCATTGCCAGCATCGGCGGATTAAAATAGGGCGCGGCAAACAGCGCAAAACCAATCATGCTGACGTTCAGGAAGGTCGGGGCAAAAGCAGGCACCGAAAAGCGGTTCCAGGTATTCAGGATGGCGCCCACGAGTGAAGCCAGGGAGATCAACAGAATATAGGGAAAAGTGATGCGCAAGAGCTGCGTGGTCAGGGCGAACTTTTCGGGCGTATTGGCAAATCCCGGCGCGGTGATAGTAATCACCCACGGTGCCGCCAGCATACCGGCGACGGTGACCAGCGCCAGAACCAGCGTCAGCAGCCCCGAAACATAGGCGACGAACACCCGGGTCGCATCTTCACCCTGCTTGCTTTTATACTCCGCCAGAATCGGCACAAAAGCCTGTGAGAAAGCGCCTTCAGCAAAAATACGCCGTAAAAGGTTCGGGAGTTTAAAAGCAACGAAGAAGGCGTCGGTGGCCATCCCCGCGCCAAAAATACGCGCCACAATCGCATCGCGCGCAAAGCCCAGCACGCGCGAGAACATGGTCATCGAACTGACGGCCGCCAGTGATTTTAAAAGATTCATTAACGTGTTATTCCACAACCCTGGAGTAAAACGCCCGCAAATGCGGGCGCTGGAAAGTGGCGATAGTCTACCGGGTTCATAATGAATTACTACTGTCAGTTGTTACAACGGATTATTCGCTCATCGCTTCGCGCCAGAGTTTCTCTATAACGCGCTGAGCAAGCAGCGCCTGCTCGCCGGACGTTTCAGGAACCGTCTGATTTTGCACGCATTCGATAAAATGCCGCGCGCAGCCGGTAAATCCACGCTGCTCAAGGGTGGTCTGCCAGCCAGGGATCGGGCGCTGGATCACGCCGCGCCCCCGCTCCTCCTGCCACTCCCGCATATCCCGGACTTCATATAATCCGCCGTCGGTTACCGCCTGTACCCACTCCCGCTGGCTTCCGGCGCGGCGGTGCATACTGGTGGTTATCTGCATCATTCCGCAACTGAAATGGTGTTCGGCATACAGCATCTCCCCTTGAGCGGTGGTGTGCAGCGCACCGCCGCTTAAACGCGCTTTATCGCCCGCCAGCCATAGCGCGGTATCGACGACGTGCAGATAGTCATCCAACAGCGTGAAGCGCAGATCGTGGCCCACGCTGTCGCTACGGTGCTTATCCATCCGCAGCGACGCAGCGCTCCCGAGCTGGGCCTTCAGCTCGCGATAGAGGGGGGCAAAACGGCGGTTAAACCCGACCATTAGCGTGAGATGACGGCGAGCGGCCAGCTCAACCAGCGCCTCCGCATCGCTGAGTTTATCCGCCAGCGGTTTATCAACGCAGACATGCACTCCGGCATTGAGCAGGCGGGAAACCACTTCATAATGTGAAGCCGTTGAAGTATGCACGAATACGGCATCACACTGCGCCGCCAGCTGTTCCAGAGAATCCGCATAGGGAATACGCCAGGTTTCACAGATACGCAGCGCTTTCTCTTTCCCGGGCGACCACGCCGCCTGCAGCGTCCAGTCATCGGCGGCCCCCAGCACCGGTAACCACGCCTTTTGCGCGATACCGCCCAGGCCAACCACTCCTATACGTAGTTTCGCCGACATGCTTAATCTCCCAGGTGAGCCAGCAGTGAATCGAGACGCGCTTTCAGCTCGGCAACTTCCGCCTCCAGCGCCTCAACGCGCATCTGAAGATCGTCGCCGGGCGGCGACACGGCCTCCACGACGGTAATCAGTGAATCCATATCATCGCAGAACAGATGCATATAGCGGCTTTCACGCTTGCCAGGCTCCCGCGGCAGACGCGCAACATAGGGGCCATCTTCTCGCGAAGCCAGGTTTTCGAGGACGCTTTCAACCTCGGCCATATCGCTGAATTCATGCATTCGCTGCGCGCGACCGCGGAGTTCGCCAGGCGTCTGCGCCCCGCGCAGCAGCAGTGTGGTCACGATAGCGACTTCCGCCGGCGTGAATTTCAGATCGCCGAATTCAGAGTTGCAGAAGCGTTGTTCATACTTGGTCACCCGATTGCCGAAACCGCTGACCGTACGCAAATAATGGCGTTTGACTAGCGTATCGAGCAGATCCTGAACTTCACTTTCGCTGAGCGACATTACCGGTTCACGGTTTGTTTTCTGGTTACAGGCGGTGACCACCGCGTTGACCGACAGGGGGTACTGCTCCGGCGTGGTGACCTGCTTTTCCAGCAGGCAGCCAATGACCCGCGCCTCATGCGCGGTTAACTGATATTTCATGATGTCTCCTTAGCGACCCGGGGTCCAGTCCGGTGTCGTCAACGCCGTCAGTACGTGATCGCGCCACTGCCCATCAATGAGCAGGTAATCTTTGGCGTAACCCTCTTTTTCAAAGCCCAGACGCGCCAGCAAATCGCCGCTGCGCTGATTATGCGGCATATAGTTTGCCATTATGCGATGGATATGTTGCGTGCGCTGCATATAGCGAATGGCCGACGTCAGCGCTTCATACATCAGCCCCTGCCCTTGCCATTTCTCCCCGATGGAGTAGCCGAGATAGCAGGCATGAAACGATCCGCGCACCACGTTCGAAAAATTCGCCACGCCGATGATCTCTTTTTCTTCCGGGTCAAGCAGAGCAAAATAGAACGCCGAGCCCTGCTTATGAAACTCAGAAATCATCGATAAACGCGCCTGCCAGCCGGAAGGATAACAGTGGCTGTCATCGCGCACCGGTTCCCAGGGTTTTAAGAACCCTTTATTTTCCGCGTAATAATCGGCCAGACGCCAGGCGTCACGATCGTGCACCAGCCGAACCACCAGCCGGTCCGTCGTCAAACGCACCTTCGGTACGTTACTGCGATAGCCAAACATTCCCCTCTCCTGTTCCCCTGACGCAATACTTGCTGACTTTACTATACCTGTCCTGCACGGCGGTGTGAAAACAGCAACATACCATTTTCTGCACCATCTCTGCTTTTCGATGAATAGCCTCTATCGTTCTTGCATTTTGATAAAAAAATATTGTCGCGAGCGCGCTGGGAAAATAGCCATTAACCCCGCAAAATGTCAGAGCTTATTCTTATTTTTCCCTGGAGGGGAAATGTCCCGCGTATCGCAGGCAAGGAGCCTGGGTAAATATTTCCTGTTAGTCGATAACATGCTTGTCGTACTCGGCTTTTTCGTTGTGTTCCCGCTTATCTCCATTCGCTTTGTCGACCAGATGGGATGGGCTGCGCTGATGGTCGGGATTGCGCTCGGCCTGCGTCAGCTGGTGCAGCAAGGCTTAGGAATATTTGGCGGCGCCATTGCCGACCGTTTTGGCGCCAAACCGATGATCGTTACCGGTATGCTGATGCGCGCGGCCGGCTTCGCGGCGATGGCCGTTGCCCATGAACCCTGGGTGCTATGGCTCTCCTGTATTCTTTCTGGCCTCGGCGGCACGCTGTTCGATCCCCCGCGGGCGGCGCTGGTGGTCAAGCTGGTACGCCCGCACCAGCGCGGACGTTTCTTCTCTATCCTGATGATGCAGGACAGCGCAGGAGCGGTGATCGGCGCGCTGCTAGGTAGCTGGCTGCTGCAATATGATTTTCGCCTGGTGTGCAGCGCCGGAGCGGCGCTGTTTATCGCCTGCGCGGCATTCAACGCCTGGTATCTTCCCGCCTGGAAGCTGTCGACGGTCAAAACGCCGGTTCGTGAAGGACTGGGGCGCGTGTTGCGCGACAAACGCTTTGTCACCTATGTGCTGACGCTGACCGGGTATTACATGCTGGCGGTGCAGGTGATGCTGATGCTGCCTATTATGGTTAATGATATTGCGGGTTCTCCGGCGGCGGTCAAATGGATGTACGCCATTGAAGCGACCATTTCGCTAACGCTGCTGTATCCGATTGCCCGCTGGAGCGAAAAGCGTTTTCGCCTGGAGCAGCGCCTGATGGCCGGCCTGCTGATCATGACGCTCGCGATGATGCCAATTGGCCTGAGCAGCAATTTGCAGCAGCTGTTTACGCTGATCTGCGTATTTTATATGGGGTCAATCATCGCTGAACCCGCGCGTGAAACGCTGGGGGCGTCGCTGGCGGATGCGAGAGCGCGCGGCAGCTATATGGGCTTTAGCCGGTTAGGCCTGGCCTTCGGCGGCGCTTTCGGCTACGCAGGCGGCGGCTGGCTGTTCGATGCCGGTAAGGCCGTCGGTCAGCCTGAGCTGCCGTGGCTGATGCTGGGCATTATCGGCCTCGCGACGTTTATTGCGCTGTGGTGGCAGTTCAGTCCAAAACGTTCGGCCTCCGGAATGCTGGAGCCGCGAACCTGATTTGCCGGGCCTTCGTTTCTCCTCCATACTGAATTGAGGATGTTCAGCAACAATGGAGGAGAAACGTGAAGTTATATATCTACGATCACTGCCCGTTCTGCCTTAAAGCCCGCATGATTTTCGGCCTGAAAAATATCCCTGTCGAACTGATTGTGCTCCTGAACGATGATGAATTAACCCCCATCCGAATGATCGGCCAGAAAATGGCGCCAATCCTGCAAAAAGACGATAGCCGCTATATGCCGGAAAGCATGGATATCGTGCACTATGTCGATAAGCTGGACGGCAAACCGCTGCTTACCGGCCCGCGTAATCCGGCGGTGGAAACCTGGCTGCGGAAGGTCAACGGCTACGCGAACCGCCTGCTGATCCCCCGCTTTGCCAAATCCGCGTTTGATGAATTCGCCACGCCAGAGGCGCGCGCCTATTTTGTGAAAAAGAAAGAGGCGGCTATCGGCAGCTTTGCCGACCATCTCGCCCATTCCCCCGGTCTGGTGAAGAACATCAGCGACGATCTGCGGGCGCTGGATAAACTGATTGTCCAGCCAAACGCCGTCAACGGAGAACTCTCTGAAGATGATATTCAGCTCTTTCCTCTGCTGAGGAATCTGACGCTGGTTGCCGGCGTGAACTGGCCGAGTCGGGTGGCCGCCTATCGTGACAACATGGCCAAACAGACGCAGATCAACCTGCTTTCTTCAATGGCTATTTAACCTCAAGGCAGCGGATGGTTTGGCCCTTCGCTGCCGAACGCCTCTTTTTCAGTCTTTTCCGCTAGCACCTCCTGCGCTGGCGGGCCATGCTGCTTTGTGTCAGGATGAACCCATGGCATGACATTAAGGAATCCAATGAAAAAGATGTTTATTGCGGCCGCGCTTATCGTTAGTGGCCTGCTTAGCGCCTGTAATCAGCTCACGCAATATTCCGTGAGCGAGCAGGAAATCAATCAGGCGCTGCAGAAACGTAACCACTTCGCTAAGGATATTGGCCTGCCAGGCGTAGCGGATGCCCATATTGAACTGCAAAATCTTACCAGCGCTATTGGCCGTGAAGAACCAAACAAAGTCACGTTAAGCGGCGTGGCCAATTTAGATCTGAATTCACTTTTCGGGAACCAGAAAGCGACCATCGATCTGAAGCTCAAAGCGCTGCCGGCTTTCAATAAAGAAAAGGGGGCCATTTTCCTGCAGGAGATGGAAGTCGTCGATGCTAAAGTTCAGCCGGAAAAGCTCCAGTCTGTCGTACAGACGCTGATCCCTTACCTGAATCAGTCCCTGCGTAGCTACTTCAATCAGCAGCCTGCCTACGTCCTGCGCGAGGATGCCAGCACCGGTGAAGCGCTGGCGAAAAAGTATGCTAAAGGGATTGAAGTGAAGCCCGGCGAGATTATTATCCCGTTCACCAACTGATGGCTCGGGCGCTGAAGCGCCCGATTTTTTACGGAAGTTGATGCAAAGGAAAACGTTTACGCTTATCCTTAGTGCCCGGCAAAAACAGCCCTGATGACTGAACCTATTAGCCGGAGCCTTCCATGACAGCACAATCCCAGGTATTGAAAATCCGCCGCCCTGATGACTGGCATATCCATCTGCGCGATGACGATATGTTAAAAACCGTCGTGCCTTATACCAGTGAATTTTATGGCCGGGCAATCGTGATGCCAAACCTGGTACCGCCTGTCACTACCGTCGAAGCCGCCCTCGCCTATCGCCAGCGTATCGTTGATGCGATCCCTGCGGGCCATGATTTTACGCCGCTGATGACCTGCTATCTGACGGATACGCTCGACCCGGCTGAGCTGGAGCGCGGATTTAACGAAGGCGTATTCACTGCCGCCAAGCTCTATCCGGCCAACGCCACCACCAACTCCAGCCACGGCGTCACCAGTACGGATGCCATTATGCCGGTGCTGGAACGCATGGAAAAGCTGGGGATGCCTCTGCTGGTTCACGGTGAGGTCACCCATGCTGATATCGATATTTTTGACCGGGAAGCGCGCTTTATTGAAACGGTCATGGAGCCGCTGCGTCAGCGCCTGCCCGGCCTGAAGGTGGTCTTCGAACACATCACGACCAAAGATGCCGCTGAATACGTACGCGACGGTAACGAGCTGCTGGCGGCCACCATCACCCCGCAGCACCTGATGTTCAACCGTAACCATATGCTGGTTGGCGGCGTGCGTCCCCACCTTTATTGCCTGCCGATCCTGAAACGCAATATTCACCAGCAAGCGCTGCGCGAACTGGTTGCCAGCGGTTTTGACCGCGCTTTCCTCGGCACGGATTCCGCTCCCCATGCCCGCCATCGTAAGGAAGCCAGCTGCGGATGCGCAGGCTGTTTTAACGCGCCGACCGCGCTGGGCAGCTACGCCACGGTATTTGAGGAGATGAACGCCCTGCAACACTTTGAAGCCTTCTGTTCGCTTAACGGCCCCCGCTTCTATGGCCTGCCGGTCAATGAGGGCTACGTGGAGCTGGTGCGCGAAGAGAGCCAGGTGGTCGAGAGTATCGCCCTGCCAGGCGACGCGCTGGTGCCGTTCCTTGCCGGGGAAACCGTGCGCTGGACGATGAAAAAATAAATAGCCTGCCCCCTGTTGTAAATCTTCAGAGTGTACTGTATAAATAAACAGTACATTATCCAGGGGGCAATTATGCGTATTGAAGTCTCTATCGCCAAATCAACAGCCTTACCCAACGGCGCCTTAGATGCGCTGAACAATGAACTCTCGCGTCGTATCGAACAGCAGTTTCCCTCTACCTCAAGTCAGGTAACGGTTCGGTACGCGGCTAATAACAATCTGTCGGTTATCGGCGGCCTGAAAGAAGACAAAGACCGGATTAGCGAAATCCTGCAAGAAACCTGGGAAAGCGCTGACGACTGGTTTGTCCGCGACTAGTCAATTAAATTTGCTCCCTCATTGTGCAATTTTTTGCCGGGTCGCCCCGGCTTTTTTATTTTTTTCATAGTCAGACTCTCCCCTATTGCTTTTCCTTAGCACCTTCATAAATAACAATTAACCCTCCCTGATTTGCCTAAAAAATCAGCAAATGGGCGCGTATGTATCTCTATTTCATTTAATTTCTCGAGTTTATTCTTGACTACTGATATAATTAACTTGCTTCAAAAAACATGCATTAAACCTCGAGAACTGTTGTCTTTTAACATATGAATAAGGGGTTATGATGGAAAAGAATAATGAAGTCATCCAGACCCATCCCCTCGTCGGATGGGACATCAGCACCGTTGATAGTTACGATGCGCTGATGTTGCGCCTGCACTACCAAAACCCCGCTCAAGAAAGCAGTAGAGACGCAGAGATTGGCCAGACGCTATGGCTAACGACGGACGTTGCACGTCAGTTTATTTCGATTCTGGAAGCAGGTATTGCGAAGATTGAATCTGGCGAATACCAGGAAAATGAGTATCGAAGGCATTAAAATTTAGCGCTAATGTCAGAATATTCACTTAACAGGCACCCTCGGGTGCCTGAATTATTTTCGGGCTTGTATAACAGCAGGTTGTTAATTACCCTGCTAATAAAGCAATAACCTGGAACCCACCATGCAATACGATCTTATCATTATCGGTAGCGGCTCGGTCGGCGCTGCCGCAGGCTATTATGCGCGGCAGGCAGGGCTCAACGTACTGATGATTGATGCCCATCAGCCGCCGCATCAGGAAGGCAGCCATCACGGCAGTACCCGCCTCATTCGTCACGCCTATGGCGAAGGCGAAAGATATGTCCCCCTGGTACTGCGCGCGCAACAGCTATGGGATGAGTTTGCCGCCGCCAGCGGTGAAGCCGTCTTTGAACGTACAGGAGTGATTAACCTCGGGCCTGCCGGCTCCGACTTTCTGCGCAATGTTGCCAGCAGCGCGCGCGAGTTCCAGCTCAATATCGAAGAAATGGATGCGCAGACGGTGATGACTCGCTGGCCGGAAATTCGTATTCCTGATGATTATCGGGCGATATTTGAACCCGCATCCGGCATACTGCGCAGCGAACTGGCCGTTGAAAGCTGGATCCGTCTGGCACGCGAAGCGGGCGCCGCACAGCTCTTCAACTGCCCGGTATCGGCCATTCACCACGCGCCGAACGGCGTAACCGTCGAGACGCTTGATGGTGAGTACAGCGGCAAAAAACTGCTGGTTAGCGCCGGTACCTGGGTTACCCGGCTGATGCCAGAACTCCCTGTCCAGCCGGTACGTAAAATTTTCGCCTGGTTTCAGGCGGATGGCCGCTACAGCAGCAAAAATAATTTCCCGGCGTTTACCGGTGAGTTAGCGAATGGCGATCAGTTTTACGGTTTCCCGGCAGAAGATAACGAATTGAAAATCGGCAAGCATAACGGCGGGCAGCCTATTTCCACGCCGGAAGAACGTAAGCCGTTTGGTGCCGTTGCAACGGACGGCTCTGAAGCTTTTAGCTTCTTGCGTAATGTGTTGCCCGGTATCGGCGGCTGCCTGCATGGCGCATCCTGTACCTATGACAACACCGCCGACGAGGACTTTATCATTGATACGCTGCCCGGCCAGCCGGATACGCTATTGATTACCGGCCTGAGCGGACACGGCTTTAAGTTCGCACCGGTACTCGGTGAACTGGCCACACGGTTCGCGCTTGAAGAACCCTTTGGGTTTGATCTATCCCCGTTTTCACTGGCGCGGTTTAAGAAATAATCGCCCGCCGTACAACCTGACAACCACGCTAAAGAAACGGCCTCGCTTGAGGCCGTGAATGATGAGAGAGATGATGCGTCGCCTGTTCGAATTACTGGTTAACAACGTCCGCGAACATTTTATGATTTATCTGGCGCTGTGGCTTCTGCTGGCGTTTATCGATCTTATCTGGCTATGGTTTTTCTGAAGGCTCAGGATCCGGGATCCCCAGCTTCGTATTCAACCGACCGCGAGATTTATTAAAGATCTTATTGCCATTCTCGCGGCCGGCGCGCAGTTTTCGCTGCTCCTCTTCCGGCAGCTTATGCTCTTTCATGCAGGCTTCGCTACAGCAGCCGGCGAATTTCTCCGCGCAGGCAGGACACTGAATAAACAGCAGGTGGCAACCATCGTTCAGGCAGTTGGTATGGCTGTCGCAGGGAGCGCCGCACTGATGGCAATGGGCGATAACATCATCTGAGATACGCTCTCCCATACGCTCATCGAATACAAAGTTCTTACCGACAAAGCGAACCGGCAGCCCCTGTTCGCGCGCGCGTCGCGCGTATTCGATAATCCCGCCCTCAATATGCGAGACCTTAGTGAACCCATTGTGCTTCATCCACGCGCTGGCTTTTTCGCAGCGGATACCGCCGGTGCAGTACATCACGATATTTTTATCTTTATGTTCCTGCATCATCTCAACGGCCTTCGGCAGCTGGTCGCGAAACGTATCCGCCGGGATCTCCAGCGCGTTCTCGAAATGGCCGACCTCATATTCGTAATGGTTACGCATATCAATAAAGACCGCATCCGGGTCGTCCAGCATCGCGTTGACTTCCGCAGCCTTTAAATAATCGCCCACGTCCGATGCATCAAACGTCGGATCGTCAATCCCATCCGCGACGATCCGATCGCGTACCTTGAGACGCAGAACCCAGAAGGATTTACCGTCATCATCGAGGGCGATATTCAGGCGCAGGCCATTCAGGGCGGGATCAAAAGCGTATAAGAATTCGCGCAGCGCATCGACCCGGCTTTGCGGAACGCTAATTTGCGCGTTAATACCTTCGTGAGCCAGATAAATTCGGCCAAAAACGTTCAGCTTAGTCAACGCAATCCACAGCGCATCGCGCGTGGCTTTTGGGTCGATAATAGTGAAATATTTATAAAACGAGATCGTCGTGCGCGGCTCGGTCTCAGCCAACATTTGCGCCTTTAACGTCTCATTTGAAATGCGGTTATGTAACACTGGCATGGTGTACCTGCTCGGCATAGTCAATGAGTAAAATAAACGGCGGGCATCATATAGCAAACACGCTTAATTTACATCCCCACATTTTGCGCTACATTTTTCTCACCCATATTTGCTTGCGTTAACATTAAATGCCATCTGCGGCCGGTATTTTGGCTGAGGCATAAAAAAATGCGATAATAGAACACGTTGCTTAATTAAACAGGTATGAGATGACCCATTTACCTAAATTTTCCGCAGCGTTGCTGCACCCGCGTTACTGGTTGCTTTGGCTCGGGATCGGCCTGCTCTGGTTGGTTGTTCAGCTGCCTTATCCGCTGATTTATCGCCTCGGAACCGGTCTTGGCCGCCTCGCCATGCGGCTAATGAAGCGCCGGGCCAAAATAGCCAACCGGAATCTGGAGCTCTGTTTTCCCGATAAGAGCGAACAAGAGCGTCACCGCATGGTCGTGGCAAACTTTGAATCCGTTGGCATGGGGTTAATGGAAACCGGCATGGCCTGGTTCTGGCCGACGAAGCGTATTGCGCGCTGGACTGACTCCATCGGCGTCGAGCATATCCGTGATGTTCAGGCGCAAAAGCGCGGCATTTTGCTGATTGGCATTCATTTCCTCACGCTGGAGATGGGCGCGCGCATGTTCGGTATCAACGAGCCGGGCATTGGCGTTTATCGTCCAAACGATAACCCGGTTATCGACTGGCTGCAGACCTGGGGACGCCTGCGCTCCAACAAAGACATGATCGATCGTAAGGATCTGAAAGGCATGATCCGCGCGCTGAAAAAGGGTGAAGTGATCTGGTATGCGCCGGATCACGACTATGGCCCGGCCGCCAGCGTATTTGTGCCGTTTTTCGCCGTTGACCAGGCCGCGACCACCTCGGGCACCTGGATGCTGGCAAAGATGTCTAAAGCCTGCGTTGTGCCGTTCGTGCCGCGCCGTAAACCGGACGGTAAAGGCTATGAGCTGATTATCCTGCCGCCGGAGTGCGATCCGCCGCTGGACGATGCGGAGACTACCGCCGTCTGGATGAACAAAGTGGTAGAGAAGTGCATATTGATGGCGCCGGAACAGTATATGTGGATGCATCGCCGCTTTAAAACGCGTCCTGAAGGCGTTCCTTCTCGTTACTAGCGCCTCCCGGCGCGCGGTCGCGCAATGACTCCGCATCTGAATCCGGATGCGGGGTAAGCCCCACCGTTCAGAGCCCTCCTTTAGCTTTAAAAGCTCTCCTCCATTGCGGCAACCATTTCTCAGGCGCATAATTAGCAGGCTCATATTTTCAATTATTTGACCTGCGTGGCAGGCCAGTGGAATCCTATGCCCTCTGCTGATACCCCCATTAACTGGAAACGTAATCTCACCGTCACCTGGCTCGGCTGCTTTTTAACCGGCGCCGCCTTTAGCCTGGTGATGCCGTTCCTCCCGCTCTACGTCGAACAACTCGGCGTAACCGGCCATAGCGCCCTCAATATGTGGTCAGGGCTGGTTTTCAGCATTACCTTTTTATTTTCCGCCGTGGCCTCCCCCTTCTGGGGCGGTCTCGCGGACCGCAAAGGGCGCAAAATTATGCTGCTGCGCTCGGCCCTCGGTATGGCAATCGTTATGCTGCTGATGGGCCTGGCGCAGAATATCTGGCAGTTTCTGATCCTGCGCGCGCTGTTAGGTCTGCTCGGCGGATTTATTCCTAACGCCAATGCGCTGATAGCGACGCAAATTCCCCGTCATAAGAGCGGCTGGGCGCTGGGGACTCTCTCTACCGGGGCGGTCAGCGGCGCGCTGCTGGGGCCGCTGGCCGGCGGTTTCCTGGCCGATCACTGGGGATTGCGTACCGTCTTCTTTATGACGGCAGGCGTGCTGTTTATTTGTTTCTTATTTACCCTTTTTCTCATCCGCGAAAATTTTGTCGCCGTCAGTAAAAAAGAGATGCTCAGCGCGAAAGACGTTTTCACGTCGCTTAAAAATCCGAAGCTGGTGCTGAGTCTGTTTGTGACATCGCTGATTATCCAGGTGGCTACCGGTTCTATCGCGCCGATTTTGACGCTTTACGTGCGCGATCTCGCCGGCAACGTCAGTAATATTGCGTTTATCAGCGGCATGATAGCTTCAGTCCCCGGTATTGCCGCCCTGCTTAGCGCCCCTCGCCTCGGTAAACTCGGCGACCGTATCGGTCCGGAAAAGATCCTGATCGTTGCGCTGGTGATTTCTGTCCTGCTCCTGATTCCCATGTCGTTTGTCCAGACGCCGCTGCAGCTGGGGATCCTGCGCTTCCTGTTAGGCGCCGCCGACGGCGCGCTGCTGCCGGCAGTGCAAACGCTGCTGGTGTACAACTCCACCAGCCAAATCTCGGGCAGAATATTCAGCTATAACCAGTCGTTCCGCGATATCGGCAACGTCACGGGCCCGCTCATCGGCGCATCGGTTTCCGCCAACTACGGCTTCCGGGCAGTCTTTTTAGTCACCGCCGGTGTGGTGCTGTTCAATGCGGTCTACTCGACCCTGACCCTCGGTCGCTCCCGCCGCCCCCGGGCAACGGACAATCCGGGTTCCGGCACGCATTCGGTAAATTAATGTCCGTGTGGCGTTCACCTCCTTGACGCATTGCCAACCGCCTTCTATAGATTGAATCGTGTTCATTTCTATTCATCTTAGGAGGTTAGCCATGCCAAAGGATTCGATGTTCTATGCCACGCTTGAAGAAGCAATCGATGCAGCCCGCGAGGAGTTTCTGGCTAATAATCCCGATAGCGACGAAGAGAGCGCCAGCATTGAGCAGCTAAATATCCAGAAGTACGTACTCCAGGACGGTGATATTGCCTGGCAGGCCGAATTTTTCGCCGACGAGGATGAACAGGGCGAATGTCTGCCGGTCCTCAGCGGTCAGGCTGCGCAGAGCGTCTTTGACGGCGATTATGATGAGATTGAGCTTCGCCAGGAGTGGCTGGAAGAAAACACGCTGCATGAATGGGATGAAGGCGAGTTTCAGCTTGAACCCTCTCTCGATACCGAGGAGGGCCAGGCTGCCGCCGATGAATGGGATGAACGCTAATTAGTTATAGGGGCCATGGCTGGCGTCAAGCGGCAGCAGTAGCGTATCAAACACCAGCGAAAAGGGCAGATCGAGAATAGTGATATAGCGCCATGCTGAATCACGAACATCCCACTGAACGCCGGGATAGTACTGGTTTCCATGGCCCTGGCCAGGCACTGTGCGGCTGATAATACTCCCGCAGCCGCTGAGAAACAGCGTCATTGCGATAACCAGTAAAACTCTCATCAACAACCTCGATTTTCAGGTAAAAAAATACCGGCACCATTGCCGGTATTTTCCTTAACGTACGGCTTACTTCGTTTTTAACGCCAGCGGATTCAACGTCAGTTGCTGATAGGCGCCGACCCACGAAGAGTATTTCTCCGGTGCGGCCCACACGCGATAGTGCAAGCGTGACATCGTGACCGGGTCGCTCAGCAATACCAGACGACGATCGCGGTTTAGTTTATCCGGCGTCTCGTTCAGCGCCTGCTCAACGTGACGTTCGCGGGCGATATCCAGAATATGCCCGTGACGGTGGCGCGCGGTGGCCATCGCCGTTGCCAGCGCGTTAAACGACGGGTTAAATACCGCATGCATAAAGCCGTCGTCCAGCGAACGCTGACGGTTAAGCGTCAGGTAAGCGTCAGTATCTTTAAGCACCTGCGGCGGGGAGTACTCTTCCGGGATCAGGAACAGCTTCCAGCGTTTAGTGCGCAGGCCGATGGTGGCGCGGCTGGAAATAGCCGACACGAACGGCGACAGAATCAGCGACACCACAATCGGCGCCAGCCAGAACAGGAAGCGCAGATCCAGCCATGCCATGCCCACCGCCCAGACCAGACCCAACAGCATCTGCGAGCCGTGACGCATAAACGCTTCGCCCCACGGGGTAGAGTCGTCATCACGCTGCGGCGAGTTCCACACCACTTCCCAGCCGAGGAACGCGCTGACCACAAACACGGTATGGAACAGCATACGCACCGGCGCCAGCAGCACCGAAAAGAGCACCTCCAGCAGCAGAGAAAGGGTCACGCGGATAAATCCGCCGTACTCTTTTGGCCCTTTACACCACACCAGGATAATACTCAGCAGCTTCGGCAGAAACAGCAGCACCATGGTGGAAGCAAACAGGGCAATGGCCAGCTCCGGACGCCACTGCGGCCAGACCGGGAACAGCTGCCGCGGCTGCAGAAAGTACTGCGGTTCGGTCAACGCATGCACCACCTGCAGGGCAGTTGAGAGCGCAAGGAACATAAACCACAGCGGCGCCGACAGGTATGACATCACGCCGGTCAGGAACACCGCGCGGTGAACCGGGTGCATCCCTTTAACCAGGAACAGGCGGAAGTTCATCAGGTTCCCCTGACACCAGCGGCGATCGCGTTTCAGCTCGTCCAGCAGGTTCGGCGGCAGCTCTTCATAAGATCCGGGGAGATCGTAAGCAATCCAGACCCCCCATCCGGCGCGACGCATCAATGCGGCTTCGACGAAGTCGTGCGACAGAATGGAACCCGCGAAGTTACCCTCACCCGGCAGCGGCGCGAGGGCACAGTGCTCAATAAACGGTTTCACCCGGATAATGGCGTTGTGTCCCCAGTAGTGCGACTCACCCAGCTGCCAGAAGTGCAGCCCGGCGGTAAACAGCGGGCCGTAGACGCGGGTGGCAAATTGCTGACAGCGAGCATACAGCGTATCCATGCCCGACGCGCGAGGCGATGACTGGATGATACCGGCATTCGGGTTCGCTTCCATCAGGCGCACCAGGCCGCTCAGGCACTCACCGCTCATGACGGAGTCGGCATCCAGCACCACCATGTAGCTATACTGGCTACCCCAACGGCGGCAGAAGTCATCAATGTTACCGCTTTTGCGCTTCACGCGGCGGCGGCGGCGGCGATAGAAGATCTGCCCTTCGCCCTGCACTTCGGCAATGAGCTCCATCCACGCCTTTTGCTCTGCCACGCAGATATCCGGATTGTAGCTATCGCTCAGGATATAGACATCAAAGTGCTCGGCGTTGCCGCTGGCCTTTACCGACTCCCAGGTCGCACGCAGGCCCGCGAATACGCGGTCAACGTCTTCGTTGCAGATCGGCATGATCAGCGCCGTGCGATGCTCCGGGTTCAACGGCTCATTGCCGACGGTCGAGGCTGAGATACTGTACTTATCACGCCCGATGAGCAGCTGCAGGAAGCCCATCAGCGCGGTCCAGAACCCCGCTGAGACCCAGCAAAAAAGCACGGCGAACAGGATCAGGATCCCCGACTGCAGCACATAGGGCAGCAGTTGCATAAAGGAGATCCACAGGTTCTGCCCCACCATATCCGCCGGGTTAATCAGCGCCCAGCCCTGGTAGGGCAAAATGGTTTTCATGTACCACGTCGCCACCACGGTCTGCGCCAGCGTCAGCAGCAGCAGAATGTAGCGGCGGATAGAGCCGACGGTACGCCATTTCTGCTCGCTCTCCTGCTCTTCCTGGCTCAGGCGAGAAAGATAGCGCGGCGTCACGTCGCGTCCGCGCAGCCGATCCCAGAAGCGCCCGACCGGGTTAGTCCGCCAGGGGTCCGGAAACATGGAGGAGCGTTTTGCTTTCGGCATGGCGTTGAGCTGAGTGCGCCCTTCGTCATCCTTAACCAGCTGGTTACCGGCCAGTGAATCTGGCCAGCTGTGCTCCAGCCGCGATTTTACCGACCCCAGCGGGGAGTCGTCTTCGCGGTGGTAAACGTGATGTTCAGCGTCCAGTGCTTGATGTACGGCCTGCAGACTTGCGTCAGGTAACGCGCGTTTTTCTGCATCCGACAGCGGCAATGCGTCGATGTACTTCGTTATCTTATTCATTGGCAGGCAGCTGATAGCTCCAGGTTTCGCTCAGCGTCTGGTCGGTATTGACCAGGGCTGCGCGCATATCCGTGGTTTTCTTAGGATCTTTCACTTTGACGCGCAGGATCATACGCCAGCCTTTCGTTACTGGGTTGTAGCGCACGGTATTTTCGACGATTTCAGCGTTATCGCCGATGCTGGCCTGGGCAGTCACTGGCGTATCTGCGGGCAGCTTTTTCATCTCGGCGCCGGTGAAATCGACAATAAAGGCAATGGTGCCATCAGGCTGGCGGATCAGATTCGATTGCTTGACGTCGCCGGTAGAACGGCGGGTCTGCATAACGTAAGCGTTATCCGGCGCATGCAGTTTGTCTTCGTCACGGCTGAAAGTGATGGTGTATTTGAAGTTCATCTCTTTGCCGGGTTCCGGCAGCTGATCCGGCGTCCAGTAGGTGACGATGTTATCGTTGGTTTCATCGTTGGTTGGGATCTCGACCAGTTCGATTTTCCCTTTACCCCAATCACCTTTCGGCGTAATCCACGCGCTTGGGCGCAGATCGTAGCGGTCGTCGAGGTCTTCAAAACGCGAGAACTGACGGCCGCGCTGCAGCAGGCCAAACCCCTGCGGGTTTTCCATTGCGTAGCTGCTGACGGCCAGATGTTTCGGGTTATTGAGCGGACGCCAGATCCACTCACCGTTACCGGCAAGAATGGACAGCCCGTTGGAGTCGTGCAGCGCCGGGCGGTAGTTGGTGGTCGGAGACGGCTGATGCGGCCCGAACAGGAACATGCTGGTCAACGGCGCCACGCCCAGTTTACCGACTTTGTCACGCAGATAGACCTTAGACTGCACGTCCACCACGGTATCGCGACCGGGCATGATCACAAAGCGATAGGCGCCGGTTGCGCGCGGGGAATCAAGCAGCGCATAAATCGTCAGGCGTTTATCGGTGGCTTTAGGACGCTCAATCCAGAACTCACGGAAGCGCGGGAACTCTTCTCCGGACGGCAGCGCGGTATCGATAGCCAGTCCGCGGGCAGAAAGCCCATATACCTGGCCCTGACCGAGCACGCGGAAATAGCTGGCTCCGAGCATGCTGACGATCTCATCGTTCTTGTCTTTGCTGTTGATCGGATACAGAACCTTAAAGCCCGCAAAACCGAGGTCTTTAACCGTGTCTTTATCGTGCTGAACGTTGCCAAAATTAAAATAGTCCGGGCTATATTTAATTTTACGTACGCTGGTTGCCGTCACTTCATTAATGGTGACCGGCGTATCGAAATACATACCCTGGTGATAAAACTCGAGCTTGAACGGGCTTTTCAGATTATTCCAATAGGCTTTGTCGTGATTAAACTGAATTTGCTGATAGTCCGCATACTTCATGTCGCGGAAGGCAGAGGGCAGGTTACTTTTAGGCGCTTCAAAGCCTTTGCCGGCTAACGTTTGTGCCTCTTTTGCGACGTCATCAATGCTGAATGCCCATGCAGATGAAGTACACAGGGACAACATTACGGCTGCGCTTAACCAACGCATTTTCATCATCTGTGGTTTATGTTTCATATAAGTAAGCACTTCCCCCTTTGTGTGCTTAAATCGATCCGATCTATTTTAATGGAAACTCAGGCATTCCGACAACATAATCCCTGCATTGTTCGGCATCGCGGCACAGGGAATACACAGTTACTGCCCCGTTTGCACTTTGCGTGCTTATCCTGGAGACAGTTAACCAGAGTTCATGTAGGGTTGCAGAGAATTTAAACGTTATCACGTTGAGTGATAAGACGAATTGTCTGAGAATGTAGTGATATTGTATGAATAATACTCCGGTACAGCGTGAATATTTTTTCGATAGCATCCGCGCCTGGCTGATGCTATTGGGCATCCCTTTTCACATTTCGCTCATTTACTCCAGCCACAGCTGGCATGTTAACAGCGCCGAGCCCTCGTGGTGGCTGACGTTATTTAACGACTTCATCCATGCCTTTCGCATGCAGGTCTTCTTTGTGATTTCCGGCTATTTTTCCTACATGCTTTTTCTGCGCTATCCGCTGAAAAAATGGTGGAAAGTACGCGTTGAGCGCGTCGGCATTCCCATGTTAACGGCGATCCCGCTCCTGACCCTGCCGCAGTTTATTATGCTGCAGTACGTCAACGGTAAAGCGGATAACTGGCATACGCTGTCAGGCTATGACAAGTTCAACACCCTCGCCTGGGAGCTGATCTCTCATCTGTGGTTTTTGTTGGTGCTGGTGGTCCTGACGTCGCTGGGCGTGGTGATGTTCAAATGGCTGACGCGACCGCGTTCTGCCGCTGCGCCCACCTTTGGTGACACCGTCACATTAGGCCAGCTGTCGATGATTTTTCTCGCTCTGGGCGTGCTGTACGCGGTCATCCGCCGCACTATTTTTATCCTCTATCCGCCCATTCTCAGCAACGGTCTGTTCAACTTTATCGTGATGCAGACGCTGTTCTATCTGCCTTTCTTTATCCTGGGCGCCCAGACGTTTATTAACGCGCGGCTGAAGACGATGTTCACGACTCCCTCGCCGTGGTGCTTTGTGGCGGCTTTACTGGGATTTATCGCCTACCGACTGAATCAGCAGTACGGCTCGGGCGATGGCTGGATGTACGAAACGGAGTACGTGATTACGATGGTGCTGGGGCTATGGATGGTCAACGTGGTCTTTTCGCTTGGCCACCGTTTGTTAAATTTCCAGTCCGCGCGGGTGACCTACTTCGTCAACGCATCGCTATTTATCTACCTGGTGCACCACCCTCTGACCCTGCTCTACGGGGCATGGATAACCCCGGTCATTCAATCAAATACCCTTGGATTTATCACCGGGCTGGTTTTTGTTGTCGGGATTGCACTGGTGCTGTATGAAATTCATCTGCGGATACCGCTGTTGCGCTTTCTTTTTTCCGGAAAATTCCAGCAAAAGACGGCTAAGCCGCAAATTTCCGCCAGTTAAAACAGGGCGCTGCTGTGTGGAACGCACAAGCAGCGCTATTTTTGCGCAAACAACAGCTGAAAGACATCGCGGTACAGGCTCTCCATCGCCGCTTTATCTACCGTCGGAGCCGTCGCCAGGTCGCAACGGTATGCCGCCCCTTCCGTTAATATCGCGATAAATTCGCAGGCGACGCTAATTTGCTCCGCGGTCATCTCAGGATGGTAGTGGCGGGTAAGCCGCCCGCCCTCCTCTTTCAGGCGACGATCGGCCTGGATCATAATTTCACGCAGGCGCGGATTTCGGGACGCCTCGGCGTTAATTTCCATCAGCAGATAATTATCGTTTTTCGTAGACTCGGTCGCGGGGAGCACGCCGGCTAAAACTGAAGCCATGCGGGCTAAATCATGATTCCCGGCAACCATTTCGCCCACTCTGGCATTCACGATCTCGCTGACGATAACTTCGATGATCTCTTCTTTGCTGGCGAAAACGCGATATAGCTGGCCTACGCTAAGGCCAGCCTGACGCGCAATATCCGCTACGGAGGCGCCATGCAGGCCCTTTTCCGCGAAACATTTTTGTGCCGCGGCAACAATTTCCATCCGGCGAAGCCGTTGTTTTTGTAGAACCTTCCCTTCAGTCACCGATGACTCTCCCGTTATGATAGTTTCCCACCTTCGCAGGAAACTATCATATCTTATTCTGATGGCCGAGTTGCGCGCGACTCGCCTCGAGTAATTGGGTATAGATGCCGGCGGTTTCGCTATCAAAACAAACGAAATAAACGCGCTCCAGCGGATTGTAGCGAGTGAGAAAGGCAGTTACCGTCCGCACGGCTATCTCCGCGGCGGCCTGTTTAGGGTAACCATATACGCCGGTGCTGATAGCAGGAAATGCGATGGTTCGGTAATTATTTGCCGAGGCCAGCAGCAGGCTATTTTTGTAAACGTCAGCCAGTAATTCCGCCTCCTGCCTGTCACCGCCGTGCCAGACCGGCCCTACGGCGTGAATCACCGCGCTGGCGGGCAGATTTCCTGCCGCCGTAATCACCGCATGGCCCGGCGGACACTCTCCCTGCTGTTGCCGCACAACTTTGCAGGCAGCCAGCAGTTCCGGCCCTGCCGCGCGGTGAATCGCCCCGTCCACCCCGCCGCCGCCAAGCAGCGACGGATTAGCCGCGTTGACGATAACATCGACCTCAAGCCTGGTAATATCGCCGAGAACCACTTCAGGTTGAACAGACATTTCTCCTCCTGTCGGCATACGTCTTGAAAGGAATACAGGAGGATAATATGGCACGATAGCCCCCGGGGCGAAAGCCCGGGGGCAGAGGGTTACCGATAATCAACATCCAGAATGGCGAGGGTCCGTTGCGGATTAATATAGCGTAATTGCGCAGAACGGATATTTTCGTTGCGGATATTCCCTTTCTCAAGCTGCTGAGCGGAAATTTTAATCGTCTCCGCCCGCGGGCAATCCATAATAACCTGATTATTGATTGCATCGAGCTGGCAGGGTGCTTCCACCACCCGTCCGTAAAAATGGACGACGCCAGCCACGGTCTGTTCGGCGATCGCAGGGCTAATAAACGAGGGTAATATAAACAGGGCTGCAAGCGAAGCATATCTAATTGTTTTCATTATAAAACTCCTCTGCATATCGGTATAGCTACTGAAGAGCACCAGCCATCCATGAGTGCGACGAGTTAATTTTTTTTACTTCAATTTAATTATATTAACAATTTAAAAACAAAAAATATCATTTGTTTAAATGTGCTAACAAAATCGATTCACTAACTCCCGGTACAGTTAAAGTTGCGGATATATAAGGAAAAACAAAATGGCGGGAAGATTTATGATGAGGTAATACTTGGCAGCAAAAACAGCCAAAGAGCCCGACGGGCTCTTTGGTGATGAAAAGTGGGATAGGTTAAAAAGATTCGCGACTTTGATTAGCCAGAGATTTATTTTTCTCCGCCCGGGTCGCCAGCCACAGGCCGCTATTTTTCATGGCATAGCCAAATACCAGGCCCAGCGCGAGTGAAGGCACAACTAAACGCCAGTCGCCGCCGGCGGCAAACGTCGCACACGCGCCGATAAAAGTACCCGGCACAAAAGAGAGAATCAGCTGACGCGCCTGGATACACATCAAAAACGCCACGACGCCGGTCATGATATAGCTAACCACTTCCAGCTGCGGCGCCAGCGCGCTACCGTGAATAATCACCAGCGCCCACACCACGCCGCTCATGACCGTACAGGTCGAAATAAGCAGCCCTTTTAACCCACCTTGCGGACAGGCAAAGTAAGCCGTACAGCCGAGGAAACCTGCCCAGCTCAGCAGACCCAATGCGACCGCCACCCATCCCCAGATACCGGAGAGAATGCCCGTCGTTAATGCGATTGCGAAGAGTATGTTCATGGCGCGTATCATAGCAGAAACGCGCCCGTCAAATGCGACACAAAGCACACTAAATGAAATTCAGAATGTTTTGTTGCAACTAAATTGTGACTTTAATCACAATTTATTGCTCATTTTCTTCCTGCAGCTCATCCCACATGGCGGAGAGGGCTTCACGAGTCAGCGGGGCCATGGCGCGCCAGAACGGCGTGGTTGCATGGGCTTCAACTTTGCCCAGGAACTCGCCGCACCACGGCAGAATATACTCAGCGAAAAGGGTTTCCAGAACGTCGCTTTCATCTTCCGGCGCGTGATCTTCCAGCCACGAAGCGGCCAGCAGCAAGGAGCCTAAATGATCCGCCGCGCCCTCCCCCGTGGGGACACCATGCGCGCTGAGGAAAGTACGAACGTCAGCTTCCGTAGCGCCTTCTACCCATGCGCTACGGTAAGGCGCCACGCGGCACTCTTCACCGACAAACAGCGCGTTGTATTCGGCGGCCAGAGACGGCATATCGCAGCTTTTTTGCAGACGCTCCAGCAGTTCATCCTGCTCCAGCGGCCAGCTCGCTGCCAGCTTCCCTTCGCGAATAAGGGTAAACAGCGGCACCAGCAGCGGGTCCTGCGGCTGACGATAATAGAGAGAGCCCAGCACGCGGCAGAGGATTGAAAACTCGTTCATTCATTTATTCCAGTTATTCAAATTAAAGTTCAGCAAACTCAGGAATCGCAGGCATCCCACGCGATTCAAGAAAATTAAGCAGACGCCGCGGCGTCACGTTAAGAATTCGCTCTTCCGGAAAATCAACAGCATCGAGGATTTTGCGACATTCGCTAAATTCACCAAGCGTGAATGCCGTATGGGAATCCGAACCCAGCGCAACCCAGCCGCCGGCATCGCGTACGGCCGCGGCAACGGCACGGCAGTTATCTTCGCTGCCAATGCGCGACGAAACAAAGGATGAGTTATTGATTTCCAGCGCCACGTGGTGCTTCGCCGCTGCCGCGGCAATGGCCGGGATATCAACGGGAAACTTAGGATTACCCGGATGGCTAATGATATGCACCGCGCCGCTCGCTATCGTGGCGATCATCGCTTCGGTATGCGTTGCTTTATCCTTTGGAGGGAACACCGGCTCGTGAAAACCGGCAATGATCAGGTCCAGCGAGTTGAGCATCGGGCCGGTACAGTCAATTTCGCCTTGGGTATTTTTGATATTGGCTTCGATACCGCGCAGGATACCAATGCCCTCCACCAGCCGCGGCCAGATACGCATATTAATAAAATGCCAGTAGTGAGGCGCATCGGCCATATCGGGCCCGTGGTCGGTAATAGCAAAGAGTTTGATCCCCTTGCGCTTTGCTTCTGCAATATAATCGTGCAGGGTACTGTAGGCGTGGGTGCTGGCGACGGTATGCATGTGCAGGTCAACAGGATACATCACAATCTCCTTCTCTGTTTGTGGCAAGAATAGCAGGAATCTGCGCCTGTGATCAGCAAAAACCCCGCTCACGCGGGGCTGTCGCTTAGTATCCCAGCTGGCGATCGACCTGCCCGCTGACCGTTTGACCTCGTTCTAACTGACCGATGGTTTTGGCGATATAAGCCATGGCTTCCAGAGGCCGGGTGACGGCGGCAACATGCGGCGTCATCGCCACTCGCGGATGCCGCCAAAGCGGGCTCGCTTCAGGCAGCGGTTCGCGGCTGTACACATCCAGCATCGCGCCTTTCAACTTGCCGCTATTCAGCGCGTCCAGCAGATCGTCTTCCACCACATGAACACCGCGAGCCAGATTCAGCACGTAGCTGTTATCCGGCAGCTGCGCCAGGCGCGCGCTATTAATAATTCCAACGGTTTCCGCCGTGTTGGGCAGCAGGTTTATCAGCACTCGTGTTCCGTTGAGGAACGCATTCAGCTCCTCTTCTCCGGCAAAGCTGGTGACCTGCGGCCAGGATTTGCGGCTGCGGCTCCAGATGCGTAACGGAAAACCCCAGCTTTGCAGGGCTTCGGCCACTTTCGCGCCAAGCACGCCCGCGCCCATAATGCCGATGGTGAAATCTTCACGCTGATACTCCTCCAGCGGCTGCCACCGCGCCTCTTGTTTTAATGCCTGATAGTCATCAAAACGACGGAACCAGTGCAACACCTGGCTCACCGCGTATTCTTGCATCTGCAGCCCCATGCCGGTGTCTTCCAGACGGAACAGCGGAGTTGACAGCGGCAGCATTTCCGGGTGTTCCCGCAGTTTGCTGAGGATTGAATCGACGCCGGCGCCAAGGGCAAAGACGGCTTTAAGCTGGCGGCCCTGGAGCATTTCTACCGGCGGATGCCAGACCAGCGCATAGTCAGCGGGTTGATTATCTCCGGGTTTCCACTCGCGGACGCGCGAGCCGGGCAGCTGTTTTTCCAGTTCCGTAATCCAGAAAGGGGTGTCGAACGTGGGGTGGTAAAAGATGATATCCATAAAGGCTCCTGATAGCCGACGCTGCTGGCAGGTTAGGTTAGCGTCGCGTTTTACTCGTTGTTTTCTATTGGATTGCCAGCATAGCAAATTTCATTCGCCGAGCGTGCGAAAAAGGGAATGGCGATAAAAAAATCGATTTTCGCCCATTTAGGGAGCAAGTTGCTTGAAGTTTGGCTAAACGCGCGATTTTTTAAAAAAGTTGATTGACGGGAGATACGTATTTCCCTAAATTAGCGCCCGTTCCCGGCAACAACGGGAAAGACAATATGGTGAGGTGTCCGAGTGGCTGAAGGAGCACGCCTGGAAAGTGTGTATACGGCAACGTATCGGGGGTTCGAATCCCCCCCTCACCGCCATATTTTAAGAAGAGCTCGTACGCAAGTACGGGCTTTTTTTTCGCATATAGCACCCCGTCCGGTAGCCCGGACAGATGCGCAGCATCGCCTCCGGGAAATTCTTCTACTCCATGCTCTTCTCCCGGGGGCGGCGCGATGCGCGTGCCCGGGCTACAGTACCGCAGATTGCCGATAGTCCGTAGCCCGGGTAAGGCGTTTACGCCGCAACCCGGGGAATATGCCGTGAGGTGGTATTGCTGTGGCTTCTTCCCGGCTTGCGCTGCGCTTAGCCGGGCTACCGGGCCGCAGATCGCCGGTAATCCGAGCCCGGACAGGCGCATCGCGCCGCCGCCGGGATTGTGGCAAATGCTAATCCTCTTCCATCCGCTGATACTCTTCGCTGAGAAAATCCACCAGCGCCCTGACCGAGGGGAGTAATCCGCGACGAGAGGCAAACACCGCATGGATCACCTCCCTGCGCGGTTGCCACTCATCGAGGACAACCACCAGCTCTCCGGCGGCCAACTGATCGCGCACCATTAATAAAGGAAGCTGTACCACCCCAACGCCGGCAATGGCCGCTTCACGGAGCGCCAGCATATCCGTGGTGACCAGCCGGGGAGTAAAGTAGATTTCCGCCCTTGCCCCCTCCGGGCCGGTCAACTGCCACTTATGCTGATGCTTGCCCGCCCCGAGGCTTAACCCCGGCCAATCGCTTAGCGCTGAAGGAACCTGAGGCTGCCCCTGCCGCTCCACCAACCGGGGGCTGGCGACCAGACGGTGCCCGCGATCGGCCAGAACACGCATCACCAGATCGCTATCTTCTATCGGCCTTGGACGTACGCGAATCGCGACGTCGACGCCCTCTCCAACAACATCAACGCGTCGGTTAGTCGCTTCCAGCTGCAGATTCACGCCCGGATAGCGCACCATAAACCGTGCCAGCATCGGCCCGATATGCGCATGCAATAGCGTTACCGGGCAGGTCAGCTTTACGCTCCCGCGCGGCTCGGAACGCAGGGTTTCCACCGCCTGTTCTGCCGCTTCCGCCTCGATCAGCATCGCTTTGCAGTGCTGATAAAAGGTCAGGCCAACTTCCGTTACCGCAAACTGCCGGGTTGTACGTTGAATCAAACGGACGCCGAGGCGTTCTTCTAGCTGGGCGATACGACGGCTCAACTTGGATTTGGGTTGATCGAGCGCCCTGCCCGCCGCGGCAAAACCACCGTGATCGATCACCTGTACGAACCAGGCTAAGTCATTGAGATCCTGCATCCTTCCCCCATCGTTCCATTTTTAGAACAGTATAGGTCATTTTTGCTATCTAGCGGACTATTAGTGGCGAATATATGCTTATTCACATCAGAAACAGCTATTCAGGAGACTACCATGAAACAAATTACAGGTATCTACACCGCGCCTTCACAGCACTGGGTAGGCGATGGTTTCCCGGTTCGCTCAATGTTCTCTTACCAGACTCACGGCGAACAGCTAAGCCCCTTCCTGCTGCTCGACTACGCAGGCCCCCATCACTTCCCGGCGGGGACAGGCAAACGCGGCGTCGGCGAACATCCGCATCGCGGATTTGAAACCGTCACCGTGGTCTATTCCGGCGAAGTTGAACATCGTGACTCTACCGGCAGAGGCGGCGTCATTGGACCGGGCGATGTGCAGTGGATGACCGCAGGCGCCGGGATCCTGCATGAAGAGTTCCACTCGGCGGAATTTACCCGTACCGGCGGCGAGCTGAAAATGATTCAGCTCTGGGTCAACCTCCCGGCGAAAGACAAAATGACGCAGCCGGGATACCAGAGCATCACTGCTGATGTGATTCCGGACGTTGAGCTGCCGAATAATGCGGGCCATATGCGGGTTATTGCCGGGCGCTACGAAGATATTGTCGGCCCTGCGCACACGTTTTCTCCGCTTAACGTCTGGGACCTGCAGCTTAACCAGAGCCAGGAAATCACGCTGCATCAGCCTGCCGGCTGGAGTACGGCGCTGGTCGTTCTGGAAGGTGAAGTAGTAGTGAACGGCGAGGGTAGCGCCCGCGAGGGTCAGCTGGTGGTGCTCAGCCAGAAAGGAGAAGCGCTCCACCTCTCGGCCAGTAGCAACGCAAAAGTACTGCTGATGGCCGGTGAACCGCTGCAGGAGCCGATCGTGGGCTATGGCCCCTTTGTGATGAATACCAAAGCACAAATCGCGGAAGCGGTTCGTGATTTTAATAGCGGCCGCTTCGGCCAAATCTGATACTGAATGAGGTGAATAATATGTCTACCCCAGCTAACTTTAATGGTTCTCGTCCGGTTATTGATGTCAATGATACCGCCATGCTGCTGATTGACCACCAGAGCGGTCTGTTCCAGACCGTGGGTGATATGCCGATGCCGGAGCTGCGGGCGCGCGCCGCCGCGCTGGCGAAGATGGCTTCATTAGCCGGGATCCCGGTGATCACCACGGCGTCAGTGCCGCAGGGACCAAACGGCCCGCTGATCCCTGAGATTCATGCGAACGCGCCCCATGCGCAATATATTGCGCGTAAAGGAGAGATTAACGCGTGGGATAACCCGGAATTTGTTGCCGCAGTAAAAGCAACCGGGCGTAAAACGCTGATTATCGCCGGTACCATTACCAGCGTCTGCATGGCGTTCCCGTCCATTGCCGCCGTCGCCGATGGCTATAAAGTTTTTGCCGTCATTGATGCTTCCGGTACCTATAGCAAGATGGCGCAGGAAATCACCCTCGCCCGCGTCGTCCAGGCTGGCGTCGTGCCGATGGATACCGCAGCGGTTGCTTCTGAACTGCAGCGCACCTGGAATCGCCCGGATGCCGCTGAGTGGGCCGAGGTGTATACCAAGGTCTTCCCGGCATACCAGCTGCTGATTGAGAGCTACGCCAAAGCTCAGGACGTGGTGAAGAATAACGAACAGCTTGATTCACAGCGTTAAAATGACTGCCCCGCCGTGCTACGGCGGGGCAGTGTTCATTGCTTAACCGAACGATAGCGAAAGCATAAATACTGCTTGACCGTTTTAGCGCAACTCCCTATAGTAGCGCCCCGTTGCCCACCCAAGGTGAGCGACAAAACAATATGGTGAGGTGTCCGAGTGGCTGAAGGAGCACGCCTGGAAAGTGTGTATACGGCAACGTATCGGGGGTTCGAATCCCCCCCTCACCGCCATATTTTAAGAAGAGCTCGTACGCAAGTACGGGCTTTTTTTTTCGCATATAGCACCCCGCCGGGGGGGATGAGAAGCCCCGACCGGGGTTCGACAACTGGCGACAGCCAGTTGGACAGATGACGAGCCTGCGAGGAATCTGCCCGGAGGGCGAGCGCAGCGAGTCAATCCCCCCCTCACCGCCATATTTTAAGAAGAGCTCGTACGCAAGTACGGGCTTT
>NZ_JBEAFH010000082.1:0-296974 GCF_040061575.1 Klebsiella sp. CB_Kp196
GAGCCGGAGAAAGTATCGGCAACTAAAAATGGTTGCAGGCGTTCACAGTATCTACAAAATCCAAAACCGCTCAGACCTGTCGCCCCGGTAAGCGCAGCGCCACCGGGGCGCTGCTCTGACGTTACTGCCAGCTTACCTCGCCTTTCGGTTCATAAGCTGCCGCGTCCAGCGGTGAGTTTTTCTGGATATACTCTTTCAGCACCTCCGCGTCGATGAAGCCGGTATTCACATAGCCGGGCCTGGTATCAATATGCGGGTAGCCATCGCCGCCGGTGGCGTTAAAGCTCAGGGTCGCCATACGGTAGGTCTTCGCCGGATCGACCGGTTCGCCTTTGATATTCAAATTATTAAGCTTACCGTCTTTGGCCACAAAACCGACGTTGGCAAACTGCGGATAGGCGCCAGAATCGGGCTTCATCTGCGCCACGGCGGTCAGATACTCCGTCACTTCCTTACCGCTCATATCGACATACACCAGCACGTTGCCGAAAGGCTGTACCTTCATCACGTCTTTATAGGTGATATCGCCCGCTTCAATCGAATCACGCACGCCGCCGCCGCTCATCACCGCGAAATCGGCATTGCTGCGCGCCATTTGCGCCGCCAGCAGCAGACGTCCCATATTGGTTTGCACAAAACGCACTTTGCTGCGATCGCCCTCAAGGTGCGCGTTTACGCTACCGATTTTGACCTGCAGCTGCGCTTTGCCCTTATTCTGGAACGGCGTCAGCAGGGAGAGCATCTGCGGATTTTCGGCAATTTGCGGCGTATAGAGCACGCGCTCGCTCTCGCCGTTGTCGTAAGTGACCTTTTTCTTCAGGTTGACGGGGATCAGCTGATAGTGCACCAGCTTCATTTCGCCGTTGCGGAATTCGAAGTCGGCGCGGCCCACATATTTGCCCCACTCATGGGCCTGGACGATCCAGATACCGTTCTGCTTGTCCGGCGCGCACGGGCTGCCCGGAACGTAATCCACCTGTTTTTTATTCTCAGATGCCATGCATACCGGGTCCTGCGAGTGGCCGCCGACGATCATCGCCAGCGAACCTGCCGGCAGGCTGCGCGCCATCTCGACGTCGCCCGGCGCATTCGAGCCGTGGGCGCCGTTGTCATAATGGCCCATGTGGGTGGTGGCCAGAATGACGTCCGGTTTTTCATTCTGCTGCAGCTCCTGGATAACGAGTTTGGCCTCTTCCGCCGGTTTGCGGAACTCGATATCCGTAAAGAACTCAGGGTTACCAATTTTGGCCGTATCGTCGGTCGTCAGGCCGATAACCGCAATATTCAGCCCGCCGCGTTTGAACAGCGCCCACGGCTTAAACAGACGCTCGCCGGTGCTTTTCTGGTAAATATTGGCGGAGAGGAACGGGAACTTCGCCCATTTTTCCTGCTGACGCAGTACGCTAAGGGGATTATCAAACTCGTGATTGCCTACCGCCATCGCATCATAGCCAATCAGGTTCATCCCGCGAAAATCGGGTTCCGCGTCCTGTAAGTCGGATTCCGGCACGCCGGTGTTGATATCGCCGCCGGATAACAGCAGCACGCTGCCGCCCTCTGCCGCCACCTCTTTGCGAATGCCGTCCACCAGCGTTTTTTGTGCCGACAGCCCGTATTCGCCGTAGTCGCTGCGCCAGAAGTGGCCATGATGATCGTTAGTATGCAGGATGGTAATTTTATAGGTTTTATCCTGCTCATAGGCCTGCGCAGACAGGCTCCCCAGCGATAACGCCGTGAATAGCGCCAGCGCAACGCCTTGCTTCATAAAGTGCATATTTCTCTCCCTGACGAAATGACAAGTGCCGAAAGTATAGCGAGTTAGCCGATTAGACAAATATGTTTTCAGAATTGCGACTTCCTTCAAACCTTAGGGGCAGGTATGTTAGGCAGATAATAATTCCACCTGCATCCTCTATAAAAAATACTTAAGCGAACCTATGGCAATGAATCAGACCGCACAACCCTTATCCGGCCCTGCTGCTGCGCCGCAAAAAGCACGCACCTCGTTTCGCATTCTCGGCGCTATCAGCCTCTCGCATTTGCTAAACGATATGATCCAATCGCTTATTCTGGCTATCTACCCGCTGCTGCAGGCCGAGTTTTCGCTGACCTTTGTGCAGATAGGGATGATTACCCTAACCTTCCAGCTGGCCTCATCGCTGCTGCAGCCGGTCGTCGGCTATCTGACCGACAAACACCCGATGCCGTGGTCGCTACCGATAGGCATGTGCTTTACCTTAAGCGGTCTGGTGCTGCTGGCGATTTCCGGGAGCTTCGGGATGGTTCTGCTGGCTGCCGCGCTGGTCGGTACCGGCTCTTCGGTCTTTCACCCGGAGTCTTCACGCGTGGCGCGAATGGCCTCCGGCGGTCGCCATGGCCTGGCGCAGTCGATATTCCAGGTCGGCGGCAACTTTGGCAGTTCGTTAGGCCCGCTGCTTGCGGCCCTGATTATCGCGCCCTACGGCAAAGGTAACGTTGGCTGGTTTGTCCTGGCGGCGCTGCTGGCGATCGTCGTGCTGGCGCAGATCAGCCGCTGGTATGCCGCTCAGCACCGTATGAACAAAGGTAAACCCAAAGCGGTCATTGTCAATCCATTGCCGAAAAACAAAGTCATTCTGGCGGTTAGCATTCTTTTGCTGCTGATTTTCTCAAAATACTTCTATATGGCGAGCATCAGCAGCTATTACACCTTTTATCTGATGCAAAAGTTTGGATTATCGGTGCAAAACGCGCAGTTTCATCTGTTTGCTTTCCTTTTTGCCGTCGCGGCGGGAACGGTGATTGGCGGGCCTGTAGGCGATAAGATTGGGCGCAAATATGTTATTTGGGGCTCTATCCTTGGCGTAGCGCCGTTTACTCTTGTTTTACCCTACGCATCGCTGGAATGGACCGGCATTTTAACGGTGATAATTGGTTTTATCCTCGCGTCGGCTTTTTCCGCCATTCTGGTCTACGCTCAGGAGCTGTTGCCGGGGCGGATCGGCATGGTTTCTGGTTTGTTCTTCGGATTTGCTTTTGGCATGGGTGGCCTTGGCGCCGCGGTGCTGGGGCTATTAGCTGACCATACCAGTATCGAGCTGGTCTATAAAATCTGCGCTTTCTTGCCACTGATTGGCATCTTGACGATATTTCTGCCTAACAACCACCAAAAGTCCTGATTCTTCGGCAGCCAAAGTGTAACTTTGGCTGCCTCAATCCCTTACTCCACCAGCATTACCCCGCATAAGCTGCTGCCATTTTGCGGTCCGTGCTTTTTTGCATGCCAATTCCATCTTTCTGCAAAATTCAACGATTATTCATAAACAAAACCACTGAAATTGTCATAAACTATTATTCGGTTTTTTGGTTTTATACCCTAAATAATTCAAGTTGCAGGAAGGCGGCGACGCAGGGAATCCCCTGGAGCTTACTGAAGTAAGTGACTGGGGTGAGCGAGGAAAGCCAACGCCCATGCAAATTGAAGTATGACGGGTATATGCCGAAAATGGATCAGCTCACCACTGCAAGGAGACGGAATGCACCACGCAACACCGCTAATCACCACCATTGTCGGCGGCCTTGTGCTCGCCTTTATTCTCGGCATGATTGCCAATAAGCTACGTATTTCTCCTCTGGTGGGATATTTATTAGCGGGCGTGCTGGCCGGACCTTTTACCCCTGGTTTCGTTGCTGATACCAAGCTGGCGCCGGAGCTGGCAGAGCTTGGCGTGATCCTGCTGATGTTCGGCGTGGGTCTGCATTTCTCCTTAAAAGATTTGATGGCGGTCAAGGCCATCGCTATTCCGGGGGCTATCGCCCAGATCGCCGTGGCGACGCTGTTGGGTATGGCGCTCTCTGCCATGCTGGGCTGGTCGTTAATGACCGGGATCGTTTTTGGTCTGTGTCTTTCTACCGCCAGTACCGTGGTGCTGCTGCGCGCGCTGGAAGAACGACAGCTTATTGATAGCCAGCGGGGGCAAATCGCTATCGGCTGGCTGATTGTGGAAGATCTGGTGATGGTGCTGACGCTGGTGCTGCTGCCGGCGGTCGCCAGCATGACCGAGAAAGGTGACGTTGGCCTGGCTACCCTGGCCCTCGATATGGGCATTACCATCGGTAAAGTCGTTGCCTTTATCGCCATAATGATGCTGGTAGGCCGCCGCCTGGTGCCGTGGATTATGTCACGCAGCGCGGCAACCGGCTCGCGCGAGCTGTTTACGCTGTCGGTGCTGGCGTTAGCGCTCGGCATCGCCTTCGGCGCCGTTGAGCTGTTTGACGTCTCCTTCGCCCTCGGCGCCTTTTTCGCCGGTATGGTGCTCAATGAATCCGAGCTCAGCCATCGCGCGGCCCACGATACGCTGCCACTGCGCGACGCCTTCGCCGTACTGTTCTTTGTTTCCGTGGGAATGCTGTTTGACCCGATGATCCTGCTCGATCAGCCGCTGGCGGTGCTGGCGACGCTGGTCATCATTATTTTCGGTAAATCGGCTGCCGCTTTCTTCCTGGTACGAATGTTCGGCCACTCGCCGCGCACCGCGCTGACCATTGCCGCCAGCCTGGCGCAAATCGGTGAATTTGCTTTTATTCTCGCCGGGCTAGGAATGGCGCTGGATGTGCTGCCTCAGGCCGGGCAAAACCTGGTGCTTGCCGGCGCCATTATCTCCATCATGCTCAACCCGGTCCTGTTTACCCTGCTGGAAAAATATCTCGATAAAACGGAGACGCTGGACGAACAGACGCTGGAAGAAGTGCTTGAAGATGAGAAACAGATCCCCGTCGATATCTGTAACCACGCGCTGCTGGTCGGTTTCGGTCGCGTCGGGAGCCTGCTCGGTGAAAAACTGATGGCGCAGGGCGTGCCGCTGGTGGTTATCGAAACCTCGCGTACCCGCGTTGACGAACTGCGCGCACGCGGTATTCGCGCGGTATTAGGCAACGCCGCCAATGAAGAGATTATGAATCTGGCGCATCTTGACTGCGCCCGCTGGCTGCTGCTGACCATCCCTAACGGCTATGAAGCCGGGGAAATCGTGGCTTCCGCGCGCGAGAAGTGCCCGAATATCGAGATCATCGCGCGCGCCCACTACGACGATGAAGTGGAGTATATCGTTGAACGCGGCGCCAACCAGGTGGTGATGGGCGAGCGGGAAATCGCCCGCGCCATGCTGCAGCTGCTCGAAACGCCGCCAGCAGGCGAGCTTATTACCGGTTAATGCTTCCGGCCCCGACTTCTCGGGGCCGGCTTTACTTACCGGCTTAGCGATCCCAGTAAGCCTCTTCCAGGCTATCTTCACGCTCCGGCAGGCCGCGGGTCAGACGCGGCGAGTGCTGGTTCAGCACCTGATAGCTCACGCGGTTAGCGTATTTACACACCTGCGCCAGCGAGGAATAGGTCAGCCACTTGCACTTGTGCTTGCTGGAGTTCGGCACGTTGTTGCGATGATAGTTATTGGCGGTGATATCGTGCAGCAGCGCCGCCAGCGCGCCGTCGCCCGCGCCGTTGGTATTCATGATCTTCTCCGGCCCGCCCATATAGGGTGCGATATGCGAATAAATACGCAGCGGATTTTCGCAATCCTGATGGCGCATCGCGCGGCTGAATTCATACTGGTTAAACTCGGCAATCGCGCCCGGCAGCAGCGGATGCTGCGTTTTGCGCTTAGCCTCATCCTCGGTAAAACTGGCCATATACAGCCCGGCAGGCCCGGCGGTGCACAGTACCAGGTCAACCCACTCCAGCGCCTTGTCGGAAGCCAGCAGCGGATCGGATAATCCGGTCAGCGCTTCCGCCTCCTCTTCGTTCATCGCCAGAATAGAGACATGCTCCTTGAGGAACGCCTGCCACCACGCCGGATTATCGGCGATAACGTATTTGGTCCCCAGAGTCAGGACCACCGGTACATCGTGCTTTTTCGCATATGCGATGGCCTGCATCGTCGCGTCCGGCATCGGCTCGCCCGGCTTGCAGCGCACGAGATAGGAGGTCAGCACCAGCGCGGAGGCGCCGGCGATGACGCTCTCCGGAATGCTTTCCGGACGGAGCTTGTTCATATGCCCGGGGCTGATCGCAAAGGTGCGCTCGCCGGAGTCGCTAATCAGCGTAAAGCAGCGCCCAATCGCCCCATCCACCCCCTGCAGGTAGTTCAGATCGGTACGGCTGGAGGTGTTGCACAGGTAGCGGTAGGCGTAGCCGCCGATTTCAATATTGCTGCACATGACGCCAAGCAGAACCGAACGGTCATCCGCCAGCACCGAGTAGTTGTGCATGGTGTTACCGATGGTGCCGCCGGCAAACTGGTGGGTAATCAGGTCATTGCGAACCAGTTCCTGATACAGCGCTTCGGCGACATCGTCTTCAATCACCAGCGAATGCCCGGCGCTCAGGCCGTAGCGTACGATAAACGCATCATCCACTTTCGCTTCGATATCGACCAGGGTTTGATCGATGCCGACCACCCAGGCGACGTTAGACTCATTGTCCGGCTGAATTTGCTGCAGCAGCGGATCGCGAGCGTTGACGGGAAAATAGTGTTTGGATTTGCGTTTACCGGGAAATTTCATAGTGGCGATTTATTGACAGTGAACAAGCGGGGAATAGTAGCATACTCCCCGCCGCACGCGCGATCAGCGATATTTCGCCGTCAGGTTGACCATCATTTCAATATGCGCGGTGTCCGCATTAAGCGCCGGAATGTACTCATATTGCTGGCCGCCGGCTTCGAGGAAGATTTCCCGGTTCTGCACCGCGATCTCCTCCAGCGTCTCCAGGCAATCGGCGGAAAAGCCGGGGCAGATAACCTGAATATGCTTCACCCCTTTCTCACCGAGCATTTTCAGCGTTTCGTCGGTGTAGGGCGTCAGCCAGGGCTCACGACCAAAGCGCGACTGGAACGTCATCATCACCCGGTCAGGCGGCAGCCCCAGGGCTGAAACCAGCTCACGGGTGGTATCGCGGCAGCGCTGAGGATAGGTATCCCCTTGCTGGGCGTACCGCTGAGGGATGCCATGATAGGAGAGCAGCAGTAAATCTGGCTCACCGTTCACCGCAAAGGACGCGCGCACGCTGGCGGCCAGCGCGTGAATATAGTCCACGTCATCGGCGTAGTCGCGAATAAAAGAGATGCCGGGGATGGCGCGCTTTTTGGCAAGGATACGCCCTAGTTCATCCCAGACCGCCGCCACGGTGGAGCAGGAGTACTGCGGATAGAGCGGTAGCACCACGATGTGATCCACGCCCTGCTCCAGCAGTTCATCAACCGCGCTCTCCAGCGACGGCGAACCGTAGCTCATCCCCAGCGCCACCGGCGTATCCGGAAGCCGCGCGGCCAGCGCCTGCCGCTGCTGCTGGCTATAGACCATCAGCGGCGAGCCGTCTTCCATCCAGATGGACTGATAGAGCTTAGCGACCCGGGGCGCTCGCAGGGGCAGTATCACGCCGCGCAGCAGCGGCCACCACAGTAGACGGGAGGTATCCACCACGCGCCGATCGCTAAGAAACTGTCGTAGATAGCGCTTTACCGCGTCGGGCGTGGGCGCATCGGGAGTGCCTAAATTGGCTAATAAGATACCTGTTTTCGTCTGATGCATTACCGCCTCTTAACCATTTGAATCGCTGACAATTGTAGCTGAAATGGCGCTAAACGGAACCAATCATAGAAAAAGGTAAAATGAGAGGAGTTCTCACCCCGCCGCGGCGGGGTGAGAACTAACGGAATTAACCGAGGATTTTTTCCAGTTCAACGCGAACGTCGGCCACCGCTTTGGTGCCATCGACTTTCGCGTACTGGGTATTGCCCGCTTCGGCTTCTTTCTGATAGTAGCCGATCAGCGGAGCCGTCATCTGATGATACTCAACCAGACGCTTACGCACGGTCTCCTCCTGGTCGTCTTTACGGGTGGTCAGCTCTTCGCCGGTCACGTCGTCTTTGCCTTCAACTTTCGGCGGATTAAATTTGATGTGGTAAACGCGGCCGGAAGCTGCGTGAACGCGACGCCCGATGATGCGGTCAACGATCAGTTCGTCAGGAACATCGAATTCCAGCACGTAATCCACGGTGATACCCGCTTCTTTCATGGCGTCAGCCTGCGGAATGGTGCGCGGGAAGCCGTCCAGCAGAAAACCGTTGCGGCAATCTTCCTGAGTAATACGCTCTTTGACCAGGGCGATAACCAGTTCGTCGGTGACCAGCTTACCGGCGTCCATAATATCTTTCGCCTGTTTGCCCAGCTCGGAGCCTGACTTCACCGCGGCACGCAGCATGTCGCCGGTGGAGATTTGCGGAATACCGTATTTCTCCATGATGAACTGAGCCTGAGTTCCTTTACCCGCGCCCGGAGCGCCAAGCAGAATAATACGCATTACGAAAATCCCCTCAAAAGTTGATTCAATTTTTCAAAAAACGCTAAACCATACCACCAGAACGCGGATGGCTCAAGGAAGGCGGGGCGGCTGAAACGGTTAATGGTGAGATATTTTACGTAGAGTGCGGTTTGATGCCCTCACCCCGGCCCTCTCCCAGCGGGAGAGGGGTAGAGTGAGGGTAAAGATTACGACGCCAGCAGCTGGTTCATGCGGCGGATAAACTGGTTCGGATCTTCCAGCGTACCGCGCTCGGCCAGCAGCGCCTGATCGAGCAGCAGCTCAACCCACTCGCCGAACTGCGCATCATCCTGGGTATCCGCCGCGCGTTTTACCAGCGGATGCAGCGGGTTCAGTTCAAAGATGTACTTCACTTCCGGCGCGGCCTGGCCCGCAGCGGCAAACAGTTTTGCCATCTGGGTGCTCATTTCATCCGCGTCGGTGGTGACGATGGCCGGCGTATCGGTCAGACGATGGGTCAGACGAACCTCTTTCACCCGGTCGCCAAGCAGCGTTTTGGCACGCTCAACGAACGGCTCCAGCGCCTTCTCGGCTTCTTTAGTGGTTTCATCCACTTCGTCCGTCAGCTTATCCAGCGACTCATCGGCTTTCGCCACCGACTGGAACGGCTTACCGTCGAACTCGGTCAGATAGCTCATCATCCACTCGTCGATGCGATCGGAAAGCAGCAGCACTTCAATGCCTTTCTTACGCAGCAGTTCCAGATGCGGGCTGCTTTTCGCGGCGGCGTAGCTGTCGGCGGTAATGTAGTAAATCTTCTCCTGCCCTTCTTTCATGCGGGAGACGTACTCTTCCAGCGACACGGTCTGCGCGGCGGAGTCGGTATGGGTGCTGGCGAAACGCAGCAGTTTGGCGATGGCCTGCTGGTTGGCCTGATCTTCCGCCGGCCCCTCTTTCAGCACGAGGCCAAACTGCTGCCAGAAGGTCTGATATTTTTCCGCGTCGTCTTTCGCCAGTTTTTCCAGCATCTGCAGGGCGCGTTTGCTCAGCGCGGTACGCAGATTGCGAGTGACGCTGCTGTCCTGAAGGATTTCACGCGACACGTTCAGCGGCAGATCGTTAGAGTCGACCAGGCCGCGGACGAAACGCAGGTAGTTCGGCATAAACTGCTCGGCGTCATCCATGATGAAGACGCGCTGCACGTACAGCTTCAGGCCGTGTTTATGATCGCGATTCCACATATCCCACGGCGCCTGCGACGGGATATACAGCAGGCTGGTGTACTCCTGCTTACCTTCAACGCGGTTGTGGCTCCAGGTCAGCGGATCGCTGTAATCGTGGGCAATGTGCTTATAAAACTCGTTGTACTCGTCGTCTTTGATTTCCGACTTATTGCGCGTCCACAGCGCCTGGGCTTTGTTAATTTTCTCCCAGCTAATGACGGTTTCGCCGTCAACGTCTTCGCGTTTTTCAATTTCCACCGGCAGCGCGATGTGATCGGAGTATTTGCTGATGATCGAACGCACGCGCCAGTCGTTGAGGAAATCGTCCTCGCCTTCGCGCAGGTGCAGCGTGATCTCGGTACCGCGATCGGCTTTGTTAATGTCGGCAACGGTATATTCGCCTTCGCCAGCGGATTCCCAGAAGACGCCGTTTTCGGCGCTGTCGCCCGCCGCGCGGGTACGGACGGTAACTTTATCGGCAACAATAAACGCCGAATAGAAGCCCACGCCGAACTGGCCAATCAGCTGGCTGTCTTTCGCCTGGTCAGAGCCCATGGACTCAAGGAACGCTTTGGTGCCGGACTTGGCGATGGTGCCGAGATGGTCGATGACCTCATCGCGATTCATACCAATGCCGTTATCGGCGATGGTCAGGGTGCGGTTGTCTTTATCAAATGAAACACGCACGCGCAGCTCGCCGTCGCCTTCGTACAGATCCGGCTGGGACAGCGCGCGGAAGCGCAGCTTGTCGGCCGCATCGGAGGCGTTGGAAATCAGCTCACGCAGGAAAATTTCTTTATTGGAATAAAGAGAATGGATCATCAGGTGCAGAAGCTGCTTGACCTCTGACTGAAAACCACGAGTTTCTTGTCCTTTCATCTAAATCAACCTCAACAATGCCATTGTTAATGGTAAAAAAACCGTTGAGGGTGAGATGGGGACAGAAGGAGAAGTTTTCAAGCGGAGGCCCCGAAAAGCGCCTCCGTTTGATTAAAAACGAATCTTATGCCGCCCGGCTAGCGAGTGGGATAGCGTCGTGCCGTCAACCATCTCCAGCTCGCCGCCGACCGGTACGCCATGGGCGATACGACTCGCGTCTACGCCATACTGCGCGCAGAGCTCGGCGATATAATTGGCCGTCGCCTCCCCTTCTACCGTTGGGTTGGTCGCGAGGATCACTTCCTGCATCGATTCGTCACGCAGACGCTGTTCCAGACGATCGAGCCCAATGTCATCCGGCCCGATACCGTCAAGCGGCGACAGGTGGCCCATCAGCACAAAGTAGCGACCGGAAAACTGCCCGGTCTGCTCGATAGCGTAGATATCCGCTGGGCTCTCTACCACGCAGATCTGGCCGTTTTCCTTGCGCCGAGGGTTGCTGCAAATATTGCACACCTCCTGCTCGGTGAAGGTACGGCAATCGGCGCAGTGGCCGATTTCCGACATCGCGCGCGTTAGCGCCTGCGCCAGGCGCATTCCGCCGCTGCGGTCGCGCTGCAGCAGGGTAAACGCCATGCGCTGCGCCGACTTCGGGCCGACGCCCGGCAGGCAGCGCAGTGCTTCCATAAGCTGCGTTAACAGCGGACTGGTCTGCATCAGAACGGCATCTTAAAGCCTGGCGGCAACTGCATACCGGCGGACACGGACGCCATTTTTTCTTTCTGCGTCTCTTCGATGCGGCGGGCGGCGTCGTTAAACGCGGCAGCCACCAGATCTTCCAGCATCTCTTTGTCGTCTTCCAGCAGGCTCGGGTCGATCTCAACGCGACGGCAGTTGTGCGCGCCGTTGATGGTGACTTTTACCAGGCCTGCGCCGGATTCACCGGTCACTTCCAGCCGGGCCACTTCTTCCTGCATCTGCTGCATTTTTTCTTGCATCTGCTGGGCCTGCTTCATCAGGTTACCCAGACCGCCTTTTCCACCAAACATAGGCTTCTCTCTCAGTAAGTCATCGTTAAGGATGCTGACCGCAAGTCAGACTTGCAATCAAATGGGGCGAATACTCTCTTCATCCAGGTCCGCATCGAAGAATCGACGCAGCGTCTGAATGTTATTATCCGCAATAATCGCTTCACGCGCCTGCGCGAGCTTTTCTTCATAAATTGCCTGCCGCCACTCAAGCGGCGTGCGCATCGCGGGATTATCATCTTCCACGATGGTCAATTCAACCGGCGTACCGTACAAAATACCGAGCGCTTCCGCCAGCTTTTGCTGCGCGCCCGCCGAATTCAGGTGACGCTGGCTCGGACGCAGATGCAGGCAGACGCGATTGCCCTCCTGCTCTTTCCAGGCGTTCAGGGCGACCTGCTCCACCAGTTTGGGTACCGCAAGCCGGCTGACTTCCGCCGCCCAGCTATCGCGCTCGACCGCTTCGACTGCCAGCTTTGCCGCCAGTTCCGGCGTTTTTTCATGCTCCAGCGCTTTTTTCAGCGCCTTCGGCGTCGCCACTTCTTCTTTTATGGCTTCAACAACCGTCGTCGATTTCCAGCGATAGGCTTCCTTTTTCGCCGGCGCTTTCTCCAGCGCAGCCGCCGCCGGACGCGCCTGTACGCGTTCGGTAATTGAACTCAGTCGTTCCAGCGCAGCGTTATTCACCGGCCGCGCGCGGGAAGCGGCTGCCGGTTCACTCTTTTTTGGGGTGGGCGCTCCCTGGCTTCGCTGCAGCTGGCTGCGGGCCGCCAGCACCTGGCTGGTGGTCTGCGGCAAATTCGGCGGCGGCGACGGCGGCGCGGATGCCGGGACAGCCTGCTGGGCCGGTGCGGTCTGAATAGCCTGCACCGGCGGCGCCTCCGGTTCCGGCAGCGGCATACGCGGATGGAAAGCCAGCGCACGCAGAAGCGTCATCTCGACGCCCATTCGTCTGTCCGGGGCGTACGGAAGCTCTTTGCGGCCAATCAGTAGCGTTTGATAGTACAGCTGAACATCGGTTGGCGGCACCGTCCGCGCCAGCTCGCGCATGCGCAGCTCAATCGCGGCCATATCCGTTCCCAGCGCCGACGGCGAGAGCTGAACCATCGCAATACGGTGCAGCAGGCTTTGCATCTCCACCAGCAAGGCCTCCCACTCCACGCCGCGGGCGGCAGCCTCATTGACGCCGGCCATGACCCGCTCGCCGTCGGCAGCCACCAGCGCCTCAATCAGCGAAAGCGCCTGATCGTCGTCAAGGGTGCCGAGCATGGTGCTGACGGATTCAGCCGTCAGGCGACCGTCGCCGCTGGCAATGGCCTGATCGGTCAGGCTTAACGCATCGCGCAGGCTACCGTCCGCCGCGCGCGACAGCAGCTGCAGCGCGCGCGGTTCAAAAACGATCTGCTCGGCGCCGAGAATATGCTCCAGCTGATGGCGAATCTGTTCGACGTCCAGCGCCTTAAGATGGAACTGCAGGCAGCGGGAAAGAATAGTCACCGGCAGCTTCTGCGGATCGGTCGTCGCCAGCAGAAATTTAACGTGCGCCGGCGGCTCCTCCAGCGTTTTTAACAACGCGTTGAAGCTGTGGCGCGAAAGCATATGGACTTCATCGATCAGATAGACCTTGAAGCGACCGCGGGCCGGCGCGTACTGGACGTTATCCAGCAGATCGCGGGTATCTTCGACTTTGGTGCGCGAGGCGGCATCGATCTCAATCAGATCGACAAAGCGCCCCTGTTCTATTTCACGGCAGTTATCGCAGACGCCGCACGGCGTGGCGGTAATGCCGGTTTCGCAGTTTAATCCTTTTGCCAACAGGCGCGCGATAGAGGTTTTACCGACTCCGCGGGTACCGGAAAAAAGATATGCGTGGTGAATGCGCCCTAACGACAAGCCGTTCGCCAGTGCGGTCAGCACATGTTCCTGGCCGACGACGTCAGCAAAGGTTTGTGGGCGCCATTTACGGGCTAAGACCTGATAACTCATGGGCTGGCTCTGAAACGCTGGAAGGTGAAATCACGAGGGGTCATGCTATCACAGCCCCGCTCAATCAGCGAGGCTATGTGGCGGGATTTGCTTAGTGGCCCGGGAAAGGGACCAAGCTATAGCAGTTGATTCCCAGTTTTTCCAGGCGCTGCTCGCCGCCCAGATCGAACAGATTAATAATAAAGGCCGCATCGTGCACTTCACCGCCCAGGCGACGAATAAGCTTCACGGTGGCGTCAATGGTGCCGCCGGTTGCCAGCAGATCGTCAACCACCAGGACTTTATCGCCTTCTTTGATCGCATCGACATGGATTTCCAGCTGATCGGTGCCGTACTCAAGCTCGTAGCTTTCTGCGATAGTTTCACGCGGCAGCTTACGCGGCTTGCGTACCGGAACAAAGCCTACGCCCAGCGCCAGCGCAACCGGTGCGCCAAATAAGAAGCCACGCGCCTCGGTGCCCACCACTTTGGTAATCCCCGCGTCTTTATAACGCTCGGCCAGCAGCTCAATGCTGAGCGCGTAGGCCTTCGGGTCTTCCAGCAAGCTGGTGACATCACGGAAAAGGATGCCAGGTTTCGGATAGTCCTGGATGCTTTGGATGCTGTTCTTCAGATATTCAAGCTGCTGTGCTGTTGCGGTCATAAGTGTATGCCTGATTAAAACGGTGTTACTCACGGGCATGCCAAATGGGCCAAAGAAACTTTTGTTTAACCTTTGACCAGGCTTACCCGCGCTCGAAAACGCCAGAATTTACTGGCTGTCAGCGACAATTGCAACCATCATTATTGCGCATCAGTGCTTTTGTTGCTTTGCATCAACCACCGGAATGCGCCACATAAATATCAGCAGACAGGTCAGAATGATCAGCAGCAAGATGCGCACCCAGGTAAGATTAACCAGCCACAGCGAAATGGCAAAGGTCAGCAAAATCATCGCGACCGCCCGCGGCTTCGCGCCCGGCGGCATGGCGCGGTATTTCTGCCAGTGACGCAGGTAGCCGCCAAACCATGAGCGATACAAAAGCCAGTGGTGAAAGCGCGGCGACGAGCGCGCAAAGCACCAGGCGGCAAGCAGGATAAACGGCGTCGTCGGCAGTAGCGGTAAAAACACGCCCAGCGTTCCCAGCGCTACCGCCAGCCAGCCAATGATGATCAAAATAATACGTGGCATAATGCGAATCGTTATCACGAAGATAACGCTAATGTAGCACAGTTGCTTATCAGGGGATGGAGGAGTTATTTGAAAACCGCCCGGCTTTTACATTCACTGGAAAACCAGCTTGCGGAGCTGGCCGCTCAGGTGGCGCCCATGGCCAATCACGCGACCCTCAGCCCGCGCTTCGATCGTCAGCTGTTCCGTACCCGCAGCACGCAGATGCAGGCTTATCTCAATGAGGCCAGAGACGGCTTAACGGCGTTAAAACAGGCGGCCGAACGCCAGCAGCTTGCGCAGGTCGCCTGGCTGGCAGAACGTCTCGTTGCTCAAATCGCCGCGATTAACCGGGAAACGGCGACCTGGTCATTACGCGCCTGGGATAGCGCGTCGCCAACGCTTAGCCGCTGGCAGCGCAGACGTCTACAGCATCAGGAGTATGAACGGCGCCTGCTGGCCATGCGCAACGACCGACAAAGACGACTGGCGCAAGCCATTAGCCTTGATGACCAGCAGCGGCTGGCAAAGGAAGTTGAAGCCTATACCGGGCGCCTGGCCCGCTGTCGCGACGCGCTGGAAAAAATTGAAAACAGACTGGCTCGCTTAACGCGCTAACGGGAGGAAGAAGTATGTCGCTGGAAAATGCCCCTGACGAGGTCAAGCTGGCCGTCGATTTAATTATGCTGCTTGAGGAGAATAAAGTTCCTGCGCAAACCGTGCTAGCTGCGCTGGAAATTATCCGTCGAGACTATGAAAACAAAGTAAAAAGTGCGGAAGAGGCCTCGCAAAACGCACAGGAGTAGTCTGTTGGCGGATCGTTGGGGGTGGCAGAGTTGTCGCCTGCCCCTTACCACAACGGATAGATGCTCATGGAAAGATTCTCACGTACGCCGCACGATGCTATTTTTCGTCAAATGCTGGCCCAGAAAGAGGTCGCTCGCGATTTTTTACAGCTTTATCTTCCCGCGCAGTTTTTAAGTATCTGCGATCTCAATACGCTGCAGCTGGCTTCCGGCAGCTTTATCGAAGAAGACCTGCGATCCAGCTACTCCGACATTCTCTACTCCCTGCAAACGCAGCACGGCGCGGGATATATCTACGCGCTGATTGAACATCAAAGCTCGCCGGATAAGCTGATGGCTTTTCGCCTGATGCGCTATACGCTGGCCGCCATGCAGCGCCACCTGGATGCCGGCCACAATACGCTGCCGCTGGTGGTCCCGATTCTGTTTTATCACGGCACCGTCAGCCCCTGGCCACATACGCTCAACTGGCTCCAGCTTTTTGACCTTCCTGAGCTTGCCGGCGCGCTGTACGGCGGAGATTTTCCGCTGGTGGACCTGACCGTTATGCCAGATAATCATATCCTCCGCCACCAGCGTATGGCGATGCTGGAACTGTTGCAAAAGCATATTCGCCAGCGCGATCTGGCCGAACTGCAACCGATGCTGATTACGCTGCTGGCGCAAGGATATCTGACGGAAAACCAGATCAATACCCTCATCAGCTATATGCTGCAGGCGGGAACCACGGAAAAACCCGGGCCCCTGATTCGCGAGCTGGCGAAGCAGTCGCCCAGGCACAAGGAGCTACTGATGACAATTGCCGAATGGCTGGAAGAGAAAGGCCGTAAAAAAGGTAGAAAAGAAGGCAGACAGGAAGGTTTGCAGGAAGGTTTGCAGGAGGGCCGTAGAGAAATCTCGCGCAGCATTGCCCTGAAAATGCTCGCCTGCGGGCTGGAGCCGAAAATGGTGATGGAACTGACCGGTCTGAGCCAGGAAGAACTCTCCTCGCTCAGCCATTAACATCTGCGGGGCGGATACCCACCGCCCCGTTATGTTTAGCTTATCGCCGGGGAGGCATCGTCGCCCTTATCCCGCTTCACCTCTGTCACTTCATCGCCCTTCTCATTGCGCAGATGCACCTCCAGCTGGTTAAAGGCGATGTCAATATTGTTCTCGCGGCACAAACGATCGATAGCGCGGTTAAGCTCATCCACCGCATAGCTGCGATCGCGAAGTTCACGCACGTACAGGCGCAGTTCATGATCGAGCGTGCTGGCGCCGAAGGTGGTAAAGAAGACCGAGGGCGCGGGCTCTTGCATCACTTTCGGATGCTCATGCGCGGCCTGGAGCAGCACTTCTTTAACCTTATCCAGGTCGGAACCATAGGCCACGCCAAGGCGGATGACCACGCGGGTGACGGTGTCGGAGAGCGACCAGTTGATCAAGCGTTCCGTCACGAAGGCCTTATTCGGGATAATGACCTCTTTACGGTCAAAATCGGTGATCGTCGTGGCGCGAATGCGGATTTTGCTGACGGTACCGGAGAAGGTACCAATGGTCACCGTATCGCCAATACGCACCGGGCGCTCAAAGAGAATAATCAGACCGGAAACAAAGTTACCGAAGATTTCCTGTAAGCCAAACCCTAAACCAACCGACAGGGCGGCCGCCAGCCACTGAAGTTTGTCCCACGAAACGCCCAATGAGCCAAATACCGTCATCGCGCCAATAACAATAATGGCGTAATTAAGGATGGTCGTAATTGCATACGACGCCCCCTGGCGCATATTGAGTCTCGATAGCACCAGCACTTCCAGCAGGCCCGGCAGGTTGCGGATTAACGCCCAGGCGACCATCGACGCGACAATCGCGAACAGCAGGCTGCCCATGGTGACGCTTTTCACGGCGCTGACGCCGGCTTCCGTACCGTTGTAATGCCACAGCGTAATACTGTCGAGATAGGCGAACACGGTGATCAGATCGGACCAAATCGCCCAGAACAGCACGGCAAACAGCGCAATCATCACCAGCATCGTAATACGCAGCGTTTGCTGGTTAACCTGCTCCAGGGCAATCGTCGGCTCTTCCTGGGGTTCGGCCCCTTCAGCGCCCTCTTTAACCAAATGCTGACGACGCGCCAGCGCACGGCGCCAGGCAATACGCCGGGCGGCCACGCTCAGGCCGCGCAGAACGGTCTGGTACAGCAGGTTCCACAGCATCACCAGGTAAACGGTTTCAATCCAGCGGCCGGCCAGACGCAGCGTCGTGTAGAAGTAGCCGGTTGCCGTCAGCACCATCAGGGCGATGGGCACAATCGATAGCACGGTGACGGTGATAAGGCGCAGGCTGTGGGACTCTTTATCACGCCAGCTCTCGCGGCACATCGGCAAAACAAGCACCGCAATCAGCAGCAGGTTGAGGAAAATAACAAACTGCCCGAGCACGTCATCCATCAGGTGCAGCGGCGACAGCTCCGACATCACCGACCAGAAATTGAGCGGCAGCAGCGCAAGGCTGACGCGGACAATCTGCCGCCGCCAGTGGCTGGTCAACTGCGACGGCATATTAAAGTGGCGCACCGCCACGCCGTCTTTCTCCAGCACCTTCCAGCACAGGCCAAACACCAGCCAGAACAGCGCCAGCTTCTTACTATAGGCCCACAGCAAATCGCTGATATTCAGCTGCATGGTCAGCAGAATCAGGCCAATGGCCAGAATCACCAGCACCACAGGCAGCGCGCGGATCAGATCGATAAGAATCGCTTTCGGCGTATGAAGCTGAGTGTCATTGCGCAGTTGCCCCACCTGTGAAGCCAGCTTCGCCTGATACGCTTTCAGCCAGTTAAGGCGCCAGCGAATCAGACCGGCAATCAGCAGCAACGGCAGGCCGGCAAGGAAAGCGATAAATACCGCAGGCCAGGCTTTTTCCCAGTTTACGGTGATTTTCATCGCCTTAAACTGCCCTTTCAGCGCTTCCGGGAAGGCTTTAACCCACTCCCAGTCCATCGGACGGTTACTGTTTACCCAAAAAATCTGCTGCGTCAGAATGGCTTTCAGGTTGGTCGACACGCTCATTAACTGCTGCTGATTGATCTGCAGGTTAATGGCCATCATCAGCTGGTTACCCAGCTGTTTGTTGAACTGATCGAGCAGCTCCCGGCGCATATCAACGATTTCGAGAAGCGCGCTATGCACTTCGGCATTGACATCGCTGCTGTGCCCTTCCTCCAGCTTCGCGACGTACGCATCGCTCTGGAACAACGCATCGCGCTGCTGGTTAACCTCAAACTGTTCGAGGCGCAGGTCGGCGATGCGGTTCGTCATATCGCTCAACTCCTCCGCAGAGGGCAGCGTTTGCTGCTGCTGATAAAGGATACGCGACAGCAGCAGGCTGCCTTTCAGCACGGAAATCTGCTCTTTTATGTCACGCTCGGATTGCAAAGCGCGATCGAGCCAGGTCTTCACTTTGATGTTGCGCTGAACCAGCTGATTACCATTTTCCGTCGCCGAAATCAGTCTTTCGCTAAGCTGGTGGTTAATCTCCAGCTCCTGCTTCACCAGCGGGTTTGCCTGAATACGCGCCGTTTCGTCCGGGGAAACCGCTTCCTGAGCCGTCTTTTCCGTCAGCGTCAGGCGCTTGCTATTCACCGCTTCCTGCAATAACTGAAGCTGGTGTTCAAGACGGTTGCTGTAGGCGGTGATGTAATCACGCTGCTTTTGCAGGGTATCCTGCAGGACCGTGTTACCTTCCAGGCTTTTGCGCTGCTGGTCTATCTGCGCATTCAGCAGAGCCTGCTGAGCCAGCAGCAAACTCTGCTGGGTAGGACGCAGCGTCTCCTCGCCCGTCGAGGTGCCATTCAGGCGGTTACGGATCTGCTGCAGCTGCTGCGAAGCGGAGTACATCGCATTCTGCACACGTTCCGGCTGGGTTTGTAGGGAGACTAACTGGCTGTTATAGGTTGCCAGATCGTTCTGCGCGTTTTGCAAATCGTCCAGCGTCTGAGAGACGCGTGATTCCAGCTGACGTAGCGATAACGTGCTCAACGTTTTACGCGTCGCCTCATCATCGGGAACATCGCTTAGCGCGTTGAGGCTATCGATAGCCTGATTCATTTTCGCTGGCGCCTGAGCCACCTGCTGACGCAGCTGCGTCGTTTCCGACTTAATGCGTTCGATTTTATCGAGGGTTTCCAGGGTCTGGGTCAGGTCCTGCTGAACCAGCTTGTCCTGCGGAGTCAGCTCTTTTTGCTTATTCAGCGTCGTGAGCTGGCTTTGCACCTCGGAACGTTCGGGTAAGTCAGCCGCCAGCGCCGTGTTAACGCTAATACAGCCGATAAAAAACATCAGGGTAAGAACAAAAGCGGATATGGCGTTTCGCCAACGGATAGTATGCAGCATAGTGTTAACATGAGTGATTGCAAAAGCCGGAGAATACCGGGGATCGTCGCAGCGCGAAGAATAGCACTTCTGTTATCGCGCGAATAGCGGCGGACAGCAGGAAAAATACCCCTTTTGTCCGCGAGGATACTTAAGCTTCCGCGCCTTCAGAACTGCGCAGAGAGGGGCACAATTGATACATTTCAAGCAGCGTTTCGACATATGCCCGCGCTTCATGCTGCAGATCGAAAGCGTTGGGCGCCAGCAGCCAGTTCTCCATCAGGCCAGAAAGATAGCTGCGCATTAAAATCGCCGCCCGCCGGGTGAGTAAATTGGCGGGCAGCATCTTCGCCGCAATGCACTCGTTTAATGTCTGCTCGATACGATCGTAGCTCTCAAGGCATAAACTTCGCTGCGCTTCTTGCAGCGTGACCATCTCTCCGACGAACTCGCATTTATGGAAAATGATTTCCATCATCAAGCGCCTGCGTTTTTCTGTCACCGTTGCTTCAAGGATATACACTAAGATCTCTCTGACAACTGACAGTGGATCGTTGGGGAATTTTGCCCGATACTCAACTTCGAGATCGTTGATGTTGGCTTCTGAAAGCACCCATATTTCATTAAATAAATCTGATTTATTTTTGAAATGCCAATAGATAGCGCCCCTCGTCACACCGGCCTCTTTTGCAATTGCGGCCAGCGAGGTGGATGATACGCCTTGCTGCGAAAACAGACGCAGAGCAACATCCAGAATATGTTGCCGGGTCTCAAGCGCCTGTTGTTTGGTTTTTCGTGCCATAGGTCGATGAGTTTACAGAGGTTACGTTTACATACATTTGTGAATGTATGTACCATAGCATGACCATAATAGAAACACAGCAGTGGGTTTGTGGTCGATTGAGCCACTGAACAATTTGAAATTGGACACTCGAGGTTTACATATGAACAAAAACAGAGGGTTAACGCCTCTGGCGGTCGTTCTGATGCTCTCAGGCAGCTTAGCGCTAACAGGATGTGACGACAAACCGGCTCAGCAAGGAGCCCAACAAATGCCGGAAGTCGGTATTGTGACGCTCAAATCCGCTCCTCTACAAATTACTACCGAACTGCCAGGCCGTACCAGCGCCTATCGCGTTGCGGAAGTTCGTCCTCAGGTCAGTGGCATTATTCTTAAACGTAACTTCACCGAAGGGAGCGATATCCAGGCAGGGGTGTCTCTTTATCAAATCGATCCGGCGACCTATCAGGCCACTTATGAAAGCGCGAAAGGCGATTTAGCCAAAGCGCAGGCCGCGGCAAATATGGATCAGCTGACGGTTAAACGTTATCAGAAACTGTTAGGCACTAAGTACATCAGTCAACAGGATTACGATACTGCCGTCGCGACCGCGCAACAGAGCAACGCTGCCGTGGTTGCCGCCAAAGCAGCGGTTGAAACCGCGCGCATTAATCTGGCCTACACCAAAGTCACCTCGCCAATCTCAGGCCGCATTGGTAAATCCGCGGTCACGGAAGGTGCTCTGGTGCAAAACGGCCAAACCACCGCCCTGGCGACCGTGCAACAGCTGGATCCTATCTATGTTGACGTGACGCAATCGAGCAACGATTTCCTGCGTCTGAAACAAGAGCTGGCCAACGGCAAGCTGCAGCAGGAAAACGGTAAAGCGAAGGTTGAGCTGGTGACGAACGACGGTCTGAAATACCCGCAGAACGGTACGCTGGAGTTTTCTGACGTCACCGTTGATCAGACCACCGGTTCTATCACGCTGCGCGCCATTTTCCCGAACCCGGATCACACTCTGCTGCCGGGGATGTTCGTCCGCGCGCGTCTGGAAGAAGGCGTCAACCCGGATGCGCTGCTGGTTCCTCAGCAGGGCGTAACCCGCACCCCGCGCGGCGATGCCAGCGCGATGGTCGTCGGCGAAGGTGATAAAGTCGAAGTTCGCCAGATTACCGCCACTCAGGCTATTGGTGATAAATGGCTGGTCACCGAAGGGCTGAAAACGGGCGATCGCGTCATCATCACCGGTCTGCAAAAAGTCAGACCAGGCGTGCAGGTAAAAGCGCAGGAAGTCGTTTCTGACGATAAACAGCAAGCCGCAGGCAACGCTCAGTCAGAACAACCCAAGTCTTAACTTAAACAGGAGCCGTTAAGACATGCCTAATTTCTTTATCGATCGCCCCATATTTGCGTGGGTGATCGCCATTATCATCATGCTGGCTGGGGGGTTATCGATCCTCAAGTTGCCGATAGCGCAATATCCGACGATTGCGCCGCCGGCAATTTCCATTACAGCCATGTACCCCGGTGCCGATGCTGAAACCGTGCAGAACACCGTGACCCAGGTTATCGAACAGAACATGAACGGTATCGATCACCTGATGTACATGTCTTCTAATGGCGACTCCACCGGTACAGCAACCATCACCCTCACCTTTGAATCCGGTACCGATCCGGATATCGCCCAGGTACAGGTTCAGAACAAGCTGGCGCTGGCAACGCCGCTGCTGCCGCAAGAAGTTCAGCAGCAGGGTATTAGCGTTGAAAAGGCATCCAGCAGCTTCCTGATGGTTGTCGGCGTTATCAATACCAACGGCACCATGAATCAGGATGACATTTCTGACTATGTTGCCGCCAACATGAAGGATTCGATTAGCCGTACCAGCGGCGTCGGTGACGTACAGCTGTTCGGTTCCCAGTACGCGATGCGTATCTGGATGGATCCGAACAAGCTTAATAACTTCCAGCTGACGCCGGTTGACGTGATCAGCGCCCTGAAAGCGCAGAACGCCCAGGTCGCAGCCGGACAGTTAGGCGGTACTCCACCGGTGAAAGGTCAGCAGCTGAACGCCTCCATCGTGGCGCAGACCCGTCTGACCAATACTGAAGAGTTCGGCAACATTCTGCTGAAGGTTAACCAGGATGGTTCCCAGGTGCGTCTGCGCGATGTCGCGAAGATTGAGCTGGGTGGCGAAAGCTACGACGTCGTTGCGAAGTTTAACGGTCAGCCCGCGTCCGGTCTGGGTATTAAGCTCGCGACCGGCGCGAACGCGCTGGATACCGCCAACGCCATTCGTGCCGAACTGAAGAAAATGGAACCTTTCTTCCCGTCAGGCCTGAAGATTGTTTACCCGTATGACACCACCCCCTTCGTGCAGATCTCCATTCACGAAGTGGTGAAAACGCTGGTTGAAGCCATCATTCTGGTGTTCCTGGTGATGTACCTGTTCCTGCAGAACTTCCGCGCAACGCTGATTCCGACTATCGCCGTGCCGGTCGTACTGCTGGGGACGTTCGCTATCCTCGCGCTGTTCGGCTTCTCGATAAACACCCTCACCATGTTTGGTATGGTGCTCGCCATAGGCCTGCTCGTGGATGATGCCATCGTGGTGGTAGAAAACGTCGAGCGTGTAATGGCCGAAGAAGGGCTACCGCCGAAGGAAGCTACGCGTAAATCAATGGGCCAGATTCAGGGCGCGCTGGTGGGTATCGCGATGGTGCTTTCCGCGGTATTTATCCCGATGGCCTTCTTCGGCGGTTCTACCGGTGCGATTTACCGTCAGTTCTCGATCACTATCGTTTCCGCGATGGCGCTGTCGGTACTGGTGGCACTGATTCTGACCCCGGCGCTCTGCGCCACGATGCTGAAACCCATCCAGAAAGGCAGCCATGGCGCCACCACCGGCTTCTTCGGTTGGTTTAACCGCATGTTCGATAAGAGCACGCATCACTACACCGATAGCGTAGGCAACATCCTGCGCAGTACCGGTCGTTATCTGGTGCTGTACCTGATCATCGTGGTAGGCATGGCCTGGCTGTTCGTTCGTCTGCCAAGTTCGTTCCTGCCGGACGAAGACCAGGGCGTTTTCCTGAGCATGGCGCAGCTGCCTGCTGGCGCAACTCAGGAGCGTACTCAGAAAGTTCTGGATGAGATGACCGACTACTATCTCACCAAAGAGAAAAACAACGTTGAGTCGGTATTCGCCGTAAACGGCTTTGGTTTCGCGGGTCGTGGGCAAAACACCGGTATCGCGTTCGTTTCTCTGAAGGACTGGAGCCAGCGTCCGGGCGAAGAGAACAAAGTTGAGGCGATTACCGGTCGCGCAATGGGGTATTTCTCGCAGATTAAAGACGCAATGGTCTTCGCCTTTAACCTGCCGGCAATTGTTGAACTGGGTACCGCAACGGGCTTTGACTTCCAGCTTATCGACCAGGCGGGACTGGGCCATGAAAAACTGACCCAGGCACGTAACCAGCTCTTTGGTATGGTCGCGCAGCATCCTGACGTCTTAACCGGCGTGCGTCCAAACGGACTGGAAGATACTCCGCAGTTCAAAGTGGATATCGATCAGGAAAAAGCGCAGGCTCTTGGCGTGTCTATCAGCGACATTAACACGACGCTTGGCGCAGCATGGGGTGGTAGCTACGTCAACGACTTCATTGACCGCGGTCGCGTGAAGAAAGTGTATATCATGTCTGAAGCGAAATACCGTATGCTGCCGGAAGATATCGGCAACTGGTACGTACGCGGCAGCGATGGACAGATGGTGCCCTTCTCCGCCTTCTCGACTTCACGCTGGGAATACGGCTCGCCGCGTCTGGAGCGTTACAACGGTCTGCCATCAATGGAAATCCTCGGCCAGGCGACACCGGGCAAGAGTACCGGTGAAGCGATGAACCTGATGGAAGAGCTGGCGGGTAAACTGCCTGCGGGTATTGGCTATGACTGGACCGGTATGTCTTATCAGGAACGGTTGTCAGGCAACCAGGCACCAGCGCTGTACGCTATCTCGCTGATTGTCGTCTTCCTGTGCCTGGCGGCGCTGTATGAAAGCTGGTCGATTCCGTTCTCGGTCATGCTGGTTGTTCCGCTGGGGGTTGTGGGTGCGCTGCTGGCGGCTACCTTCCGTGGATTAACCAACGACGTCTACTTCCAGGTTGGTCTGCTGACCACCATCGGCCTGTCGGCGAAGAACGCGATACTTATCGTTGAATTCGCCAAGGACCTGATGGATAAAGAGGGCAAAGGCCTGATCGAAGCCACGCTGGAAGCCGTTCGTATGCGTCTGCGTCCGATTCTGATGACCTCGCTGGCGTTCATCCTTGGGGTCATGCCGCTGGTTATCAGCTCCGGCGCAGGCTCCGGCGCGCAGAACGCCGTCGGTACTGGCGTAATGGGTGGGATGGTGACCGCGACGGTGCTGGCGATTTTCTTCGTGCCGGTGTTCTTCGTGGTGGTTCGCCGCCGCTTTAGTAAGAAAAATGAGGATATTGAGCACAGCCATCCGGTTGAGCATCATTAATCTCTCTCCTCTCAGGGCCGCATTTGCGGCCCTTTTCTTTTGTTCCTCGTTAAAACGCACGGATTGTTATTGTCTAATTTATAAGCTGAGATATAATATTTAATGATGAGTCGCGGTGCTTATCTCCATTTTTTTTCCACAATTTTCTTTCCTGCGCCCCTAACTCAGAATATTCTTAATCACTGATTTTATGTATGGTTGTCTCTCTATAACGGCTAAACGCGTCGGCTAACCTGATGAAATATAAGGTCAGTATTCGTTTTTTCCGATCGGGATAACGGCACGATATAATAAAGTCCGAGGCATTGAAGATAAAAGGACGCTGATAATTGTAATTTTTCGTAATAGCACGATGAAATCTTTTTAAGAGTGGATTATAGTTAAACAGCAAGATTACAATGTATGTGTCAGGTCTGTTAGTCGTGTTCATCCCACAACGGTGTCGATAATCGTCGTTTAAACCACTCAAAAGGGGATGCGTTATGGACGAATACTCGCCAAAAAGACATGATATTGCGCAGCTTAAATTTCTCTGCGAAACCCTGTATCATGACTGTCTTGCAAACCTGGAAGAGAGCAACCACGGCTGGGTTAATGACCCGACCTCGGCTGTCAATCTTCAACTTAATGAATTGATCGAGCACATTGCCGCGTTCGCACTTAATTATAAAATTAAGTACGCCGAGGATAATAAGCTGATTACCCAGATTGACGAATATCTGGATGACACTTTCGTCTTGTTCAGCAACTACGGCATTAACAGCGCAGATCTGCAGAAATGGCGTAAATCTGGCAATCGGTTATTCCGCTGCTTTGTCAACGCCTGTCGGGAAAACCCGGCCAGTCTTTCTTGTTAGTATTATTACAATCAAAAGGTGAATTTATGTCTGATAAAACATTAACCAAAATAGACTATTTGATGCGTTTACGACGCTGTCAGACAATTGATACGCTGGAGCGCGTAATTGAAAAAAATAAATATGAACTTTCCGATAATGAACTGGCGGTATTTTACTCAGCGGCCGACCATCGTCTTGCTGAGCTGACGATGAATAAACTGTATGACAAGATCCCCCCTTCAGTCTGGAAATTTATCCGCTAGTTTATTTCAAATGAAAGTCATACATCTCGTGCCGAAAACGCCCCTCTCTCGTGATGATAATAAGTGTGACAGTGCTCACAGATGTTGGCTCAATGCGAATATGAAACCGGTTTCTTTTTTATACTATGGCGGCCTAACGATAAGGAAATAAGGAAAGCCTCCATGAGCGAAGAGAAACAAAAAATGATTGCCGGCGAACTGTATCTGGCAGGTGACGCCACGTTGAAAGCCGATCGTCTGCGGGCCAGACAGCTGCTGCACCGCTACAATCATTCGGCGCCTGAAGAACGTGAATTAAGAAACGCATTACTTTCTGAACTGCTTGGGCACGCGAGTGACGCGTATATCGAACCCACATTTCGCTGTGACTATGGCTACAATATCTTCCTCGGCAAAAATTTCTACGCTAACTTTGATTGCGTCATGCTTGACGTCTGTCCAATTCATATTGGCGATAACTGCATGCTGGCGCCGGGCGTGCATATTTATACCGCTACGCATCCCCTTGACCCTGTCGACCGCAATAGTGGTCAAGAGTACGGAAAACCCGTCACCATTGGCCACAATGTGTGGCTTGGCGGCCGGGCAGTGATTAATCCAGGCGTCACTATCGGCGATAATGCCGTGGTGGCGTCGGGGGCCGTCGTAGTAAAAAATGTGCCGGCAAACGCCGTCGTCGGCGGAAACCCGGCACGGATAATCAAAATGCTGGAGAGCGAAAAACGGTAACTGTTATGCTTTTCTGCAACCAATCTGTTACTTTCCCCATGGATTTACGCAACATAAAATAGTCTTCAGGCTGAGCCCGGTTTGTCACGCCTGGATACGGGCTCATGGCAGAATTTGGGGAATAAGATGACAGAAATACAGCTGCTGCTGAAGAGCACCATTGATGAGCTTAATGTGAAAGAGAAGCGCGACAACCGTCCGCGCTTTAGCATTAGCTTTATTCGCAACCATCCATGGCTTTTTGTCGCCATGTACGCGGCTTTCCTGGCCACGCTTATTGTGATGCTACGTTCCGAAACGCTGGTAGATTCTGTCTGGCTGTTAATTGTGTTATTTGTTCTGCTAAACGGTTTCTTCTTCTTCGACGTCTACCCGCGCTATCGTTATGAAGATATTGACGTTCTTGATTTCCGCGTGTGCTACAACGGTGAGTGGTACAACACCCGATTTGTCCCTGACCAGCTGCTTGAACGCATCCTGCAATCGCCACGCGTCGGCGGCGAACAAAAGGCGCAGCTACAAAAAATGATCGCCACCAAAGGCGAACTCTCCTTTTACGATGTGTTTTCTCTTACCCGCGTCGGTCCAGCGCAATAAGACGGTTCAGCGTCCGTACCGCAGCCATAAAATGCGAGGCGGACGTATTACCGTAGCCCAGAACAAAGCCGCTTCGCGCCGTTTTTACATCGAGGTAAAAACGGCTTAACGCCCCGGGTGCCAGCTGAAACCGCCGGGCCTGCTGCACAATCGCCAGGTCATCCACGTTGTCGATAGCAACGGTCAGGTGCAGGCCCCCCTCGCCGCCAAACAGTTCATAAGGATGCCTGAGCTCTTGAGCCAGAATCTCCCGCAGCTGCTGCTGACGTTTACGGTATAAACGGCGCATGGCGGCTAAATGACGTGCGTAGTGCCCCTCCTCAATGAACAACGCCAGCGCCCTCTGTTCGGCCCGATGGCCTCCGCGTAATAGCGAACCAATGGCGCCACGTGCGGCCTCCGCCAGCGCGGGAGGCATCACCATAAAGCCAATGCGCAGCGCCGGAAATAGCGTTTTGCTAAATGTCCCAAGATAAACCACCGGCGCCTGCCTGGCCATCCCCAGCATGGCCGGAATGGGCTCACCGCTGTAGCGAAACTCGCTGTCGTAATCATCTTCAATAATCCAAGAATCATGCCGTCGGGCATACTCCAGTAGCGCCAGTCGCCTCCCGGCGCTCATCACTGCCCCGCAGGGGTATTGATGGGAAGGTGAAGTAAAGATCAATCGCGGCGCTTCACTATCATTATGACTATCAAAACGCATCCCTTCATGATCAACCGGCACGCCCTCTATATGAAGTCCGGATTTGAGAAAGATGCTTTTTGCTCCCGGATAGCCGGGTTCTTCTACCCATGCCGTATCGCCAGCGACGCTCAGCAAATGCGTGCATAAATCGACGCCTTCCAGCGCACCTTCCGTAATCACAATCTGGCTGGCTTCACAGCGGATCCCCCGCGAGAGCGCAAGGTGGCGGGCAATGGCTTTTCGCAGTACGAGCTCTCCCTGCGCATCGCCGTAGCCCAATAATGCGCTTCCCTCTTCACGCAGTACGCGATCCAGGAGCCGACGCCAGATGGAAAGCGGAAAGTAGTTAACCGCAGGCATTCCCGGCGTAAAGAGCAGCGTGGGTGAATCACGATGGATTGCCGCCGGTAATCCCTGTAAGTATTCAGGGAGCACAATATGGCGCGCCTCAACGTCCCCCTCTCCCTGAGTTCCTAAAGGCGCGACGGACGTCCCCTGGCGGCTACGTAATAAATACCCCTCTATCGCCAGCTGCTCCAGCGCGCCGTTGACGGTGTTGCGCGACAGTCCCAGACGCTGGGCCATGGCGCGCGAGCCGGGTAAACGGCTATCACCTGCCAGCGCCCCCTGCAAAATCGCCTCGCGTAGTGTCTGATAGAGCGTACGCTGCAGGGTTCCACCTCCCCTGCCGCGCAGGGCCTGCTCCAGTAAAGCAAAAAAAGCATCATCCGGAATATTCATCATCGCTCCTCATGGCACCCTAAAAACATACTCCTGTGGTTCTTTTTATGGAACCAACAAGCGCCTAATCTCGCAGCATTCACCTGCCAAAGGAAAACCTCATGAGCCATCTTAATCAATTCGATCAACCCGTTGGCGCAGCCCTGCCCGACTGGCTGCCCCGTCCGCATCCTGAAAGGTTGAATCTGCAGGGCCGCCTTTGCCGCCTTGAGCCATTGCGCTCCACGCACGCCGGTGCGCTGTTTGACGCCCATCGGCTGGCCCCGGACACCCGAAGCTGGACGTGGCTGCTGCGTGAGCCGGATAACAGCGTAGAGGAATACCGCGCGTGGATAGAGCACGTTTCCGGGCAGGCCGATCCCATTCACTTTGCCGTGATAGATCAACGGACAGACCAGCCCGTCGGCTCACTGGCGCTGATGAGAATCGATGCTAAAAATGGCGTTGTTGAAGTCGGCCACGTTCACTTCTCGCCTTTACTAAGCCGGACGGCGATGGCCACCGAGGCTCAATGGCTGCTGATGCATTATATTTTTGCAACGCTCGGCTATCGTCGCTACGAGTGGAAATGCAACAGTTTGAACGAGCCTTCACGCCGGGCGGCGCTGCGGCTGGGATTTCAGTATGAGGGGCGTTTTCGTCAGGCGCTGGTGATAAAGGGCCACAACCGCGATACCGACTGGTTTTCGATTATCGATTCCGAGTGGCCGCAGATTGACAAGGCAATGCAGCAGTGGCTGGCCGCCGACAACTTTAGCGCCGACGGCCGGCAGTTACGAACGCTGGAGAGCTTCCGTTAACGTCTCTTCTTGCGCCCCTGGACGGCCTTAAAGCGAGGATTACTTTTGCAGATAACGTACAGCCGCCCTTTACGCTTGACGATCTGGCAATCCGGGTGGCGCTGTTTCGCGCTACGCAATGAGTTGAGCACCTGCATTATTTACTCCTTTTCGCATCAATAAAACCGCCGAAGCGCTGGCGGAAACGCGCGGTGCTGCCTTCATTGTTGAAGGCCTTCTGTTTGCCGGTGTAATACGGATGCGATTTGGAGGAGACATCGAGCGTTACGTAGGGATACGTCTCGCCTTCCAGCTCAATTTCGCGCTCGGTACGGATCGTTGATCCGACTTTGAAGTATTCATTGGCGCTGGTATCGTGAAAAACCACCGTACGATAATGCGGATGAATATTGGGTTTCATAGCGACCTCAATCATTACGTTATAACATAACATTATGGTACGCCGGGTGAATACAAAGATCAACCCTGAGAATGGAAGGGGCTAAAGGGCGGCGCAGGCCGCCCGTTGCGGATTAAGGATTAAGCTGATGCGCCAGCGCTCTGAGCTGTTCGGCAATAGACTGCAGGTTTTTACCCGGCTCCGTTTTTGGCCCGGTAGAGTGGCGCACGACCAGACGAGCCGGAAGGATAGAAGAAGTATGAGATGTCTCGCGATCGCCGCTATCGAGAAGGCGCCGGACGGCCTCTTTTCCTTGTAAATCAAGATCCAGCGAAACGGTGGTGAGCGCCGGGTAAAAGAACGAACTCTCATAGGTGTCATCATAACCAATAACCGATTTTTCCCCCGGAATCGGCACCTGATGTTGGTGAAACGCGCTCAGTACGCCCAGCGCCATCTGATCGTTACCCACCAGAACGGCGGTAAAGTTTGGCGTCTCCCGCAGCATTTGCAGCGCGCCGGCATAGCCGCTCTGCGCATCCCAGTTACCGCGAATCACCGTGACCGGCTGCAGGCCATATCCCTCAAGGGTCTCAATCCAGCTTTTCAGACGCAGTTTGGCCGATACCGAGCTTTCCGGGCCGGCTAGCAGCGCGATCTCCCGATGCCCCATTTCATAGAGATATTTGACGCTGGCCCGGGTGCCGTCAGCCGGGTTAAACGAAACGTTAAACACGGAGCTGTAGGGGTCAACATCTAAAAACAGACAGACGATATCATCGTTATCAGCGGCAATTTTTTGAGCCAGTTCAGTCTCCAGCGGCACGTTGATGATGACCTTATCTACCAGCTGAGACTTAAGTTCATTAATGGAATCTTGAATACTTTGGTTGACGCTCTCATCAATCATAGAGATGAGCACCTGATAGCCTTCCACATTCGCATAGCGTTTTACCGCAGCAGCCACCTGAGAAGGCGCGTGCAATGCGAGGGAGATGGTGACCAGGCCCACGGTGCGGCTTTGCTTTCCTACCAGCTGCTGCGCCAGGCGGTTTGGGACATAGCGCAGCTCCTCAATGGATTTCTCCACCTTGCTGCGTGTGGCTTTGGATACATTAGCAGATTTATTGAGTACCCTGGACACGGTCTGATAGGAGACGCCCGCATGGCGAGCAACGTCTTCTAAGGTCGCGCTTTTAGACTTCATAGTCCGGTTCCTTATGTTGTTATCCCTGGATTGTAACAGGGGCAATGTGAAAAAACGCTCATCGCCGCGTCCCCCGAACCACAATCATCACAAAAAGTATTACGCTCACAATACAACAAATTGTGAATGGACTCACTAGTCGTAATAAAACCCGCCAATTTATTTGCAGTTAATCACACTATAGCGATCATTTAATTGCCTGAATTCGGGTTTAGGCATTTTATGACATCGGTTATGTGAACGTAATACAAAACAATAAGAGGATAGACATGAACACTACGCTGCGCACACTCTCCGCTGCGTTGGCCGCTGCGCTGATTTCACCATCCGTGTTTGCTGCTTCCGCCACGCTTCCGGGTATCGATTTTCATGGCTATATGCGCGCCGGGGTTGGGGTCTCCGGCGACGGTAGTCAGGCCGAATGGCAAAAAAACAAAATTGGCCGTCTGGGTAATGAGTCCGATACCTACGGCGAGCTGGAGCTGGGATCAGAGGTCTATAAGAAGAATGACGTTAGCTTCTATCTTGATAGCATGGTCAGCATGGTCTCTGACGGTTCTAACGATAACGAAACCACGCTCGATGATGATGCCCAATTCGGCCTGCGCCAGCTCAACCTGCAAATCAAAGGGCTGGTCCCCGGCGATCCGAACGCGGTCATTTGGGGCGGTAAACGCTACTACCAGCGCCACGATCTCCACATCATTGATACCAAATACTGGAACATTTCCGGATCCGGTGCCGGGATCGAAAACTATACGCTCGGCCCGGGGGCCGTTTCATTTGCCTGGATCCGCGGAGATGCCAATGACGTCGACTACCGCGTCGATGGCGATAGCAACGTCAACATTAACTACCTCGACCTGCGCTACGCAGGCTGGAAGCCGTGGGCCGGTTCGTGGACCGAATTTGGTATCGACTACGCGATGCCGAATACCACTAAAAAGCAGGACTCCTACGGTGGTCTATACGATGCTGAAAACGGCGTCATGCTAACCGGTGAAATCAGCCAGGATATGCTGGGTGGTTACAACAAAACGGTGCTGCAGTACGCAAACAAAGGGCTGGCGCAGAACATGGTTTCCCAGGGCGGCGGCTGGTACGACATGTGGAACTACGTCAATGACGCCACCGGATACCGCGTGATTAATACCGGTTTAATTCCGATTACCGAAAAGTTCTCCATTAACCACGTTCTCACCTGGGGCTCCGCGGACAACATCACCGATTACACGGATAAAACGCGCATGCTGTCGCTGGTGGCTCGCGGGCAGTATCAGTTCACCGAATACGTGCGCCTGATTGGCGAAGTGGGTGGCTTTTACCAAAAAGATAGCTACAAGAACAATACTGATTATAAGCAGGCCGGTGAGAAATATACCATCGCGCTGGGCCTGGCCGATGGCCCTGACTTTATGTCTCGCCCGGAACTGCGCATTTTCGCTTCGTATCTGAATGACTCTGAAAACGGTAAACCGTTCGAAGATCAAACTGCCAATAATACGTGGAACTTTGGTGTACAGGTCGAGGCCTGGTGGTAGTCGTCATTTAACTGTTTTATCTCCAGCTGTAAGGTCGTTAATTACCCTCCGGTAATCATTATTGCCATTGAATGCTTTGTTTTCTTTTCGGGATAACTCATTATTGCGTTATCCCGTTTTATTTTATTTACGGCTGGCAAAGTGTTCGTCAAGTAATTGACGCAAAGCATCCGACTGTTTACCGAAAATAGCATGCACCTGCTGCCCAAGGATAATAACGCCAAGCGCTCCCTGCTGCTGTAGCGCCTGAGAGTCAACAATCGACAGATTATTCACCGTGACGCGTAAGCGGGTGATACAGGCGTCAACGTTGACAATATTCGCCTCGCCGCCAAAAGCCTGAATTAAACGTTCAATCTGTTGTTGTTCCGCCGGGCTTAACGTTACCGCCGGACGAGACTGGGAGAAATAATTCAGAAAGGATTTTAAACTCACCATAATAGACTCCTGATAAGCAGATAAAAAAACGCCTGCTCTTGCGAGCAGGCGTGGATAGAGAAAAATTACGCGTGACGGCTGAGAATGCGGCAATCCCACGCTTTTAAGGTCAACGGCGCGTTCAGTGCCGCGCCGGTGAGGCTGTCCTGATAGCCCTGCGGTAAGGTCACCTGCTGCTGCTGCGCGCTGTAGTTTTGCAGGAACACGTAGGTGGTCTCACCGTCCGTCCGTGCGGTCGCCACCACGCCCGGCGGGAAATCGGCTGCCACCGCACGCGGCAGCGACAGCTCTTTACTTATGGCGGTGAAGAAGTCCCGCTGGAAAGCCAGATCGTTGCGCGAAGCGACGTGCCAGGCCTTACCTTTACCCACGTGATTGACGGTAACCGCCGGTCTTCCCGCGTAAAAATCATCGCGGTAGGTCGCCAGCGGCTGCGCCGTTTCGGCATGGATCAGTTCACACAGATGGCGTACCTGATACGGTCCCTGCAGGCCCCCTTCATTGCCCGCCAGCCCCTGTACCAGGTTGCGTTCGCCGTCGTTCAGGCAGTCAATCTCTTCCGCCCAAATGCCCAGCAGTTTACGCAGCGGGCCCGGGAAACCGCCGAGATGGCAAAGGTCGGATTCGTTAACAATACCCGTCCAGTATGTTGTAACTAAATGACCACCGTTAGCCACAAACGCTTCGGCGCGTTCGGCAAATCCCTCACGAACCATATACAGCATTGGCGCAATGACCAGTTGATAAGCGCTCAGGTCAACGTCAGCATCGATAACATCAACCGCAATCCCCTGCTCCCAGAACGGACGGTAATGTTCGTTGACGGTATTTTCATACTCCATACCGAGATTTCGCGGCCCCTGTGCATCATCCAGCGCCCAGCGGTTTTGCTGGTCGAAGATAATCGCCACTTTCGCATCCGTCCGGCAGCCCACGACGCCCGGCAGCTGGCTTAACATCTCGCCGAGCGCCGTCACTTCACGACCCACGCGCGTATCCAGATGACCGACATGATCGATAATCGCGCCATGAAACTTCTCAACCGAACCGCGGCTCTTACGCCACTGGAAGTACTGCACCGAATCCGCGCCGTGCGCCACCGCCTGCAGAGAAGAGAGAATATGCATTCCCGGTTTCTTCAGCTTACTGGTCAGCTGCCAGTTGGTCGCGCTCGGGGTGGATTCCATTAACACAAACGGTTTGCCGCCCTTCAGGCTGCGCATCATGTCATGATACATAGCGGTGTAGCAGGCCAGCGTGGTTTCATCTTTATCACGGTGCCACATGGGGTAGCTGTCCCATGAGATAAAGTCCAGCACCTGCGCCAGCTGCCAGTAGTCGTAATCGTAGAAATACTCCATAAAGTTGGTTGTTACCGGCAGCGCAGCATTTGCCGCTTTCAGCGGCGCAATTTCGTGGCGGCAGAAGTCCGTCACCTGAGCGGTATTAAAGCGATGCCAGTCCAGGTTCAGACCATGAATGGAGACTTCCCCCTGCGGGGCCGGAGATTCGATCTGCGACCAGTCGCTGTAGGTGTGGCTCCAGAAGGTGCTCCACCAGGCGTGATTGAGGTTATCCAGCGTTTCATAGCGCGCTTTCAGCCAGTCGCGGAAACGCTCCTGGCACAGGCTACAGTGGCACTCTCCTCCGTATTCATTGGAGATATGCCAGCCCAGCACCGCCGGATGCTGCGAGTAGCGCTCCGCCAGCAGGGAATTTATTTTCAGGGTTTTATCACGGTAGACCGGCGACGACATACAGTGATTATGACGTCCACCGTGCAGCGCAGGCACCCGATCGCGACCGACGCGCAGGACCTGAGGATATTTCTGCGACATCCAGGCCGGGCGCGCGCCGCTTGGGGTCGCGAGAAAGACATGAATGCCGGCGGCATAGAGTTTATCCAGAATACTGTCCAACCAGCCAAACTCAAATACGCCTTCCTGAGGTTCAAGTTTCGCCCAGCTAAATATCCCTACCGACATAACATTACATTTTGCCTGCTGCATCATGGCAATATCTTTATCGATAATATCGGGATAGTTCTCCCACTGCTCCGGGTTATAGTCGGCGCCATGCAATAGCGCATTGACCTTCGGACTCAAAGGCGCAAATTTTTTCATAATAAACATCCTGAAGTGTAAAGCTGAATAATTAATTGAATACCTTCATCGACGGCAATGCTTTTCCCTGGCAATCAAACAGCGCCTGATTTTCCCGGGCATTCCCCTCTTTCCATTCATCATGGATATATTTCATTCCGGCAGGCGTCGCCCAGGTATTTCCCGGTACGGCAATCCACGTCGGCTCCCAATAAAAAATACCTTTACCGCGGTGATCCGGTACGTCCGCAACGGCCTGCATTAAGTCGTGAATATAATTATATTGCCCCTGTACGGTGGCAGGATAACCGCCATCCTTTTCCTCTTTCGCCTGGAAACTATTTTCGGCGTTGTCGCAGTTTTCCAGGGTATAGGCATAAGCGGCTTCCACCACTATCACGTCTTTGTTATAGCGCTTGCTGATATCGTCCATATTGGCTTTCAGCGCGCTAATCGGACCATTCCAGTAGGTGTACATCGACAGACCAATGATGTCGTAAGGCACGTTGCGCTTGCTGATTTCATCAAACCACCAGCGGAAGGTGTCGTTTTTCGTGCCTTCGGCCAGATGAAGCATAATTTTAATCTGCTCGCCGCCGGTGAGGTTTTCCTTCAGGCCGTCAATGGCGGCGTTTAGCAGCCCCGCCAGGCGATCGAACTCGCCGCCGCCCTGCCCCCAGCTTTTGCCCTCCGGCCACAGCATACCGCCGTTGATCTCGTTGCCGATCTGGACCATATCCGGCAGCACCCCCTCCTGCTTAAAGCGGGCAATCGTGTCGCGGGTGTAGTCGTGGATCGTGGTTTTCAGCTGCGGATAATCCATTTTCTCCCAGGCCTTCGGCTTGAACTGCTTGCCCGGATCGGTCCAGAAATCGCTGTAGTGAAAATCAAGCAGCAGCTTCATACCCTGTGCTTTTGCGCGCTTCGCCAGCGCCAGCGTCGCCGCCAGATCGTTATCGCCGCCGCCGTAACGCTGACCCTGGGCGTCTTTTGGATCCACCCACAGGCGCAGGCGAACATAGTTCACGCCGTCGGCCTTCAGAATCGCGATCGGATCCTGCGGCTGATTGTTGTGGTTAAAGAACTTCGCGCCGTGCTTTTCCGCATCCAGCAGCGTGGAGATATCCGCGCCTTTAATAAAATCAGCGGGCATATTGCTAAACGCCTTCGTTTGCAGCGCATCTGCCGCCAGCGTACCGGCGGAAAAACAGCATGCCAGAGAAACAGCAAGCCACGCGGGTGTTAATCTTTTCATGGGGTTATCCTTTTGTACTGCCTGAGGTGAGGCCGGAAACAAAGTATTTTTGTAGCGCCAGATAGAGAATTGCCACCGGGACGGCAATCAGCACCGCGCCCGCCGCGTAGGTGGTGTAGCTGGCGCCCATTTTCTGCGCCACCAGGTTATACAGGCCAATCGGCAGCGTGTATTTATCCGGGGTACGCAAAATGGTGCTGGAGAGGATGAAGTCCCCCAGCGGGCCGGTAAATGAAAACAGCGCCACCACCGCCAGAATCGGCTTCGACAGCGGCATAATGATTTCGATAAAGATGCGGAAGCTGCTGGCGCCATCCATCCGCGCGGATTCATCCAGATCTTTGGGGATCGCGTCCAGATACCCCTTCATGAGCCAGGTATTCATCGGGATCATGCCGCCAACGTAGATCAGCACCAGCGCCAGATGGCTATTGATCAACCCCAGCAGCTGAGAGAGAACAAAGATCGCAATCAGCGCCGAGAACTGCGGGATCATCTGCAGCAGCAGAAACAGCATCAGCCCGTTCTGCCGCCCTTTGAAACGAAACCGGGAGAACGCATAGGCCGTGAAGCTCACGCTGATTAAGGTCAACACCATGGTCATGAAGCTGATTTTCATCGAGTTCCAGTACCAGGTGAGATAATTCACATTGCCGTTAAACAGATCCGCGTAATGCTGGAACGACAGGTTTTCAGGAATAATCGACGTACTCAGCAGACTGTTCCCGGCGTTCAGAGACGCCCCTACCGTCCAGACCAGCGGATATATAATGATCGTCGATACGAAGAGGACCACCAGCCAGGTGAGAGACAGGCGAATCCACTTTTCGCGTTTAATACTCGGTGATTTAGCCATGTTGCTTCCCTTACGCCATGTCGTCGTTTTTGAAGGATTTCGTGGCGCGGAACTGCCACAACGCCAGGCCGACGACAAAAATCGACAGCAGAATCGTGATGGTGGCCGCGATGGCGTATTGCGAAGACGACATCGTTAATTTGTAGATCCACGACACCAGAATATCCGTACCGCCGGCATTCGACCCGGCTACCGCCGGTCCGCCGTTATTGAACAGGTAGATGATATTGAAGTTGTTAAAATTGAAGGTGTACTGAGTGATGATGATCGGCGCAATGGAGTAGAGCACCAGCGGCAGAGTAATGGTCCGCAGGCGGGTAAACGCGCTGGCGCCATCCATGGTGGCCGCTTCATACAGATCGTCCGGGATCGCCTGCAGGACGCCGGTGGTCATGGCGAAAACAAACGGAAAGCCCAGCCAGGTTTGCATCATGATCAGCGCCGTTTTAGTCCAGAACGGGTCGGTCAGCCAGGCCTTCGGCGTGATGCCAAAGAAGGACAAAATGGCGTTGTTAATCACCCCGAATGAATCATTGAACATGCCGGCAAAAACCAGAATCGTCACGAAGCCCGGCACCGCCCACGGCAGAATGAAAATTGTGCGGATCATCGGCTTAAAGCGCAGATCTTTCTGGTTGACCAGAATCGCCAGCAGCACGCCGACGGTACATTGCAGGGTCGTCGCCAGCAGCGTCCACACCACCGTCCACTGCAGTACGTCAAAGAAGGTCGAGCGCCAGATGGATAATGTGAAGATATTGATGAAGTTTTTGAATCCCACCCAATCCACCAGCTTCGCCGGCGGCGTGTGATAAAGGTTGTAGTTAGTAAAGGCGATAGCAAAACCAAACAGGATCGGGAAGATGACCACAAACACCAGCAGTATGAAGCCGGGCGTGATCATCAGATACGGGAAACCCTCGCTGAGCAGCATCTGATACTGCTTGCGTACGCTATTCAGCGCCATGCCTTCATCGCGCTTTTTGCCGTTAACCCAGGCATCGCGCAGCGAGAGGAAATAGACCAACAAACCGAATGCGATAATCAGTACGCTGATTATCCCTTCCGCCAGCAGGAAAATAGAGTTATCCCGCGGGACTTCCTCGCCTAAGGTATATAACCCCCACAGGCCTTCGCTGAGAAAGTCATAGAAAATGCTCATAAAACTGCTCAGCAGCACCAGGAAGACAATCCCCTTCAGCCACTGGCGGTGATAAAACTGCCCAAAACCCGGCACGATAGCCAGCAACAGGCCGCACCACGCATGGCGTCCTGCGCCGCGCGCTTCGGCAATATTTTCGCTGGGATTGATAATCACACACGACTCCTTCTGAAAACGGGAGGTCGGCCCTCCCGTTCTGTTACATCACCGAATTATTGATTGCTGGCCTGCATGGCTTCGATCTGCATCTTGATCTGCTTTTCAGCGTTATCGAGCGCCGCTTTCGGCTCCTGTTTACCGGTCAGGCTAAGCTCGAGCGCGGCGTTCGCCGGGCCCCATACCTCACCCATTTCCGGGAGCCCGGGCATCGCCGTCGCCCGCGCTGACTGCACCGCCACCGCGCTGGCCTTTTCGTCATTCTTAATCAGCGGATCGTCAATCATGGCCTTCAGCGGCGGGATTTCTCCGGTGGCGACATAACGCGCTTTCACGTACTGCGGCTGGTTGATGAACTCGATAAACTGCTGCGCCAGCGCTTTATCTTTACTCCACGTCGAGACGACATAGCCCTTCACGCCGAGGAAGGAGCTCATCGGTTTGCCATCCGGCAGCGTCGGCAAAGGCGCGACGCCATAATGAATGCCTGCCGCTTCATACGGCTGGAAGGCCCACGGGCCGTTAATCACCGCAGCCGCTTTCTTCTCGGTGAACAGCGAGTCGATGGCGTTCAGCCCGTTATCGCCGAGGATCCCCGCCGGGAATACCTTGTCGGTGTAGAATTTTTTCAGGAAAGTCACCGCTTCCACCGCGCCTGGCTTATTCAGGCCGACATCCTGCGGGTTGAAGCCGCCTTTGTCGTTTTTGCCAAAGATATAGCCGCCCATTGGGCCAATAGCGCCCCAGCTGTAATAGATCTGGTCAAACTTCGCCAGCAGGCCGTACTTACCCTCTTCGCGCTGCTTCTTCGAATAGTCGAACCAGTCCTGCAGGCTATCCAGCGGCTTATCGATCAGGTCTTTGTTGTAAATCAACACCAGGGTTTCCACCGCTTTCGGTACGCCGTAAAGCACGTTATCCATATGGAACGCGTTGATTGATGCCGGCGTAAAGGCCTCCTGCTTCGCCTGGTCCAGCGTCAGGGGAGACAGCAGTCCCTGGACGACCGCACCGCCTAGCTGGTCATTAGGGATCACCAGCACGTCCGGGCCAATGCCCGCCGGGCCATCAAGGCGTAGCTTTTCCAGCTGCTGGGCGTACGGCATTTCCTGCACGTTCACCTTAACGTTGAACTGCTTTTCAAAATCGCTTACCGCGGCCTTAATGCCGTCGGATTTTTTGATGTCTTCCCAGACGTTGAGCTGTCCGGCCGCGTGCGCCTGCAGGCTAACCAGCTGCCCGGCAGCCAGAGTAGTAAGGATCAGTGCAGCAAGAGTGTTCTTTTTCATTATCAACCTCATGTGAAGGTATAACAATTTAATGGTTTTTATTGGGCGATGTGACTTCCGAGAATCTTTCAGTTAACTGATAAACGGTGATTCATAAACAAATATGCCGTTATTCCTGATTTGTTATACGGTACGCTTTGAATGCTGACAAAACTACTGAAAGCTGCCAGTTGTGTGATCGTGATTGCAGAAATGAAACATCGATATAGGGCGCTAAAACTCTGGAAGTTATAGTCACTGCATGATTTTAGTGTCGTTGAGCATCGCCCGGCTGAATTGTTACACGTTATACAAATAATGCGTCACAGCCCAAATCCCAACGGCAAAAACGGCTACTAACCCGGGGAGTGTTGATGTCCAATATACGACTGAGGAATGTCACCAAACGGTTCGGCAGTACAGTGACGCTGCATCAGGTAAATCTTGATATTGAAGATGGCGAGTTTGCGGTTTTCGTCGGTCCGTCAGGCTGCGGCAAATCGACGCTACTGCGAATGATTGCCGGTCTCGAAGAGGTCAGCGAAGGTGAAGTGCTTATTGGCGATGAGGTGATGAATGATGTCGTTCCTGCCCATCGCGGCGTCGCCATGGTATTCCAGTCCTATGCGCTCTACCCGCATATGACGGTAGCGGAAAATATGGGCTATGGCCTGAAGGTGAATAAAGTGCCAAAAGATGAAATTCGCCGCCAGGTTGAAATGGTGGCGAAAACGCTGCAGCTCTCTCATCTGCTGGATCGCAAACCTAAGCAGCTTTCCGGCGGCCAGCGCCAGCGCGTGGCGATCGGTCGCGCCATCGTGCGTAATCCACGGGTGTTTATGTTTGATGAACCCCTCTCCAACCTGGATGCCGAGCTGCGCGTTGAGATGCGCCTGCATATTGCTAAACTGCATCATGAACTCAAAACCACCATGGTTTATGTCACCCACGATCAGGTTGAAGCGATGACGCTGGCCGATAAAATCGTGGTGATGAACTACGGCAAAGTTGAGCAGATGGGTTCGCCGATGTCGCTGTATTACAACCCGGTCAATAAGTTCGTTGCGGGATTTATCGGTTCGCCGAAAATGAACTTCCTGCCCGCGACGGTCACCGCATGGCAGCCGGGCCAGCTTAGCGTGAAAATGGCGCAAGATCATAATCTGACGCTCAATATCACCACATCGCCGCTGCAGCCCGGCGCTGCCGTTACCCTCGGTATTCGCCCTGAACATCTCTCAACTGATGTGAATATCGGTACCGTAGTTGAGTTTCAATGTGAAGTCGTGGAGAGACTGGGTAACAACACCTATCTGTTCGGCCAGTGCTACGGCCACGATAACGTCAAAATTCTGCTGCCCGGCGACGTTCATTTCCGTCCATGGCAGAAGATAAGGGTCGCGTTTGACGATCGCTACTGCATGGTCTTCGACGAAAACGACCAGCGGATTAGCGCTGACATCGCTGCGCCGGACGCCCATTAAGCGCAACATATGACTGTCATGATTGCGCTTTAGAATATGAATCTGTGCTGACAACGCTTATTGCCAGCATACCAGCCCTCGTTTTTCTCCGCGACGCTCCAGGCCTTGGGCGTCGCGGTTCATCCACTGTTAGCCCGAATTCGTTGCTATCTTGCGGTTCGGGCCTTTTTCTACCCCGTGCTGAACCCTCTTTTATCTTTCGCGTATACTCATCGAACCCCTCAATAAAATAAGGAAATACTCATGACGACCCGGCATCAGGTGAGTCTGGTTACAGGGGTATTGATACTGGCCATTATCCTGCTGGTCGCGCTGAGCATCTGGCTGGCAATGCAGCAGGCCAAAGAGCAATTTTATAGCGAACTGGACAACTTTTCCGTCCGCGTACTGGCCCGCGTTCAGCAGGTTGCCGATCAGGCAAGAGAGGCGCTGAACGAAGCTGATGCGCATGCGGCTACCACCTGCAGTCCGCAGCATTTGCTCACGATGCGACGGATCGCCTATACCCATCGCTACGTTCAGGAAGTGCTGTGGTTACATGAGGGTATTCCGCAGTGCTCTTCCCTCGAAGATCATCAGGTTTCGGTTACCTTTCCTGCTCCCGACCACATCACGGCCGATGGCTATCGTACCTGGCTTACCTCAGTTAACGATCTGGGTCTGAAACATAAAATGACGGCCATGGGCAGCGAGCATCACGTGGTGATGATCGATCCCGAGTCGTTTATCGATGTCATTCCATTAGGCCATGAACAGATTCACACGCTCTTGTTCGGCACGCAGCGCAATCAAATCATCATTAGCAGTAAACCGCTCAACGCTGCCGTCTGGGAGAGAATTAAGCATCAGTATGCCAGGACCCTAACCCTCGATAGCACCGTTTATCGTCTTCATCGTCTCCCGGAGCTGGGGCTGGCCATTGCCACCTGGTCCTCGACGGTGCCGCTGCAGAAAAAGCTACATCAGCAGCTGATGCTGTGGCTGCCGATTGGTCTGTTCACCAGCCTTCTGGCCTCATTTCTGCTGCTTCGCCTGCTGCGGAGGCTGCGCTCACCGCGTAATGGGATGCTGGACGCGCTGAATTCTCATGCCATCCAGGTTTATTACCAGCCCATTATTTCGCTGCAGAGCGGAAAGATCGTCGGCGCGGAGGCGCTTGCTCGCTGGAGGCAGCCCGATGGCAGTTTCTTATCGCCGGATATTTTTATTCCGCTTGCCGAACAAACCGGGCTGATTACCCGCTTAACCGAAGATATTGTACGAAAAATTTTTACCGATCTCGGTACCTGGCTGCGGCAGCGCCCGGAGATACATATCTCGATAAACCTGTCGGTTGATGATTTGCGTTCGCCAAGGCTGCCGATGCTGTTACAAGAGCAGCTTCAGCGCTGGGGCATCAGCGCTCAGCAGATCATTCTGGAAATCACCGAGCGCGGTTTTGTCGACCCGCAAACCACTCTGCCAGTCATCGCCGGCTATCGTCAGGCCGGACACCGTATCTCCATCGATGACTTCGGCACCGGCTATTCCAGCCTGAGCTATTTACAAAAGCTGGACGTTGATACCCTGAAAATCGATAAAGCATTTGTCGATACGCTGGAGTGTGAATCGCTGACGCCGCACATCATTGAAATGGCGAAAGCGCTCAATCTGGCGACCGTCGCAGAAGGCGTCGAAACCGAAAGCCAACGCGACTGGCTGCGCATGCATGGCGTGCTGTATGCCCAGGGCTGGCTTTATAGTAAGGCGCTGCCAAAAGAGAAATTTATTCTGTGGGCCGAGAATAACCTTAAGGCGTATTCATCGCCGTCCGGAACACATGATGACTGAGCCTATTTCAGATAGGATTTTATCACCTGCATCACCACATCAAGGTCAGCCTCACGCTGACCTTCTTCGGGCTCCTTCACGACATGATCCGTTAAATGCCCCTGGATAACCTGCATCATCATGCCGTTTACCGCACCGCGAATGGCAGCCAGCTGCTGTAGAACCTCTGCGCATTCATGCTCGCGGTTAAGCATTTTTTCCAGCGCGGCGCTTTGCCCCTGAATTTTCTTCAATCGGGTCAATAACATCTTCTTGTGACGAACGGTATGTGACATTTCGCGATCCACTATTTGATTAATCGATCGTTTCCACTAACGACCCTTGTATGCAATCAGAACAGCATAACATGCCCTACTCCCCCGGAGTATTTTTCTACTGGGGGGTAGTATTTATGTACTGGGGGGGAGTAGCATACAAGCACTTTTTAGTTAGGGATCACGTTATGAACGATTTCGCTTCACTCCTGCAGCAGGGCAACGCCTGGCTATTTATTCCCAGCGCGATTCTGCTGGGCGCGCTGCACGGCCTTGAGCCCGGGCACTCAAAAACCATGATGGCGGCATTTATCGTGGCGGTGCGGGGAACATTAAAGCAGGCGGTGCTGCTGGGGTTGGCGGCGACGGTATCGCATACGGCGGTGGTCTGGCTGGTGGCCATGGCAGGCCTGTGGTTCGGCCGCGGCTGGAATGCACAAACGTCGGAACCCTGGTTTCAGCTGATCTCAGGGGGCCTTATCGTACTGATTGCCTGCTGGATGCTGGCGCGTACCTGGCGCGAATCGCGTTCACATACCCATACCCATGACCATACCCATGACCATACCCATGACCATGACCATGACCATGACCATGAACATGAACATGAACATGAACATGAACATGAACATCATCACGATCGCCACCTTGCGCATCAACATCATCCTCACGCTCACCAACCTTCGCGGGTTGCCGCCGATGACTGGCAGGACGCCCATCAGCGCGCGCATGCGCAAGCGATCAATCGCCGCTTTAACGGCCAGCGGGTCACCACCGGGCAGATCGTCTTGTTCGGACTGACGGGGGGACTCATTCCCTGCCCGGCATCCATTACCGTACTGCTCATTTGCCTGCAGTTGAAAAAGTTCTCGCTGGGGGCAACCCTGGTACTGGGGTTTAGCGTTGGGCTGGCGATCACCCTGGTGGCTTCCGGCGCAATTGCCGCCCTCAGCCTGAAGCACGTGGCAAACCGCTGGCCCGGGCTGAACGATCTCTCGCGCAAAGCGCCGTGGATTTCCGGCACCCTGATTATGGTGGTGGGTTTTTATATGCTGCTGCATGGCTGGAGTCATCTGTAGCGCGTCTATCGCCATCCCCAAAAGCTATGGGGATGGCAAAGATGAATTACTCATCCAGAAGCGGGGCAAAGCCGCCGTATATCATTCGTTTTCCATCAAAGGGCATCGATTCGCCAAACTCTTTCATCCGCGGGTCGGCCATCATTTTGGCATTCGCGGCATCGCGAACCTCTTTAGAGGGATACTCAATCCAGCTGAACACCACCTCTTCACTCTCCTCCGCTTTCACCGCCAGGCGAAAATCGGTCAGCTTGCCATCCGGGACATCATCCGCCCAGCACTCGACCACGCGGAGTGCGCCAAACTCTTTAAATAATGGCGCGGCCTTTGCTGCCATCTCGCGGTATGCCTCCTTATTTTCCGCCGGTACGGCAACGACAAAACCATCAACGTACTTCATGAGTCTGCTCTCCGAAGTGAACAGTACGGCCGGAGAATCCGGCCGTATCTGAATTGATAAGTTTAGTCTCCAGGTCTGATGGCAGCGTAAAATCAGGAGATAGCCTCACCGGGTTTCGCCAGAGCCTTCCGCGCGGCTGGCTGATGAAACCACGGCAGACACAGCTGGATTAGCGGGCCGATAGTTAACGCATAGAGTACGGTTCCCACGCCAAACTTGCCGCCCATCATCCAGCCAATCAGCAGGACCGAAACTTCAATCGCGGTGCGGATACCGCGCAGCGACCACCCCGTACGAGCATGCAGACCGGTCATCAGCCCATCGCGCGGCCCGGGACCAAAGCCCGCGCCAATATACATCCCCGTCGCCAGCGCATTCAGTACGATAGCGCCCGCCAGCAGCAGGCTACGCGCCACCAGCGAATCCAACGGCGGCAGCACGGCTAAGGTCGCGTTTGCCGCCAGCCCCAGCACAATCACGTTGCTCACCGTACCCAGCCCCGGCATTTGCCGTAGCGGGATCCACAGCAGCAGCACTGCCGCTCCCGTCAGGATCATGACCGTACCAAAATCCAGATTAAACTGCTTACCGATCCCCAGATGAAAAACATCCCACGGATCGGCCCCCAGATTGGCATGCACAAATAACGCGGTCGACACGCCGTACAGGACCAGACCAATGTAAAGTTGCAGCAAGCGACGTACCATTTTTCACCTCAGGGCAATTGCGATTTCCCTTATCATCAGTAAAAATGGATTGATAATTAATGGCCAGTTTTTAAAAAGTGGATTGCTATGTTATCTCGTCGCTTTGGTGCACAATCGCTGGTACGGCTGCTCGGTCACTGGCAGGAGTCCACTTCTCGCACGCCTATATGGCGTCAGCTTGCAGAGGCGCTGCGCCTGCTCATTCTCGATGGCCGCCTGGCGCTGGAAACGCGACTGCCCGGGGAACGTGAACTGGCGGCTGCCCTGAATATCAGCCGCACCACGGTTGCCAGCGCGCTCGGTCAGCTTCGGGAAGAAGGCTATCTCTACAGCCGTCAGGGAAGCGGTTCGCGGATCGCCTTGCCGGAGCGTCCGGTAGAGGCGGCGGCCAAACAAACGGACCCGCTATCGGTGAATCTGGCCGTTGCCGCCCTTAGCGCCGGCCCCGAGATCCATAAGGCCTACAGCCAGGCCTTAAAGATCATGCCTGAACATTTATCCAACACCGGTTACGATCAACAAGGGCTCCCGCTTCTGCGCGAAGCCATCGCCCGCCGCTATAGCGAACGCGGGCTGCCAACCCGCAGCGATGAAGTGATGATCGTCAACGGGGCCCTTAGCGGTTTTGCGCTGGTACTGCGTTTATTCACCGGGCCCGGCGATCGGGTGGTGGTGGATGCGCCAACTTACCCCATGGCGCTTAGCGCGATACAGGGCGCATCATGTCGTCCGGTTAGCGTGGCGTTACCGCAGCAGGGATGGGATTGCGACGGTCTGGCGGCAACGATTGCCCAAACGGCTCCGCGTCTGGCCTGGCTGATGCCGGATTTTCATAATCCCACCGGCCGCTGTATGGATAGCGCAACGCGCCAGCGGGTAGCGGACATCGCCGCACAAACCCGCACCACGCTGGTGGCAGACGAAACGATGGTGGATTTATGGTATGACGCCCCGCCGCCGCCGCCTTTAGCGGCATTTAATCCTGATGCCCCGGTGATAACCATCGGTTCAGCGGGAAAAAGCTTCTGGGGCGGCCTGCGCATAGGTTGGATCCGCGCCTCTTCGCGAACCATTGCTTCGCTGGTTCAGGCCCGCGACTCTCTCGATCTCGGCTCCCCGCTGCTGGAACAGCTGGCCTGCTGCTGGTTGCTTGAGAATGAGCACAGGCTGCTACCGTCACGGCGCGCCATGCTGGCGACTCGCCGGAATATGTGCGGCGCGCTGATGGCGGAATATTTTCCCCACTGGCGCTTTACGCCGCCGGAGGGAGGACTCTCTTTTTGGGTGGAATTACCGGGAATGCTGGCGACGCTCTTTTCCGTTCGCGCTGAAAGCCGGGGGATTCACATCGGGACGGGAACTCGCTTTGGCCTGGCCGGCGCGTTTGATCGCTATTTGCGTTTGCCCTTTACCCTTTCGGATGACGAACTGCGCAGCGCATTTACGACATTGCAGCCGTTGTGGCATAGCCTGACTGAGCAGAAAGAGAGCTTCCGCCTGAGGAAAATCATTTAAGAAAATATCGACGGGCTGGAGCCAGCCCGTCAAAAACCATCATCCATGACGCATATGAGATGTTTTTATAAAATTGCGCTTCAATTTTGTCTTTCTGACGTGTCAGCCCGATGACAAAATTGCAATAGTTTCATTAATGCTGACGCGGGATCGGAAACCCTTTCAGAGAAATAATAAAGCCGTCTTCATCTTTTTTTATTTTTGCCCCTGTGTCACACCAGTCGGAGGCAATGCGAAAGAACTCATCGCTACCGATATTCCAGTTCAGGCGTACGTGCTTAACGTATCCGGAACGCAGCATATCGCAGGCTTCGCTATAGTTGCTGGCTGTAGAGAGTTGTTGTTTCATTTTTTCTTCTTCAGAATTTTACGTAATGCTTTGATTTCTTTAGGGGTTAATGGAGACGCTTCCTCTTCGGTATGCTGGCTATCGATATCTTCTTCCGAAACCCCCGCCTCGTCTGCTGATTCCGCTACCTGAAAGGCCAGCAGCAGCAGTTTCTCCGTAGCTGTTCCTAAATTTTCGTTATTTTCTTCCGCATACTGACGCAGCTTTTCTTTTAACTCGCCATCAATTTTTACGTTCAGAACCACAGTGGTCATAGTCACGCTTCCCGTGAAATAAAATCATCATATAATTAATACACGAAGTTAACATGCTGATCCAGAGATATATTTTTAGCTTATATCAAACAACATTTTCCCATGAATAATCTGCACGTTATATATGACAATAATATTTCAGTTAAATTTCAAATTTATGACGTAGTGAATTTTTTGGCATAAAAAATAGAGGGTTTAGAAACCAAAAATACTCACAATATATTTGTGGATATTAAATATGAAGGCTGAGGGAAACCATGGAATGAATGCGAATAGCGAGAGGGTACCCTGAAATGGGTGGGGGCCCTGCCAGCTACATCCCGGCACACACGTCGTCTGCTCTGGCTGCTTCCTTCCGGACCTGACCTGGTAAACAGAGTAGCGTTGCGGGAGAACCAACAGAGCCCCCATTGAGAGCGTTAGTTACCTAACGCGCTGGCGCATTATCCCTGCTGAACCCCTGAATTGCAAGCCGCCGGCGATTGGGTGCTGGTTTATTGCGCAAAGTCGCGTCTACAGCGGCTTCTCACCGTAAAATGGCCCCGATCCCCTTATGAGATTGCGAGCACACTCTCAGCGGAAATCCTCGCCAGCGGCCATAATGAGGCTTATCTACCGTCTTTTTTAATCAACGCACTGTCTCAATGGTATATGAATGAGTGAATCACCGCGTTTAATCACTACCCTGGCGATGCCGGCCATCGCCGAAGTGACCGTTTCCTTCCGCGGTTTAAACTTTCTGCGTCCGGAGGTCATCCTCGATTTTGTGACGATTAGCAATAATCAGCTGCTCGCCGTCACCCCGGTCGCGCTGCTCTACTCTACCGTCGGCGTCCTTCAGCACATTGAATTACGTAAACTCCCCATCGACGTCAGCGGTCGCGTGGTGTATCCGATATCAACGCTTAAGCTTCCGGCAATGCGCGCAAAGCTGGTGATTAACGCCCAGTCAAAACGCCTGAAGTTTCTCGAAACACTGCTGAGCAATACGGCGAATGAAAATGTTCATGGCATGCAGGTGCTGGGTCTGGCGCTGGAATTTACCATCGTTAAATCGGCCTGACCCGCTATCTGTACAGCCCGTCATACAACGCTTATCCTGAGCCTTTTCCGGCAACAGGACGTACTATGGATTCTCACGATACTTTTCCGCAGCGGGTCTGGCAGATAGTCGCCTCGATTCCAGAGGGATACGTTGCCACCTACGGCGACATTGCTCATCTGGCGGGTTCACCGCGAGCGGCTCGCCAGGTGGGCGGAGTATTAAAGCGCCTGCCGGAAGGATCGACTCTCCCCTGGCATCGGGTCGTCAACCGCCACGGCGATATCTCCCTTACCGGACCAGATCTGCAGCGCCAACGCCAGGCGCTACTGGCGGAGGGCGTCCAGGTTTCAGGCAGCGGACATATTGATCTCCAGCACTACCGCTGGATTTATTGAAGGCAAAAAAATGCCCCTGTAAAGGGGCATGGTGGGGAGTTACTGGGCAGCAGGAGCGCTGTTGTTCGCCACCGGCACCGCCGTTTGCTGAACCGGCACCAGCACCAGATCGGCCCGGTTACCGCCCTGGTTAATCACCGTCTGCACGGTATCGGTAATAAACATCAGCTGACCGTTAACGGTAATCGCCGCGCTGAGAAGAATGCGGGCATTAGGCTGAATTTGCGCCTGGTTATAGGGCAGGACAAAGTTAAACGGCGCCTGCTTCCCTTCGGTCCTTACCGCTTTTTGCGACAGCACGTGCGCTGGCGCATCGGCCAGAGACGCATCCGACAGGGTTACGGTCAATACCGCGTCCGGCGGTAACGCCACGCGCTGTCGAATATTGATGGTCCCGGATACGTTAGGCTGCTGCTGCGAGGAGCTTAGTGAGGCAATGCCATAAGGATCGGGCGCCGCCTGGTTCGCTGCATTGCTGTTGTGGTTGTTCGCACAGGCAGACAGCGTAGCCGCTACGGCTAAAGCACTTAACATATAGGCAAATTTCATTCTTTTCTCCTTTTCATCCCTTCTTTAACAGGAGTACATCCAGCCACAATCGGGGACAGGACATTAGTATCGTGAATAAGTGTGGCACAGATCTCAGATCTCTTCCTGGAAAAGAGCCCATATTCAGATTATTGAACCCATCGGACCACTTGCGATTCCAGGTTATACTTTGCCTCAATAACGCGCTGCGCCAGGCAGTCATCATTGATTGAGGATAACTATGAGTCAGGCACTAACCCATTTGCTGGCATTGTTAAATCTGGAAAAAATTGAAGAGGGATTGTTCCGCGGACAGAGCGAAGATCTGGGATTGCGACAGGTCTTTGGCGGCCAGGTAGTGGGTCAGGCGCTGTATGCGGCAAAAGAGACGGTGCCCTCAGAACGCCTGATTCACTCGTTTCACAGCTACTTCCTGCGTCCCGGCGATAGCCTGAAACCTATCATCTATGATGTTGAAGTCCTGCGCGATGGCAATAGCTTCAGCGCCCGCCGGGTGGCGGCGATTCAAAACGGGAAGCCCATTTTCTATATGACCGCCTCTTTCCAGGCGCCAGAACCCGGCTATGAACATCAGAAAACCATGCCAGCGGCACCCGCTCCGGACGCGCTTCCCTCCGAAACGGATATTGCCCGCAAGCTGGCCCACCTGCTGCCGCCGCAGGTCAAAGAGAAATTTCTCTGCGATAAACCGCTGGAGATTCGCCCGGTCGAATTCCATAACCCTCTGAAAGGACACGTTGCAGAACCAACGCGTCAGGTCTGGATCCGCGCCAACGGCGCAGTGCCGGAAGATCTCCGCACCCATCAGTCTCTGCTGGGCTACGCTTCGGATTTTAACTTCCTGCCCGTTGCCCTGCAGCCTCACGGCGTCGGTTTTCTGGAGCCGGGCATGCAGGTTGCCACCATCGATCACTCAATGTGGTTCCACCGCCCGTTCAACATCAACGACTGGCTGCTGTACAGCGTTGAGAGCACCTCCGCCTCCAGCGCGCGCGGTTTTGTCCGCGGCGAGTTCTACACTCAGGACGGTACGCTGGTGGCTTCCACGGTGCAGGAAGGCGTCATGCGTAATCGCAACGCATAAAAAAGCAGAGCCTCCCCGAGGGGAGGCTCTACTGCTTCAGGAGATAACCCGTTTTATCAGGCGTTGTAGGCGTTTTCGCCGTGGCTGTTTACATCCAGCCCTTCACGCTCTTGATCTTCCGGTACGCGCAGACCAACGGTCATATCGGCAACCTTGTAACCGATAAAGGCGACGACGCCGGACCAGACGATGGTGATACCGATGCTTTCCAGCTGTACCAGAACCTGATGGCCCATGGTGACGCCTTCCGAGTAGCCCACACCGCCCAGAGAAGTCGCGGCGAAGATACCGGTCAGGATGCAACCTACGATACCGCAGACGCCGTGGACGCCAAACACATCGCACGGGTCATCCACGCGCAGCCAGCGTTTCAGAACGGTGACGCCCCACAGACCCGCAAGGCCCGCTGCGATACCCACAATCAGCGAGCCGCCGACGCCAATATAGCCACAGGCCGGAGTGATGCCGACCAGACCGGCAATCGCCCCTGAACAGGCGCCCAGCAGTGACGGCTTGCCGCGGGTTGCCCACTCGCCGAAGGTCCATGCCAGGATAGCCGCCGCCGTTGCAACCACGGTGTTAACGAACGCCAGACCGGCAATTTCGTTCGCCGCGCTTGCTGAACCGGCGTTAAAGCCAAACCAGCCAACGTAGAGGATGGCGGTACCGGTGAAAACCATCGGCAGGTTATGCGGTTTGAACGCTTCTTTACCAAAGCCGACGCGTTTGCCCATCATGTAGGCGCCCACCAGCCCCGCGACCGCGGCGTTGATGTGAACAACCGTACCGCCGGCGAAATCAAGCGCGCCGTGCGTAGCCAACAGACCGCCGCCCCATACCATGTGCGCAATCGGCACATAAGAGAGCGTCATCCATACCACAACGAATATCAGTACCGCCGAGAAGCGAATACGTTCCGCCAGCGCACCGACGATCAGGCCAACGGTAATACAGGCAAAGGAGCCCTGGAAAGCAACGTGGATGTACTGATAGAAGCTCCCCATCAGCGCTTTCAGTTCAATATTTTTCAGCAGTACCCAGTCGAAGTTGCCGAAGAAGCTGCCGCCAGCGCCGAAGGCCAGCGTGTAGCCATAAACCACCCACAGTACGCAGACCAGCGCAAACGTCACGATGACCTGCGTCAGCATGGAGAGAACGTTTTTACCGCGGATCAGCCCGCCGTAGAACAGCGCGATGCCCGGAATCGTCATAAACAGCACCAGCGCGGTGCAAATCATCATAAAAGCGTTGTCGGCTTTGTCCGCGACCGCCGGTGCGGCCATCGCCAGCCCCGGAAGAAGAGCCAACGCTCCCAGACCTGTTTTCATTGTTGCTATCTTCATTGTTTCGTTCCCCATCACTGTGTGGTCTGAAAGTTACAGTGCCGCTTCGTCTGATTCGCCGGTACGGATGCGAATCACACGCTGCAGCTCGGCGACAAAGATTTTGCCGTCGCCAATCTTTCCGGTGTAAGCCGCTTTACTGATGACATCGACGACTTCGTCCAGCTGATCGTCGGCAATCGCGACGTCAATCTTCACTTTCGGCAGAAAATTGACGCTATATTCCGCGCCGCGATAGAGCTCCGCGTGGCCTTTCTGACGGCCGAACCCTTTAACTTCAGTGACCGTCAGGCCCTGAATACCCATTGAAGATAATGCTTCACGCACGTCTTCCAGTTTGAATGGTTTGATTACCACGGTAACCAGCTTCATAAGTCCCCTCCAGTCAGAATTCGGTAATGGCCGCAGCTAACACGTCTCTAATAAAGCAAGGGCTATGCCAGAAATGAAAAAGGACCGCCAGGCGGCCCTTTTTGAGGAGGAAGGAGAATAATTCGGCGGAAACGAAGCGGCAAAATGCCTCTTTTGCCTGAAACTGCACCATTTCAGTGCGCAGCTTGTGACGATTTTGCACCACCTCAGGCCGCGGCGGCGCCGCTGCCTGTTTATGGTGCATCAGGCGATAAGCGACTCTTCCTGCGCGCTGGCCGCCAGCTCTTCGCCAGCCAGCTGCAGCTGATACATCTGCCAGTAGCGGCCTCTGGCCGCCAGCAGCTGCTGGTGACTTCCGCGCTCAACGGCCTGACCGCGGTGCAGTACCAGGATCGTATCGGCCTCGACGATGGTCGATAAGCGGTGCGCAATCACCACCAGCGTGGTGTGCTCGCGCACCCGAGCCAGAGCCTGCTGAATCGCCTGCTCGGTACCGGAATCGATATTGGCCGTCGCCTCATCAAGAATCAGCACCTGCGGCGTATCGACCAGCACCCGCGCCAGCGCCAGCAGCTGTTTCTGGCCAACGGAGAGATTATTCCCCTGCTCGCCCAGCAGCGTATAAATACCGTTTTCCATTTCACGGGCCAGCGCCGCCAGCTGTACCGCTTCCAGCGCTTCCCACACCTGCTCTTCGCTGATGTCGCGACCGAGGGTGACGTTGGCATAGAAGGTGTCAGCCAGCACCACCGGATCCTGCTGCACCATTGCAATCCCCTGACGCAGCGCGCTGTGGCTTAAGGAAGAAAGCGGACGACCGTCGATGCGAATCTCTCCCTGGGTTAACGGGTAGTAGCCCATCATCAGGCTGGCCAGGGTGCTTTTACCGCTCCCGGTATGACCAACCAGCGCCACAAAGCTGCGGGACGGGATATCGAGATTAATATCCTGCAACACCAGGCTATCGTCGCGGTAGGCAAAAGAGACATGATCGATACTCATCGCCCCGCTGCGCAGCGGCTCGCTATCTTCACCCCACGCCTGACGCGGTTTGTCCATGAGCTCGAAGACGCGCTCGCCCGCCACGACCGCCTGCTGCAGCATTGACTGCTGGGTGGTCAGCTCGATCAGCGGCTCGTTCAGTCGCCCAAGATAGCTAATAAAGGCGTATAGCACCCCGACTTCGATCGTTCCGCTGCTGCTGAAACCAAACAGCATCAGCAGGCCGCAGAGAATTAATGAAGAGAACAGGCTCAGCAGTGGGCGCAGCAGGAAGCCGTCAAGACGCAGGGTTTGCATACGCGCCAGATAGTGGGCGTAGCTGGCCTCGCGCATCCGCTCGCCGAACCGCGCCTGCTGGCGGAACTGCTGGATGACGCCCATGCCGTTAATCACTTCATTAAAACCGTCGTTGATGTCCGCCAGCCAGGCGCGAACCCGCCTGACGATGGGCGTGCTGTAGCGCTGATAAATCATCATCACGATCAGCACCGCCGGGAAAATAGCGATAGCCACCAGCGCCATCCGCCAGTCAAGGCTGAACATCGCCACCAGCATCGCGCCAATCAAAGCGGCGCTACGCAGCACGGTCGCCACCACGGTCACGTAGAGATCGCGAATCACTTCGGTATCGTTGGTAACCCGCGAGATGAGCTGCCCGACCGGCTGCGTATCAAACTCGCTGAGCGGCTGACGCAGCGCGGCGTCCATCACATCGCTGCGCAGCTGCTGCACCACGCCGACCGCCGCGCGATTAAACAGCAGCGCCTGGCAATAATGCAGGCCAGCGGCAAGAAGTTGCAGGCCGATATAGGCCACGGCGAGACCGCAGACCAGCTTCAACGGCAGCGAGTGCTTCGCCACCATATTGTCGATAAAGTAGCTGATCAGCAGCGGGCCGCTGACTTCCGCCACCGCCGCAACCCACATCATGGCAACCGCTATCATCAGTGGTTTACGCCACGGGGAGCCGTAGGCCAGCAGGCGCTTTAAGGTCGGCCAGAGTTCAGTGAAACTACGCACCGGCGACCTCCTTATCTTCCTGCGGGACATCATCCAGCGCCGCTTCCAGCTGCTGATAACGGTACATATCCCGATACCAGCCCGGCTGCGCCGCCAGCGCCTCATGGCGACCGCGCTGGGAAATATGCCCGTGCTGCATCACCAGAATTTCGCTGGCCTCGGTCAACGCCGACAGGCGATGGGCGCTAATGATCACCGTCCGCCCCTCTCCCCACTGCCGCAGGTTATGCAAAATCTGGTGCTCCGTTCTGCCGTCCACCGCCGACAGCGCATCATCAAGGATCAGGATCTCCGCCTCCAGCAGCAGCGCGCGGGCGATGGAAATACGCTGTTTTTGCCCACCGGAAAGCATAACGCCGCGCTCGCCGACTTCGGTGTTATACCCCTGCGGCAGGCGCAGGATATCCTCATGCACGCTGGCAAGCCGCGCAACGTGCTCGATTTGCTCCTGCGTGGCGTCCGGTTTACCGAGGGCAATGTTGCTGGCGACGGTATCAGAGAACAGGAACGGTGTCTGATTAACCACCGCCAGACGTGCGCGCCAGCTATCCAGCTGTAGCCGGGTCAGGGGAACGTCGTGGAAGCGGATATCGCCTTCAGTCACGTCAAAGTGGCGCTGAATCAGCGCCAGAATGGTGCTCTTGCCGGAGCCGGTCGGCCCGCAAATCCCCAGCATCTGCCCGGGCTGGAGCGTAAAGTTGACCTTTTCCAGCGAGACCTTGTTCGCCTGCGGGTAGATAAACTCGCGCACGGCGACGCTAAGCGTACCGCGCCCTTCCGGCGTCGGCTCGCTGCCGTCGTTCACCACCGGCGCCTCCTCCAGCATGGTGCGAATGCGCGCATAGGCCGCGCTACCGCGCTCCACGATGTTAAACATCCACGCCAGCGCCAGCATTGGCCAGATCATCAGGCCGAGGTACATCACAAAGCTGGTGAGCTGACCCAGAGTCAGGCTGCCCTGGATCACCATCCAGCTGCCGCCGCCGATGGCCAGCAGGTTAGCGGTCCCGATAGCGATATAAATCGTCGGGTCAAAGCGGGCGTCGATACGCGCCACGCGCATGTTTTTCGCCCCGGTATCCGCGGCGTCGGCGGCAAACAGCGCCGACTGTCGGTCTTCGAGACCAAAGGCTTTGATCATGCGGATGCTGGTCAGGCTCTCCTGGGTGCGGTCGTTGAGGCTGGAGAAGGCCGCCTGCGCGACGCGAAAGCGTTCGTGTAATGCATCGCCGTTACGCTTAATCGCCAGCGCCATCAGCGGCATGGGCAGCAGCGCCAGCAGGGTTAACTGCCAGCTGATTTGCGTCGACATGACAATCAGCACCGCGCAGCCCATGACCAGCGAGTCAACCAGGGTTAATACCCCCTCGCCGGCGGCGAACACCACCCGATCCACATCGTTGGTGGCGCGAGCGATCAGATCGCCGGTACGGTGGCGCAGGTAAAAGGCCGGATGCTGGCGGCTGAGCTGGCGATAGAAATCCTCGCGCAGTTCGACGGCCAGCTGATAAGAGGCGCCGAAAAGCAATACGCGCCAGACGTAGCGCAGCAGATAGACCATCACCGCAATAACGACCAGCAGGCCGATCCACATCCACACCTTTTCCGCGGTGTAATGTTGTTTTGTTACGCCGTCAACCACGATACCCACCACCTTTGGCGGCACCAGTTGCAGAATGGCAATGACGATCAGCAGAGCAATAGCGCCGAGGTAACGACGCCACTCCCGGCGGAAATACCAGCTAAGTTGGGCAAATAATCGCAAGCAGTTAAATCCTGAGTGTGTAATTCGTAGCGGCTGATGCCGTTAATCAATCGGCAAGGCAGTGGTGTATTTTATCTGTTCCATGGCAAAACTCGAAGTGACATCCGAGAGCCCCGGCACGCTGTTAACCAGGCGTTTATAAAAATCATCGTAGTTCTTCATATCCGCCACCTGGACCCGCAACAGATAATCATACTCCCCCGCCATACGCCAGAAACCGAGAACCTCCGCCATCTGCGTGACTTCGCTGACGAAGCGGCAATACCAGTCGCTACTGTGATGCTGAGTCTTAATCAGCACAAACGCCGTCAGCCCAAGCCCGACCTTTTCCGCATCCAGCAGCGCGACGCGCCCACGCAGAATACCTTCATCTTCCAGCCGCTTCAGGCGCTTCCAGCAGGGCGTGGTGGTCAGATTAACGGCATCGGCCAGCGCCTGCAAAGAGAGGGTGCAGTCGGTTTGCAGTAAAGAAAGCAGCTTACGGTCAATTTTATCTAACATAGGGCACCTTGGGAGAAAAATTTACTCCATTCATTGTAATTGAAAGGCTAAATGGCAACAATTTTTCCTTCGATTTCCGCTAAGCTGGGCACAAAATGACAAACAGGAATTTGAGATGAACAGCGCCTGGGTTAAACACGCGATTAGTGAAATTAATGCCGATTATCAGCGTTCCGCCGACACGCACCTTATTCGTCTGGCGCTTCCGGGGTTCCCGGGGATCCAGCTCTACCTGAAGGATGAAAGCACCCATCCAACCGGTAGCCTGAAGCACCGCCTGGCCCGCTCGCTGTTTCTCTATGGTCTGTGCAACGGCTGGATTAAAGAAGGGACAACGATTATCGAATCCTCTTCCGGTTCGACCGCCGTCTCTGAAGCCTACTTCGCCCGTCTCTTAGGCCTGCCGTTTATCGCCGTGATGCCTTCCTGTACGGCAAAACGTAAAATTGAACAAATTGAGTTCTACGGCGGCCGCTGCCATTTCGTCGATAGCGCCTGCGAAATCTATGCCGCCTCCGAAACCCTGGCCCGCGAGCTGAACGGCCATTATATGGATCAGTTTACCTATGCCGAACGGGCGACCGACTGGCGGGGAAACAATAATATCGCCGACAGTATCTTCCGTCAGATGAACCACGAGCCGCATCCGCAGCCGTCGTATATCGTGATGAGCGCGGGCACCGGGGGCACCTCTGCCACTATCGGACGCTACATTCGCTGTCAGGGCTACGATACACAGCTGCTGGTGGTTGACCCACAAAACTCGGTGTTTATGGACTACTGGCAGAGCCGCGACGCCAGCCTGCGCAGCCCGGTCGGCAGTAAAATTGAGGGCATCGGCCGCCCGCGCGTCGAACCGTCGTTTATTCCCGACGTGGTCGATGAGATGCTGCGGGTACCGGATGCCGCCAGCGTCGCCACCGCGCTATGGCTGGAAACGCTGCTCGGACGTAAGGTCGGCGCCTCCACCGGCACCAACATGTGGGGCGTACTGCAGCTGGCCGTGCGGATGCGCGAAGAGGGGCGCACCGGCTCTCTCGTCACGCTGCTGTGCGACAGCGGTGAACGTTATCTGGAAACCTACTACAACCCGCAGTGGGTAGCGGCCAATATTGGCGATATCTCCTCATGGCAGGCACAAATCGCCGACATGCTGCAGGCAAAATAAAAGAAGCCAGATATCACAGGATATCTGGCTTGCTGGCAGGGTCTCTTTATTCGGGGGAATAAGGAAGATCGGGATTATCCAGCCAATGAGTCAAAAAGTGGGAGACGGCCTGATGACGGCAGTCGCCAATAACCGGTAGATGTGGGAGTTCCGCTTTCAGCTGATTCATCGCATTGCCCATAATCACGCCGCGCCCGACGCTGCCGAGCATTTCCAGGTCGTTCATGGCGTCACCGAACGCCATACAATCCTGCATCGTCAGCCCCAGATGCTGGCTTAATACCGCCAGCGCCGCGCCTTTGTTACAGCCGCCAGGCAACACTTCAAGGCAATCCATCGCCGAAAAACAGAGATCCGCTCGGCCGCCCAGCGCTTCACTCAGTTGAAGCCTTAGCCGCCGCAAATCGTCATGATCGCCGCAGAAGCAGATTTTAGTGACCTGATGCGCCGGCATTCGCTTTGGATCGTACAGCTGATAACGAAAACCGCTAAAGACGTGCGCTTTCAGTAATTCCGGGATCGCCTGCCCGGTGTACCAGCCGCCGTCGTTAAAGAAATGCATACTGGCCGTGGTTTCCCAGGCGCTGTGCAGCACCTCTTCCGCCACATCGGGAGCCAGATCGCGGCGATACAGCTCCTCACCTTCCAGAGAGTGAATGCGCGTCCCGTTGCCGGTGATTAAAAACGCATCCAGAGAGAACTCGCCGATAACGTGGCGCATTTCCAGAGCATGACGACCGGTGGCGAAAGTCAGGGTGATATCGCGATCGCGCAGACGTTTGAGCGTCGAAAGCGTTTTTTCTCCCAGACGATGGTCCGGCATCAGTAGCGTACCGTCCATATCGAATGCAGCCAGTCTTGCCATCTTCTGCTCCCCAAATCGTGGTGGATTTTGCTTGTGTTGCAGTATTGCCTGAGATATACGGAAGTAATAGTGAATAGATAAATTTTATTGTTCCGGGTTTACCAATCTACGCAGGATTACACAGCGATGAGGCTATTAAACCGTCTGCATCAGTACCAGCGACTCTGGCAGCCCTCCGCCGGAGAGCCGCAGCAGGTAACCGTCGGCGAGCTGGCCGAACGCTGCTTTTGCAGCGAACGCCACATTCGAACCCTGCTACGTCAGGCGCAAGAGTCCGGCTGGCTAAGCTGGCAGGCCAGCTCCGGTCGCGGAAAGCGCGGGCTACTCCAGTTTTATAAAGCGCCGGAAGCGCTGCGCAATGAGATGATGGAGCAGGCGCTGAATAAAGGGCAGCAGCAAAATGCCCTCGAACTGGCCCAGCTGGCGCCGGTGGAGCTTAAAGCGCTGCTTTCCCCCTTTCTCGGCGGCCAATGGCAGAACAATACGCCGACCCTGCGTATTCCTTACTACCGTCCGCTGGAGCCGCTGCGCCCGGGTTTTATGCCGGGACGCGCGGAGCAGCACCTGGCCGGGGAGATATTTTCCGGTCTGACCCGATTTGATGCGCAGAGTACCTGTCCGATAGGCGATTTAGCCCATCACTGGGAGGTGTCGCCTGACGGCCTGCGCTGGCACTTTTATATTCGTTCTACCCTGTTCTGGCACAACGGCGATCCGATTAAAACCTCACAGCTGCAGCAGCGGCTCCTGATGCTGCTGCAGCTGCCTGCGCTGCGCACGCTGTTCGCCAGTATCAGCGAAATTAGCGTCACCCACTCCCAGTGTCTGACTATCACCCTGCATCGCGCCGATTACTGGCTGCCGTTCCGCCTTGCCAGCTACTGCAGCGTGCTGGCGCATCCTGACGATCCGGCGATCGGCAGTGGACCGTTTCGCCTGAAGCGATTTACTCCGGACCTGGTGCGGCTGGAAAACCATCAGCGCTATCATCTCACTCACCCGCTGCTGCAGGCCGTGGAATACTGGATCACGCCGCAGCTGTTCGAGCAGGATCTGGGCACCAGCTGTCGTCATCCGGTACAGATAACCATTGGCGATCCTGACGAGCTGACCAGACTACGTCAGGTCAGCAACAGTATTAGCCTCGGCTTTTGCTATCTGACGCTGCGCCAGAGCCCTCGTCTTAACAAAGCGCAGGCGCAAAGGCTGGTCTCGCTGATTCATCGCTCCACCCTGTTAGAAACCCTGCCGCTGGATGAGGATCTGATCGCGCCCAGCAACGAAGTATTGCCGGGTTGGTCTATTCCGCAGTGGCCTGAAAATCATAGTACCCCTCTGCCCGAACGGCTTACGCTGCTCTATCACCTCCCCGTAGAGCTACACGCTATGGCGGATCGGCTTCGTCAACGGCTGGCGGAACTGGGCTGTGAGCTGACGATTATTTTCCATGATGCGAAAAACTGGGATGGCTGCCAGCAGTTTGCACAGGCGGACCTGATGATGGGCGACCGCCTGATTGGCGAAGCGCCGGTCTATGCGCTGGAGCAGTGGCTACGCTGCGACGTGCTGTGGCCTAATTTGCTGACCGGGGCGCAATATGCGCATCTCCAGGCGACGCTGGATGCCGTTCAGGCCTTACCGGACGAACGCAGCCGTAGCGAAGCGTTGCGCAACGTCTTTAACAGTCTGATGGACGATGCCATCATGACGCCGCTGTTCAATTATAATTATCGCATCAGCGCGCCGCCGGGGGTCAACGGACTACGGCTAAACGCGCGCGGCTGGTTTGATTTCGCCAGCGCCTGGCTACCGGCCTCTGCGCCGTGACGGGGCTGGTGGTCACGTTCATCAGGCGCTACCATATGCGCCTCACTTCGATTGTCAGGAATTACCATGAAACGCGCCGTAGTTGTCTTCAGCGGAGGACAAGATTCGACGACCTGCCTGGTGCAGGCTCTGCAACAGTATGATGAAGTGCATTGCGTCACTTTTGATTATGGCCAACGTCATCGCGCGGAGATTGACGTTGCTCGCGAACTGGCGCTAAAGCTGGGGGCCGTGGCCCATAAAGTCCTTGATGTCACCCTGCTTAACGAACTGGCGGTCAGCAGCCTGACCCGCGATAGCATTCCGGTTCCGGATTATGAACCGGACGCCAGCGGCATTCCGAATACCTTCGTACCCGGGCGCAACATTCTGTTTTTAACCCTGACGGCCATTTACGCGTATCAGGTGAAGGCGGAAGCTATTATCACCGGCGTTTGCGAGACCGACTTTTCGGGCTACCCGGACTGCCGCGACGAGTTCGTGAAAGCGCTGCACCATGCCGTCAGCCTCGGTATGGCGAAAGATATTCGCTTTGAGACGCCGCTAATGTGGCTTAATAAAGCCGAAACATGGGCCCTGGCCGATTACTGGGGCCAGCTCGACCTGGTGCGCCATGAAACCCTTACCTGCTATAACGGCATTAAAGGCGACGGCTGCGGGCAGTGCGCCGCCTGTAATCTTCGCGCCAACGGGCTGAGCCAGTATCTGGGCGATAAAGTTGGGGTGATGACGGTGATGAAGCAGAAAACCGGGCTCCAGTAACCGGTTACTTCCCGACGGCGTGGCGGGATCGCAGGCGGCTCACGATGCATAGCCCGGTCAGATACGCAGAAGCGCTTTCGGGGAAGTTCTGCCACTTTCTGTGCGCCTGCCCGCGCTACCGGATCGCAGACAGCTGAGGAAAAGTAGCCCGGACAGGTGCGCAGCACCGCCTCCGGGACATCCCCCTCCGGCTGGCCTGTTAGCGAGGCTCAAGCTGCTCCAGCTTCTCCCGCAGTTCGCCCTCAAGCGGCAGCGCTTTCTGCGTTTTTAGATCGATACAGACAAAAGTGATAAGCGCATCGGCGACCACTTCGCCATTAGGGTTGAGGGTGACCACCTGGCTTAACGTCCCGCTTTTTCCGTTCAGCTGTTCGAGCTTGCTGGTGACGGTTAATACATCGCCTAGTACCGCCGGTCGGCGGTAGTTGATATTGATATTGACCACCACAAAGGCGATGTTGCGAGCGGTCATCCAGTGGAAGGCCGGGCTGCTTTCCAGGCCATCCCAACGCGCTTCTTCGAGAAACTCCAGATAACGCGCATTGTTAACGTGCTGATAGACATCCAGATGATAGCCGCGAACTTTGATTTGTGTCTGCATAGCGCAAATGCCTTATCTTTAATTGTTGCTTTGAGGTCAGAGGTCACACCACTGGCATGACCTCTTCAGTCTGGCAAATAATGACGACTGTGCAAACTTTCGCTGAAAATTTACAGCTTCAGATGTGACAGATTTCTCTCTACCAGCGAGTTGCCCATTCCGGGCACCTGCTTAAGATCGTCAACGGTTTTAAATGGCCCGTACTCTTCGCGATAGCTCACTATAGCCTGCGCTTTCTTCAGGCCGACGCCATTCAGCGCCTTAGCCAGCTCTTCCGCGCTGGCGTTATTGATACTCACCCTGGTGCCTTCACTATCCGCCGCATTTAACGCATCCGGCGCTTTTGCCTGCGGCGACTGCACGCTTTCCTTTACCGGCGCCGACGCTTTGCCGGCAGAAGGCGCCGCCTGCGCTATCTGACTCCCCGCCGCGCAAACCAGTACGGCGGCAATAAGCGTTTTCATTCCTCGTTTCATGCTGTTATCTCCTTGTTTGTAGACAGCAAGGTCACGATAGCGACGAAGGAAAAAGAGTACAAAAGGCAAAATGCAGAAATGGAAAAGGCCGCGAAAGCGGCCTTTGAGAATGACATTACGTTACTTGCTTTTGCGAAGCAGCACGTAATTATTGTTGCTGATCGATAATGTCGCCGAGCTTAATTTTCGCCGCTTTACGCAGGTTGCTCATCAGCGCTTCGAAAGCGATCTGGGCGTTATTCTGGGTGATCCCCTGAATCATCGCTTTTTTCTGCTCTTCCGGCATCGTACCCGCTTTCACTTCGTCCAGCGCCAGCAGCACCACGTTGCCCTGCAGATCGGAGCCCACGCCGTAGCTTGGCTTACCCGCCTGCGGCAGCGGAAGTGCAAAGACAGACTGGCTCAGCGCTTCCTGACCGGTGCGTGACAGCGTCTGCGGCGCACCAAAGCTCAGGCCTGCGGCTTTCATCGCTTCATCGCCTTTGCCCTCTTTCAGGGCCGTCAGCAGCTTGTCGGCATCCAGCTTCGCCTGCTGTTCCGCTTTCGTGTGCTTAACAATATCGCTCACCTGCGCTTTAACATCCGCCAGCGGTTTCACCGCTTCCGGTTTATGCTCGCTGATGCGCAGAACAAACGCACGATCGCCGTCGACGGTGATGATATCGGAGTTGCTGCCCGGCGTGCCGTTTTCGCCCACCAGGCCGCCGTTGAAGATAGCTTCAGAGACCGGCTTGAAATTCAGCTCTTGCGGCAAGCTGTCGCGGCCAAACCAGCCGGTTTCAACCACTTTAAGACCGGCAACCTGGGCTGCGCCCGCCAGCGACTCGTTATCGTTGCTCGCCGCATCGCTCACTTTCTGCTGCAGGGCATAGTACGCATCCAGGGCTTTTTCCTGCTTCACTTTCGCCGCAATATCGTCGCGAACCTCAGCCAGCGGTTTAACCTGTGCTGCCTGAACATCGTCCAGACGGGCAACCAGGAACCCAACGGAGGATTTAATTACGCCAGAAAGCTGGCCTTTTTCTTTCAGACCGGCCTCTTTCAGCTCTGGCACGGTCGCAGCATCTTCCAGCCACCCCATATCACCGCCGCTGCGGGCAGAGATAATGTCGGTTGATTTTTCTTTGGCCAGCGTGGCGAAGTCAGCGCCTTTCTTCAGCTCATCAAGCACCGCCTGCGCATCCGCTTCGGTTTTGGTCTGGATGATGCTGTAGCGGTTACGCTGCGGCTGAGTGAACTGATCCTGATGCTGGTCGTACCATGACTGAATTTCTTCGTCAGAGACGTTTTCCTGCATGCTGGCAGCGTCCAGCTTGATGTAGCTGACGCGGAACTGCTCAGGCGCCATAAAACGCGCCTGGTTCTGCTGGTAGAACGCGTTGATTTCATCGTCGGTAGCGGTTTGCTTTGCCGCCAGCGCGTTCACGTCGAGAGTGGCTTCACGGACGACGCGCTGTTGAGAAACCAGCGCCGCCAGCTGGTCGGATTCGCCCGGCAGCATAAAGTCGGTACCGGCTACGGCGTTGATCAGCTGCTGAGTCGTCAGCTGATTACGAAGCGCCTGCGCGTACTGATCCGTCGTCATCCCCATCTGATTAACAATACGGCTGAAGCGCTCGTTATCAAATTTGCCATCCGCCTGGAAAGCCTGGGTCTGGAAGATAGCCTGCTTCACCTGGTCGTCGCTGATGTTGAGACCCAGCTCACGGGCATACTGATCGAGCAGCGCCTCGTCAATCAGACGGTTCAGCACCTGCTGACGCATGGTCTTCATGTAATTTTCATTGGCCGCCAGTTCTGAGAACTGGTCGCCAAGCTGCTGCTGCATGCGATTACGCTCGCTGGCAACGGCATTTTCAAACTGTGCGCGACCAATCTCCTGGTCATTAACTTTTGCGGCATAGTTGTTACCACCGCCAATCAGGTAACCACTCACCCCGGTCAAAATGAACGAGACGATAATGATACCGAAAATAATCTTGAGCACGACGCTGTTGGCGGCCGTGCGTAGGTTGTCCATCATGGTGTAACAACGCTCCGCTGTAGATGACTTTAGCTCGCGCAGCATAGCATGTGATGGCCGCCGCGCGTGAGGACGTATTTTGACAAGAAAACGGGGTGATTGTCAGCCCACAAGTGCGTATAAAGTCACATTAAGTCTCATTCTGGCAAATAAAAAAGGCACATCTTACGATGCGCCCTTGTACTTCGTCACAGACCCCAGTGGGGAAGTCGATCAGTTTACCGCGTCTTTCAGCGCTTTACCTGCACGGAAACCCGGTACTTTAGCAGCAGCAATGGTGATTTCTTTGCCTGTTTGCGGATTGCGACCGGTACGGGCAGCGCGCTCTTTAACAGCAAAAGTACCAAACCCTACCAGCGCAACGTCATCCCCAGCCTGCAGAGATTCAGTAACAGAAGCGATTAAAGCATCTAACGCACGTCCAGCTGCGGCTTTAGAAATGTCCGCACCGGCAGCAATTTTGTCAATCAGTTGAGATTTATTCACTGTTCTCTTCCTCTCTTTATAATTTATATCGCACCAGAATCCTTCGTGGCGCGACCGCGCAGCAGTTATATCAGGACTGTCATGCCCTTACAACAGAGTTGTAATTGACCCCCCTGCCAGCGATCTAAGTTAGCTACACAAAAAAAGGCTGGCAAGTACGAATTTACTTACCAGCCCTATTTTTCTTAGCGCAATTTGCGCGAAATCACTATTTTGCCGTGACGACTTCCATACCAAACGGCTCGTTCTGCAGTGCAAGTGCCAGAACTTCCTCGATTCGTTTCACCGGATGGATATCTAAATCGGCGATAACGTTATCTGGAATTTCTTCAAGGTCACGTTTGTTTTCATCAGGAATCAGAACAGTCTTAATGCCGCCGCGGTGCGCGGCCAGCAGTTTTTCCTTCAGACCACCGATTGGCAACACCTGGCCACGGAGGGTAATTTCCCCGGTCATCGCCACATCGGCGCGCACCGGATTGCCCGTCAGACAGGAAACCAGCGCGGTACACATCGCGATACCTGCGCTTGGGCCATCTTTCGGCGTAGCGCCTTCCGGTACGTGCACGTGAATATCGCGTTTTTCGTAAAAGTCTGAGTTGATACCCAGCTTATCCGCACGCGAACGCACCACGGTCAGCGCAGCCTGGATGGACTCCTGCATCACCTCACCCAGTGAACCGGTATAGGTCAGCTTACCTTTGCCCGGAACGCAGGCGGTTTCAATGGTCAGCAGATCGCCGCCCACTTCCGTCCATGCCAGACCCGTCACCTGACCCACGCGGTTTTCGCTATCCGCCCGGCCATAGTCATAGCGCTGCACGCCAAGGAAGTCATGCAGGTTGTCGCCGTTAATCTCGATGTGCTTCAGCGATTTATCCAGCAGCAGCTGTTTTACCGCCTTACGGCACAGTTTCGAGATTTCGCGCTCCAGACCACGCACGCCCGCTTCACGCGTGTAGTAGCGGATAATGCCGATAATCGCGCTGTCATCTACCGTCAGCTCGCCTTTTTTGAGCGCGTTACGCTCAATCTGTTTTGACAGCAGGTGGCGTTTGGCGATGTTCAGCTTCTCATCTTCGGTGTAGCCGGAGAGACGGATCACTTCCATACGATCCAGCAGCGGCGCCGGAATGTTCATGGAGTTGGAGGTCGCGACAAACATCACGTCGCTGAGATCGTAATCCACTTCCAGATAGTGATCGTTAAAGGCCACGTTCTGTTCCGGATCCAACACCTCCAGCAGCGCCGAGGCCGGATCGCCGCGCATGTCCGAAGACATCTTGTCGATCTCATCCAGTAAGAACAGCGGGTTTTTAACGCCCACTTTGGCCATTTTCTGGATCAGTTTGCCCGGCATTGAGCCAATATAGGTACGACGGTGACCGCGGATTTCCGCTTCATCGCGCACGCCGCCCAGCGCCATACGCACGTACTTACGTCCGGTGGCTTTGGCGATGGACTGGCCGAGAGAGGTTTTACCGACCCCCGGAGGCCCAACCAGGCACAGGATCGGCCCTTTGAGCTTGTTAACACGGCTCTGCACCGCGAGGTACTCAAGAATACGATCCTTCACGCGCTCGAGGCCGTAGTGGTCGGTGTCGAGGATCTCCTGAGCCTGACGCAGGTCTTTTTTGACCTTGCTGCGGGCGTTCCACGGTACCTGCACCATCCAGTCGATGTAGCCGCGAACGACGGTTGCTTCCGCCGACATCGGGGACATCATTTTCAGCTTCTGCAGTTCCGCTTCGGTTTTCTCTTTTGCCTCTTTCGGCATTTTCGCCGCGTCGATCTTACGCTTCAGCGCTTCGTTCTCGTCCGGGGCGTCGTCCATCTCGCCGAGCTCTTTTTGAATGGCTTTCATTTGCTCATTCAGATAGTACTCGCGCTGAGATTTCTCCATCTGTTTTTTCACGCGGTTGCGAATGCGCTTCTCAACCTGCAGCAGATCGATTTCCGACTCCATCATCGCCATCAGATATTCCAGACGTTCGTTAACGTCGGACATCTCCAGCACGGACTGTTTGTCCGCCAGCTTCAGCGGCATATGCGCAGCGATGGTATCCGCCAGGCGCGCCGGATCGTCAATGCTATTCAGCGACGTCAGCACTTCCGGTGGGATTTTCTTGTTCAGCTTGATGTAGCCTTCAAACTGGCTGATGGCCGTACGAACCAGCACTTCCTGCTCGCGTTCGTCAATGGCCGGCGATTCAAGATATTCAGCCTTCGCCGAAAAATGCTCGCCATTATCAGACAGCGCAGAGATGCGCGCGCGCTGCAAACCTTCGACCAGCACTTTGACAGTACCGTCCGGTAGCTTCAGCATTTGCAAAATAGACGCCACGGTCCCGACGGTGAAAAGATCGTTTACACCCGGCTCATCCGTCGAGGCTTCTTTCTGCGCAACCAGCATGATTTTTTTATCATGATCCATGGCTGCTTCGAGGCAACGGATAGATTTTTCCCGCCCTACAAACAGGGGTATGACCATGTGCGGATAAACCACCACATCGCGCAACGGCAATACGGGGATTTCAATGCGTTCAGAACGCTCAGGATTCATAGAGCTCTCTCTTAGTTTAAAGTCCGCCAGGTAGCCGACGACGCAACTCAACGACGCGTCGCCGTTAATATGTAAACCAGTATATGGGGATGTATTCCATACATTCAACGGCGGGAATGCAGGAAAAATAAAAGGGGAGATAAAATCCCCCCTTTTTGTTAACTGCTTGAGCAAAATGGTTAATTATTCACCAGATGCCTGCTGCGCTTCCGGTTTGCCGTAAATCAGCAGCGGCTTGCTCTGGCCATCGATAACTGAAGCGTCGATGACCACTTTTTCTACGTCTTCCATTGACGGAAGATCGTACATGGTATCGAGCAGCGCGGCTTCAACGATAGAACGCAGACCGCGAGCCCCGGTTTTACGCGCCATCGCTTTCTTAGCGATAGCGTCCAGCGCTTCGTCGCGGAATTCCAGCTCAGCGCCTTCCAGGCTGAACAGCGCCTGATACTGCTTGGTCAGGGCGTTTTTCGGCTCTTTGAGGATCTGAATCAGCGCTTCTTCGCTCAGCTCGCTCAGGGTCGCCACAACCGGCAGACGACCGATGAACTCAGGAATCAGGCCAAACTTGATCAGATCTTCCGGCTCAACCTGAGACAGCAGCTCGCCTTCGCTGGCTTTGTCAGACTTCGCCTTGACCGTCGCGCCGAAACCAATACCTGAACCGGTTTCAACACGGTGGGAAATGACCTTATCCAGACCGGCAAAGGCGCCGCCGCAGATGAACAGGATCTTAGAGGTATCAACCTGCAGGAACTCCTGCTGCGGATGCTTACGCCCGCCCTGCGGCGGAACCGCGGCAACGGTACCTTCAATAAGCTTCAGCAGCGCCTGCTGCACGCCTTCGCCGGAAACATCGCGAGTGATCGACGGGTTATCCGATTTACGGGAAATTTTGTCGATTTCATCAATGTAGACGATACCGCGCTGGGCTTTCTGTACGTCGTAGTCGCACTTCTGCAGCAGCTTCTGGATGATGTTCTCAACGTCTTCACCCACGTAGCCGGCTTCGGTCAGGGTGGTGGCATCCGCCATGGTGAAAGGCACATCCAGCAGGCGCGCGAGCGTTTCCGCCAGCAGCGTTTTACCGGAACCGGTCGGCCCGATCAGCAGAATGTTACTTTTGCCCAGTTCAACGCCGTTGCTGGTGTCGCCATTGCGCAGACGTTTGTAGTGATTGTATACCGCCACCGCCAGCACTTTTTTCGCCGGCTCCTGGCCGATAACGTAATCGTCCAGATGATGGCGAATTTCGTGCGGCGTCGGCAGCGCGCTGCGCTCGCGATGCGGCGCAACTTCTTTAATTTCTTCGCGAATGATGTCGTTACATAAATCAACGCATTCGTCGCAGATATACACGGATGGCCCGGCGATTAGCTTACGCACTTCATGCTGGCTTTTGCCGCAAAAAGAGCAGTACAACAGTTTGCCCGAACCATCTTTGCGTTTATCTGTCATGAGTCCAAACCTCTTATTAAGTTCTTTGTGCCGCACACGACGACGCAAATGCCATTCTCAGGCGCAAACCGCTGTGAAGCGTTGTGCCGCCCTCTTTCAAACAAGTATAGCGGCACCCTTGCGCCTGGGGCATCAATTACGATGAGTCAAAATAGAGTCAACGAGGCCGTATTCCACTGCTTCTGAGGCAGACAGGAAGCGATCGCGCTCGGTATCGCGCTCGATCTGCTCAAGGGATTGACCCGTATGATGTGCCATCAGTTCATTCATGCGACCTTTCACTTTCAGGATTTCGCGGGCGTGGATTTCGATATCCGTCGCCTGGCCCTGGTAGCCGCCCAGCGGCTGGTGAATCATCACGCGGGAGTTCGGCAGGCAGAAACGCTTGCCTTTCGCCCCGGCGGTCAGCAGGAACGCGCCCATTGAGGCCGCCTGGCCCATACAAATGGTGCTCACGTCAGGCTTGATGAACTGCATGGTGTCATAGATAGACATCCCGGCGGTAATCACCCCGCCCGGAGAGTTAATGTACAGATAGATATCTTTTTCCGGGTTTTCCGCTTCCAGAAACAGCATCTGCGCCACGATCAGGTTAGCCATGTGGTCTTCTACCTGGCCGGTCAGAAAAATGACGCGCTCCTTGAGCAGACGGGAGTAAATATCAAATGAACGTTCGCCGCGTGAGGTCTGTTCAATGACCATCGGCACCAGGGCCATATGGGGTGCAAAGTTGTCTCGTTCGCCACTGTATGACATTTCCGTCTCCTGGATTAATTTGAAAAAAACCGCTGCACTGATTGTAACCTTACGGACGGATTATCAGCCAGAATTTCTGCCGTCGGGCAGAAGTGCATAGATGCACGCTTCATTACGGCGCATGATTATGCCAATGCAGTTACGTCTCCCGGTTATGGGGATGACGTCGCCATAATTCAAGCATAACAATCTTTTGTCGTAACGCTATCACTGAAATCGCCTTTTCGCACTCATCCTAAGGCTATCATTGCAATAAAAAAACCCGCAGCCTTTCGGCAACGGGTTTTTGCTCAAACCTTAAACCTTGGGGCGAAATTACGCCTGTTGGTTCATCAGTTCGCTGAAGGAAGTGGCTTTTTCAGACACTTTAGCTTTCGCCAGCACGGCTTCAACGGCCTGCTCTTCCAGCGCGACGTTGCGCATGTTGTCCATCAGCTCTTTGTTTTTGCTGTAGAACTCAACCACTTCTTTCGGATCTTCGTAAGCGGAAGCCATCTCTTCGATCAGGCCTTTAACGCGATCTTCGTCAGCTTTCAGCTCGTTGGTACGAATCACTTCGCCCAGCAGCAGGCCAACAACAACGCGGCGTTTAGCCTGCTCTTCGAACAGCTCACGCGGCAGCTCCAGAGCCTGTTTCTCGTTACCGCCGAAACGCTGAGCAGCCTGACGACGCAGAACGTCGATTTCGCTGTCGATCAGCGCAGCCGGAACGTCGATATCGTTAGCTTTAACCAGACCTTCGATAGCCTGAGATTTAACGCGGTTACGCACGGCGCCTTTCAGCTCGCGCTCCATGTTTTTACGCACTTCAGCGCGCAGACCGGCTACGGAACCATCTTCAACGCCGAAACGTTTGATGAACTCTTCAGTCAGCTCTGGCAGTTCACGTTCTTCAACTTTCTTCAGGTTGATAACGAACTTGGCCGCTTTACCTTTCAGGTTTTCAGCGTGGTACTCTTCCGGGAAGGTCACGTCGATGGTGAACTCTTCGCCAGCCTTGTGACCTTTGATACCGTCTTCAAAGCCCGGGATCATACGGCCCTGGCCCATCGCCAGTACGAAGTCAGAGGCTTTGCCGCCTTCGAACTCTTCGCCGTCAACGGAACCGGTGAAATCAACGGTAACGCGATCTTCTGCATCAACAGCGCCGTCTTTGTCTTTCCAGTTCGCCTGCTGCTTGCGCAGAGTATCCAGCATGGTGTCAACGTCAGCATCGGTCACTTCAACAACCGGTTTTTCAACTTCGATCGCTTCCAGACCCTGCAGTTCAACTTCCGGATAAACTTCGAACTCTACCGCGTAGGTGAAGTCTTCACCCAGCTTGTATTCGCCCGGAACGTAGTTCGGCGCGCCGGCCGGATTAATTTTTTCTTTGATGATCGCGTCAACGAAGTTACGGCTCATCAGGTCACCCAGCACGTCCTGGCGAACAGATGCGCCATAACGCTGAGCAACAACATTCATCGGCACTTTGCCTTTACGGAAGCCGTCAATGCGAACTTTTTTCGCTACGTTGACCAGCTCGCTTTTGACAGCATTCTCGATGCTGTCAGCGGCGATAGTAATCGTTACACGGCGCCCAAGGCCCTGAGTGGTTTCAACTGAAACTTGCATCTTGTTACCTCAAAAAAATCACAGTGCTCGGTCAACTCTGGAAGCGCGAACAGGTTGCTTCGCAGAACCGGGATGCCCTCTTCAAATCAGAAACACATTCCCTGTCGTCAGAATCATCCCGAAGACATTCATAATAAAAGACGCGGCATTATAGCGGCATCACTTTTGTGAGTCGAGAACGGTTGTCGCCCACTGCTGCGGCTTTTTTCACATTTCCCGAGCAAATTTGCCTGTAAATATGCGTGAATTGCACATTTTTCAGGCAAAACAAAACGGCCCGCAGGCCGTTTTCTCATAAATCTTCACGCAACATACTGGAAAAGCTCCAGCGGTTGCAAATGCGATTTCTACGCGATACTTCCAGCCCCGCGACAAGGAGGAGAAGCAAAGACGGTATCCTGTAGCCCTTCCCACTCTTTGATTGTATAGGTATGCAACGCCAGAGCGTGCACGGTGCTTGATAGTTCCTCAGTCAACGTTCCGTAAATCATACGGTGACGATTAAGAAAACGCTCGCCAAGGAAGCGATCGCTCACCAACACCACTTTAAAATGACTTTCAGAGCCCGCAGGAACGTTGTGGCGATAGCTTTCATCCACGACTTCAAGATACACCGGGTCGAACGCTGCCCTAAGTTTTGCTTCGATCTGTTCACGTATCATCATGAATTTTCTCCTCCGACAACGCTGTATTGCCGCCATTCCCTTTAAATGTTAGCCGCTTTTACCGCTTCCATTGGGCGAAAACAACAAAAAATTAGCATTCCTCTGATATTTTCATGCAAAAGTATCGGCTTTAGTGGTTCGGTGTCCTGAAAGCCCTGCCTGCGTTGCGATAAGAGATGCAGTCAGGACAGAAAACGCACAAGGCGATGAATTTACATGCGTTGCCACTTCCCCTTGCCGTTGGCGATGTTATGATGGCGGGAATTTTCCTCATTACCACTCCACCATGCGTTGAGACCCTGAACATGTTTAAGAAAATTCTTTTTCCTTTGGTCGCGCTGTTTATGCTGGCCGGATGCGCCACTCCGCCGACCACCATTGATGTTTCACCGAAAATCACCCTGCCGCAGCAGGATCCCAGCCTGATGGGCGTGACCGTCAGCATTAACGGCGCCGATCAGCGTCCGGATCAGGCGCTGGCGAAAGTCACCCGCGATAACCAACAGGTTACGCTCACCGCCTCCCGCGACCTGCGCTTCCTGTTGCAGGAAGTGCTCGAGAAACAGATGACCTCGCGTGGCTATATGATTGGCCCGAACGGCGCCGTGGATCTGCAAATCATTGTGAATAAACTGTACGCCGACGTTTCTCAGGGCAACGTGCGTTACAACATTGCGACTAAAGCCGATATTGCGATCGTTGCCACTGCCGCTAACGGCAATAAGATGACGAAAAACTATCGTGCCAGCTACTCTGTTGAAGGCGCCTTCCAGGCCTCGAATAAAAATATCGCCGATGCGGTTAATAGCGTCATGACCGATACCATTAGCGATATGGCGCAGGACACCAGCATTCACGATTTCATCAAGCAAAACGCGCGTTAATTTAAGTCGCAGACCCGGCCTCGCGCCGGGTCTGCACGACATGCCATGTCTAATCATTACTTACGCATTTTCACGCAGCCAAAATCAGCTATCCTGCTGATCCTCGGTTTTGCCTCGGGATTACCGCTCGCCCTCACCTCCGGCACGCTGCAGGCGTGGATGACCGTTGAAAACATCGATCTGAAAACTATCGGTTTTTTCTCGCTCGTCGGCCAGGCCTACGTCTTTAAGTTCCTCTGGTCGCCGGTGATGGACCGCTATACGCCGCCGTTTCTCGGCCGTCGTCGCGGCTGGCTGCTGGCGACCCAGTTTCTGCTCCTTATCGCCATTGCGGCGATGGGTTTCCTTGAACCGTCCACGCAGCTGCGCTGGATGGCAGCGCTGGCGGTGGTCATCGCCTTTTGTTCCGCCTCTCAGGATATCGTATTTGACGCGTGGAAAACTGACGTGCTGGCCGCGGAAGAGCGAGGCACCGGAGCGGCAATCAGCGTGCTGGGCTATCGTCTGGGGATGCTGGTCTCCGGCGGGCTGGCGCTCTGGCTGGCCGATCGCTGGCTGGGTTGGCAGGGGATGTACTGGCTGATGGCCGCGCTGCTGATCCCCTGCATTATCGCCACGCTGCTGGCGCCGGAACCCAGCGACGTTATTCCGGTGCCGAAGACGCTGGAGCAGGCCGTCGCCGCACCGCTACGCGACTTCTTCGGCCGCAATAATGCCTGGCTTATTCTGCTGCTGATCGTCCTTTATAAGCTTGGCGACGCGTTTGCCATGAGCCTGACCACCACGTTCCTGATTCGCGGCGTCGGTTTCGATGCGGGTGAAGTGGGAATGGTGAATAAAACGCTCGGCCTGTTCGCCACGATTATCGGCGCGCTTTACGGCGGCGTGCTCATGCAGCGCCTGACGTTGTTCCGCGCGCTGCTGATTTTCGGCCTGTTGCAGGGGGTATCCAACGCCGGATACTGGCTGCTCTCAATTACCGATAAACACCTTTTCTCCATGGCGACGGCGGTGTTTTTCGAAAATCTGTGCGGCGGGATGGGCACCGCGGCGTTCGTCGCGCTGCTGATGACGCTGTGCAATAAATCGTTTTCAGCCACCCAGTTTGCCCTGCTCTCAGCGCTCTCTGCCGTTGGGCGCGTGTACGTTGGGCCTATCGCCGGCTGGTTTGTTGAAGCCCACGGCTGGCCTACCTTCTATCTCTTTTCCGTCGTCGCCGCGGTGCCGGGGATTTTGCTGCTGTTAATTTGCCGGCGTACGCTGGAACACACTCAGCGCTCAGAAAGCTTTATGCCGCGCACGCGCTTTCCGCAGACCTACGGGCTGGCATTAATTATTCTGGCTGCTGGCTGCCTGATGCTGGCGATTTGGCTGCTGCTGCTGGCGCTCAACGCACTGGATTACACCAACTTCTCCTTCCTTGCCGGCCTGCTTGAGATCGCCGTACTCACCGCCGTCGCGGGTATTTTACTCGGCGCCTTCCTTGACTATCTGGCATTACGTAAAACCGAGCTGATTTAAATCAGCGCAGAAACGTACGTGGACGTTGTAATTACTAAACGTAATTATAACGTCTTATTAACGATTTTATATTCATCGTAGCCGATTTGTTGTTTTGTGCGTTTTAGATTTCTGGAAATTATTGACAATTTTCATGCGAATCTTTAAATAATTTAACCGATTCAGCTTTGCAGGTTTTATTTTCCGCTTTTACGATGTCTTTTATTTGATAATTAATTGTTAATTATTTGTGTTGTTTTGCGGGTAGTTATGCTCATTCTCTTATAAAGCCTTTCGTTCTTATCCCTTTCGTTATCAATCCCGCCTAAATCAAGGTTTGCAAGCGATAATGTCACACTCCGTAACATATGTGACAGGGCAAGCAGAAGCCGCTAACATAGAGCAGACACAGCTCCAACTATGTTTACAGTAATGCAACCTTCCCGTAAAATGCCCGTACACTTTAAGCGCCACCAGATTCCGTGGAATTGAGGTCGTTCAATGAGACTTAGGAAATACAATAAAAGTTTGGGATGGATGTCATTAATCGCAGGCACTGTATTACTCAGTGGTTGTGATTCTGCACTCCTCGACCCAAAAGGACAGATTGGACTGGAGCAACGCTCTCTGATTCTGACGGCCTTCGGCCTGATGATGATCGTCGTTATTCCAGCCGTCTTGATGGCAGTAGGATTTGCCTGGAAGTATCGTGCGAGCAATAAAGATGCGAAGTATAGCCCGAACTGGTCACACTCCAACAAAGTGGAAGCTGTGGTCTGGACGGTTCCTATCCTGATCATCCTGTTCCTGGCCGTTCTGACCTGGAAAACCACTCACGCATTAGAGCCGAGCAAACCGCTTGCTCACGATGAAAAACCTATCACTATCGAAGTCGTTTCGATGGACTGGAAATGGTTCTTCATCTATCCGGAACAAGGTATTGCTACCGTCAACGAAATCGCCTTCCCGGCGAACGTACCGGTACACTTCAAAGTGACCTCCAACTCCGTGATGAACTCGTTCTTTATCCCACGTTTAGGTAGCCAGATTTACGCAATGGCCGGGATGCAGACTCAGCTGCACCTCATCGCGAACGAAGCTGGTACTTACGACGGTATCTCCGCCAGCTATAGCGGCCCGGGCTTCTCAGGAATGAAGTTCAAAGCTATCGCCACGCCGGATCGTGCAACCTTCGATCAGTGGGTAGCGAAAGCCAAACAGTCTGCGAACGCCATGGACTCCATGGAAACGTTCGACAAACTGGCTGCGCCTAGCGAATACAACAAAGTGGAATACTTCTCTAACGTGAAACCAGATTTGTTTAAAGATGTTGTTAACAAATTTATGTCTCACGGTAAGAGCATGGATATGACCCAACCTGAGGGCGAGCACGCAGCGCACGAAGGAATGGAAGGCATGGACATGAGCCACGCGGAAACCGCTCACTAAGGGGCCGAGGAAGAAAACGATGTTCGGAAAACTTACACTGGATGCAGTGCCCTACCATGAACCCATTATTGTGGTTACGGTGGCTGCAATTATCATTGGGGGACTGGCGCTTCTGGCGGCCATCACTTACTTCGGTAAGTGGTCCTACCTTTGGAATGAGTGGCTGACTTCGGTTGACCACAAACGTCTCGGTATCATGTACGTTATCGTAGCAATCGTCATGTTGCTGCGTGGCTTCGCTGACGCCGTTATGATGCGTAGCCAGCAGGTGCTGGCCTCGGCCGGGGAAGCAGGCTTCCTGCCGCCTCACCACTACGATCAGATCTTTACCGCCCACGGCGTTATCATGATCTTCTTCGTAGCGATGCCGTTTGTTATCGGTCTGATGAACCTGGTGGTTCCGCTGCAGATCGGCGCGCGCGACGTTGCCTTCCCATTCCTTAACAACCTGAGCTTCTGGTTCACCGTTGTGGGCGTGATTCTGGTTAACCTCTCTCTGGGCGTCGGTGAATTCGCGCAGACCGGTTGGCTGGCCTATCCGCCGCTCTCGGGAATTGAGTACAGTCCGGGCGTCGGGGTCGATTACTGGATCTGGGCTCTCCAGCTATCCGGTATTGGTACAACGCTCACCGGTATTAACTTCTTCGTAACGATTATCAAGATGCGTGCCCCTGGCATGACCATGTTCAAGATGCCGGTGTTTAGCTGGGCATCTCTGTGCGCCAACATCCTGATTATCGCCTCCTTCCCAATTCTGACCGTCACCGTCGCGCTGCTGACCCTGGACCGCTACCTGGGCACCCATTTCTTTACCAACGATATGGGTGGCAACATGATGATGTACATCAACCTGATTTGGGCCTGGGGTCACCCGGAAGTGTACATTCTGGTTCTGCCGGTATTCGGTGTCTTCTCCGAAATCGCCGCAACCTTCTCACGTAAGCGTCTGTTTGGCTATACCTCGCTGGTATGGGCAACAGTGTGTATTACCGTTCTGTCGTTCATCGTTTGGCTGCACCACTTCTTTACTATGGGTGCGGGCGCGAACGTAAACGCCTTCTTCGGTATTACGACCATGATCATCGCTATCCCGACCGGGGTTAAGATCTTCAACTGGCTGTTTACCATGTACCAGGGCCGTATCGTCTTCAACTCAGCAATGCTGTGGACGATTGGCTTTATCGTGACCTTCTCCGTAGGGGGTATGACCGGCGTACTGCTGGCGGTACCGGGCGCAGACTTCGTGCTGCACAACAGCCTGTTCCTGATCGCGCACTTCCATAACGTCATCATCGGCGGCGTGGTGTTCGGTTGCTTCGCAGGTCTGACCTACTGGTGGCCGAAAGCCTTTGGCTTCACCCTGAACGAAACCTGGGGCAAACGCGCTTTCTGGTTCTGGATCATCGGCTTCTTCGTCGCGTTTATGCCGCTGTACGTACTGGGCTTCATGGGCATGACCCGTCGCCTGAGCCAGCAGATTGACCCGCAGTTCCACCCGATGCTGGTTGTTGCAGCCTGCGGTGCGGCGCTGATCGCTTGCGGTATTCTCTGCCAGCTGATTCAGTTCTACGTGTCTATCCGCGATCGCGAGCAGAACCGTGACCTGACCGGCGACCCTTGGGGCGGCCGTACGCTGGAGTGGGCAACCTCTTCTCCTCCGCCGTTCTACAACTTTGCTATCGTTCCTGTCGTTCACGAGCGTGACGCGTTCTGGGAAATGAAAGAAAAAGGCGACGCGTATAAGAAACCGGCTGGCTATGAAGAGATTCATATGCCGAAAAACAGCGGCGCGGGCATCGTGATTGCTGCTTTCGCAACGGTGTTTGGTTTCGCAATGATCTGGCATATCTGGTGGATGGCGATTGCAAGCTTCGTCGGTATCCTGGTGACCTGGATTATTAAGAGCTTTGACGAGGACGTGGATTACTACGTGCCGGTTGCAGTAGTCGAAAAACTGGAAAATCAGCATTTCGATGAGATTAACAAAGCAGGGCTGAAAAATGGCAACTGATACTCTTGCGCATAACGCCCACGCGCACGAACACGGGCACCATGATACAGGACCGATGAAGGTATTCGGTTTCTGGATCTACCTGATGAGCGACTGCATTATCTTCGCCACTCTGTTCGCTACCTATGCCGTTCTGGTGAACGGCACGGCGGGCGGTCCGACCGGTAAAGATATTTTTGAACTGCCGTTCGTTCTGCTTGAAACCGCGCTGCTGCTGTTCAGCTCCATCACCTACGGCATGGCGGCTATCGCCATGTACAAAAACAACAAGAGCCAGGTGGTTTCCTGGCTGGCGCTGACCTTCCTCTTCGGGGCTGGGTTCATCGCGATGGAACTCTATGAATTCCATCACCTGATTGTTGAAGGTATGGGCCCGGATCGCAGCGGCTTCCTGTCAGCGTTCTTCGCGCTGGTCGGCACCCACGGTCTGCACGTGACCTCTGGTCTGATCTGGATGGCGGTGCTGATGGTTCAGGTTTCTCGTCGCGGCCTGACCAGCACGAACCGCACCCGTATCATGTGCCTGAGCCTGTTCTGGCACTTCCTGGACGTCGTGTGGATCTGCGTGTTCTCTGTTGTTTATCTGATGGGGGCGATGTAATGAGTCATTCTACCGATCATAGCGGCGCTTCTCACGGCAGCGTGAAGAGCTACATGACAGGTTTCATCCTGTCGATCATTCTGACGGTTATCCCGTTTGCAATGGTGATGAGTGGATCTGCATCGCATGCGGCTATTCTGGGAACCATCCTGGTCACTGCGGTTGTGCAGATTGTGGTACACCTCGTGTACTTCCTGCACATGAACAGTAAATCGGACGAAGGTTGGAACCTGACCGCATTTATCTTCACCGTAATCATCATTGCTATCGTAGTTGTCGGCTCCATCTGGATTATGTGGAACCTGAACTACAACATGATGATGCACTAAGAGCGGCGAGTATGTTTAAGCAATACCTGCAAGTAACGAAACCAGGCATTATTTTTGGCAACCTGATCTCCGTGATTGGCGGTTTCCTGCTGGCCTCCAAGGGCCACATCGACTATCCGCTTTTTATCTGGACGCTCCTCGGAGTATCCCTGGTGGTCGCCTCGGGTTGTGTTTTCAACAACTATATCGACCGTGATATCGATCGTAAGATGGAACGGACGAAAAACCGGGTGCTGGTCAAAGGGCTGATCTCGCCAGAAGCTTCGCTGGTATACGCCACCCTGCTGGGTATTGCTGGCTTCATGCTCCTGTGGTTTGGCGCGAATCCCCTGGCCTGCTGGCTGGGGGTGATGGGGTTCGTGGTTTATGTCGGCGTTTACAGCCTGTACATGAAGCGCCACTCCGTCTACGGCACGCTGATTGGTTCTCTCTCCGGCGCTGCGCCGCCGGTGATTGGCTACTGCGCGGTTACCGGTGATTTTGACAGCGGTGCCGCGATTCTGCTGGCGATTTTCAGCCTGTGGCAGATGCCTCACTCTTACGCTATCGCGATTTTCCGCTTCAAGGATTATCAGGCAGCGAACATTCCGGTACTGCCGGTAGTGAAAGGCATTTCGGTAGCGAAAAACCATATCACCGTTTACATCATCGCTTTCGCCGTTGCCACGCTGATGCTCTCCCTGGGCGGCTACGCTGGATATAAATATCTGGTTGTCGCTGCGGCGGTGAGCGTCTGGTGGCTCGGAATGGCGCTGCGCGGTTATAAAGTGGCGGATGATAAAGTCTGGGCGCGTAAGCTGTTCGTCTTTTCCATCGTAGCCATTACCGCGCTGTCGGTGATGATGTCCGTCGACTTTATGGTGCCGGATTCACACAACCTGCTGACCATGGTCAGATAGTGTCTCTCAATGGCGTATCGCACGATACGCCATTACTTATTTCCCCCTGTTAATCTCGCATCGCCGATGGTTGTAAATCATTCTCCCCACCCTATTATTCTGAGATTGTGCCCTCAACCCTCTCAACGCTTTCTCTGCCCCTGGCTAAATTCCGCTTCAGCGTCCTCGATCAAAGACGCCCCCCGTACATGCCTTTCTCCGCTTACTGCCGGAACGCGTTTAGCCATACTGATGCGATAATAGTCACGCAGTACTGCCAATTCGTTTCGACAAATAGCCGCATCAGATTCATCAGCAGCAATTCATTATCCTGCAGCCATCGTTTATTTAGATGAATTAAAATTGGTTTTAACGCTGGTACTGTCAATAAAATGAGCACTATATACCGGCTAATGATTCCGTTGTTTAACGAATCATCGCTAAGCACGGTTTTCCCACTGCGGTCGGCAATGGTATCTTTGAGATATGAATCCCGCCGCCGCGCTACCCCGTACGGCGCCGAGTGGTTTAGCTGCATATATACGGTAAATAAATTTATTGTGCGCAAAATAGTATAAGAGATATATCGCGAAATTTTTGTTTCGTCGAACGCTGACGTCATTCGGGTTAGCAAACCATAGACAGGCTCTCGTTCATTCAGCGGGCTGCGCTTCCTTCATTCCCGGTGGGCGAATGTGAAATCGAAAATTAACATATTAACGTGAGGTATGGTGCCAGGGTGATGTTCTCTTGCCCTCCCCTCCTCCGCACGAACAGGCGGTCTTTTGCCATGAATATTTTTCTCTCCGGTTCATATAGCATCTCTATTGAACAATAGTAAAGTTTTCAATGAAAAAAAAGCTGTCCGTCTTATTTCCGCCTGCAACCACTTTCAGCGCGTTTTTCTTTATAAGGTCCTCATGCAATTTCACATTAAAGCCAGATGTGCCGAATAAAAAATTCATACTCATGGCTTACGCCGTTATCTCTGAAGAAAACTTCATTTTATTAAATTTGTATGAAATTGAATATTTCACATATTAATACTCTGGATTAACATAATTTAAGAGTGTTAGTATTTCTTCCGTGGGTAAGAGACCCACTAATAAAAATTAATCAAACTTAACAAGGAATACCAATGAAAGAATTAACTATTGGCGAAATGGAATCTATTTCTGGTGGTTTTAATGTGTTCGGCAGCATTGCTAACAGCATTTCCAGCATTATTAATAATACAGCAAGCCATCTGAGCGATTTTATTACCTCCGCAGGTGCTACCATCGCCAATGCCATCGTTAACGATACCATTGCGTTCGGTGATTACCTGAGCGGCACATCTACGTGGCAGGATTTCGTTGCCTCAAGCAACGAAAACTGGAGCAATTCTGTGCACGACCTGTCGGGCGAGTGGAACACTTTCACTAACAGCGTCACCGCCTAATATCGGTTCGTCATTCTCAGGGCAGGATTCTTCCTGCCCTTTTTTTTGCCTACCGTAAGCTCTCTCGGCACGAGGATGAGTGAATCGTCTGCGCCTTTGGTTTTAACCCACCAGCATCGCCTGAGCGCTATAGAGCAAATCCAGATGATCGCGGCATAGTGCCTCAATCGAGGTTCTTGACTGATGGCTGGTTAAACTCAGCGCTCCCCAGTAGAGCCCTTCCCGATCTGACAGCGGCACGGCCAGGACCAGCATGCCAATTTCAAACTCCTGCTCAATCGCGGCGTATCCCTGGCGACGAACCTGAGCGATCTTTTCCATTAACGCCGCCACGTCCGTCACCGTATAGGGCGTACGCTGCTCGCGGCGGATCCGCTGCAAAACGGTTTCACACTCGGTTTCCGCTAAGGAAGCCAGCCATAGTCGCCCTCCGGCGGTACAGTAAATCGGCACTCTCTCCCCCAGACGCACTGAAGTCGAGTTAAACGGCGTGTGTTTACTGCGGGCGATATACACCAGCTCGTCATCATCTATCACGCCGACCGAAGCGTGCTCTTCCGTCCGACTGGCGATGTACTCCACGATCGGTCGTACCATGCGTGGGAACTGCGCCGAATCGACATACGCCTGCCCCAACCTTAACGCTTTAGGCGTTAGCCAGTAATGACGTCCGTCGGTTTGCAGATAGCGCTCGTGCAGCAGGGTAAGGAAAAAGCGCCGCGCGGCGCTTTGCGTCAGGCCGCTCATTTTCGCCGCCTGCGGCACGGTGAGCCGGGGGAACTCTTTTGAAAATAGCTGGATCAGCGCCAGCCCTTTTTGCAGGCCGACGATCAGATCGCGGGTATGAATCTGGTTTTGCATACTTGTTCACACTTTCGCAACAATACAATCAGTTTAGCGCGATTATCGCAGTGGTAGTGCGATTAACAACCAGTATGGCCGAATTCTGCGTTGTCGCTCTCAGCTTCCGCTGAAATACTTTCACAACATTCATTTAACAAGATGAGGTTTGAAATGGTCAGTGGATTCACTCAGGTCGTCGCCGTCATCGGCCACCCGATTACCCAGGTTAAGTCGCCGGAGAATTTCAACCGCTTCTTTGCTGACCAGCAGTTGGACAGCGTGATGATCCCGGTTGATATCGCCCCCGAAGCCGTTGCTGACTTTCTGCAGGCCCTGCGCGGCTGGCACAACATGAGCGGCGTCCTGGTCACCGTTCCGCACAAACAGCGGGCCGCCGCCCTGGTCGACGAGTTAACCCCGCGAGCTCAGCACCTCAATGCCATTAACGTCATCCGTAAGCTGGCCGATGGCCGTTTACAGGGTGATATGCTAGACGGCGTCGGTTTTCAGCTTGCCGCAGAGGCGCACGGCTTTAGCGCCGCCGGTAAAAAGGGGCTGCTCTCCGGCTGCGGCGGTGTGGGCAGCGCTATCGCGTGGGGGCTTTGCGAAGCGGGTATCCGCCAGCTGGCCCTTTATGATCAGAATCCCGCCACCCTTCAGCTGCTGCATAACCGGCTGGCCACCCATTTTCCGCACGTTCATCTCGTCGACCTGCCCGCTACGCTTGCCGGCCTGGATTTGCTGGTGAATGGTTCCCCGGCGGGAATGGCCGGTTTCGAGCCGTTGCCGCTGCCGCAGACGCTGCTGGAAACCCTTCCGCTATCCACGCATGTCGCCGACGTGGTGACCGCCCCGATCATCACCCCGCTCCTCGCCTTCGCCCGGGATCGCGGCTGCGCGATCCAGACCGGGCCGGAGATGGCGCTGGCGCAGATGAAACTGATGGGGCAATTCATCGGCGCCATCGCGCAGGAACAAGGAGCGGCGGCATGAAAAGCTGGGATGTCATCGTTATCGGCAGCGGCGCCGCAGGTTTTGCCGCGGCGGTGACCGCCAGCTGTAAGGGACTGTCGGTGCTGATGCTGGAAAAAGCCCCGCAGTTTGGCGGCACCTCCGCCATTTCCGGCGGCGCGGTGTGGATCCACGATAGCGATCAGGCGCGGAAAATGGCCGTGGGCGGCAGCCCGCAGGCCATCGAAACCTATCTGCGGACGATTATCGGTGAGCCTCATTATCGTCAGGATCTGGTGGATGCCTTTATCGCTTCAGGGCGCGAGGCGCTGGCATTTCTTGAAAAAGAGGGCGCGGTGAAATATAGCCTGCGCCCGCTCTCTCCGGATTATTACCCGGATGAGCCCGGCGCCGTCGATGTCGGGCGGGCGCTCGAGGTGGTGGAGTTTGACGGACGGGAACTGGGTGCGCATTTTCGCGACCTCCGTTCTCCCCCACCGGGAATGCTGCTGTTTGGCGGGATGATGGTTAACCGGGTTGATATCCAGCACTTTCTCGATATGCGCCGCTCCCCGCGCTCGTTCGCGCACTGCAGCAGACTGCTGCTGCGCTTCGGTCGCGATCGCCTGCGGTACCCTCGCGGTACCCGCCTGGCGATGGGCAACGCGCTGATCGCCCGCATGGCGACGCTCGCCTTTCGCAAAGGTATGCAGCTCAGGCTCAACGTCAACGTGCTTTCGCTGAGCGAACGCAATGGCGAGGTGACCGGCGTAGAAATTGAGCACGAGGGACAAAAGCAGGCCCTTGAAGCCCGCTGCGGGGTGGTACTGGCGGCGGGTGGTTTTGCCGCAGGCAGGCTGGCTGAACGCTATCGCCCCCAGACCCGCGAGCACTACACCATGTCCCCCGCCGCCAACGACGGCGCCGCGCTGCGCCTTGCCGCCGCGGTCAATGCCCGGGAAGGGGCTGACCTGCCGTCTAACTTTTTCTGGGCGCCGGTCTCGGTTTTACAGCATCCCGACGGCACGCAAGAGCGCTTCCCTCATCTGGTCACCGATCGCGCCAAACCTGGAGTGATTGCCGTCAACCAGCGCGCGGTGCGCTTCGTGAACGAATCTAACTCTTATCACCACTTCGCCAGCGCCATGCAAAGCCGGGCAGAAAATGCGCCCTGCTTTCTGATTTGCGACGCCCTGGCCATGAAGCGCTACGGCCTCGGCCTGGCGCGCCCTGCCCCGGTCAATAATGACGCGCTGGTGAAAGCGGGCTATCTGCATAAGGCCGATACGCTGCCTGAACTGGCGCAGCGGCTCGGCCTGGATCCGCAGACGCTCGCTGACACGGTGGCTCGCTACAACCGCGACGCCGCTCAGGGCCTCGACCCGGCGTTCACCAAAGGCGGCAACAGCTATAACCGCGCGATGGGCGACCCCGGCCACCGGCCAAACGCCTGTAACGCTCCGCTGACCCGCGCGCCGTTTTATGCCGTCACCCTCTATACCGGCGATCTCGGTACCTCGCGCGGCCTGGTCACTACCGCCGATGCTCAGGTCATTAACCAGCACGGTGAACCGATTAAAGGCCTCTATGCCGTGGGTAATGATATGGATTCGATGATGGCCGGAACCTACCCCGGCCCAGGTATTACGCTCGGCCCGGCGCTCACCTTCGGCTATCTCTCAGCCAGCCATATGGCGCAACAACACGCACTATAAACAGGAGAAAATCATGATCTATGAAAAACGCACCTACACCATCAATCCGCTGAAAATGGCCGACTGGCTGGCGCTGTACAAAAGCGATGCTTACGCCGTGCAAACCGAGCACCTCGGTAAGCTCATCGGCTTCTTTTTTACCGAAATTGGCGTGGTCAATCAGGTGGTGCATATCTGGGCCTATGAAAGTCTGGACGATCGCCTGGCGCGTCGGGCGCGCATGGCGCAGGACGAACGCTGGCTGACGTTCTCGCGCAAAAACCGCGAGCTGGCCGCCGTCGAGCGTCTGGAGTCGGTGCTTCTGCGCCCCACTGATTTTTCACCACTGCAATAAGGAGAGGGTCATGAGCGGGCAGATGAACGTGGATGTTCTGGTCGTCGGCTCCGGCGCGGCGGGGCTCTCTGCCGCCGTCACCGCCGCGCTCGGCGGCGCCAGCGTACTGGTTGCGGAGAAAGAGTCGGTCATTGGCGGCACCAGCGCCTGGTCCGGCGGCTGGCTGTGGATCCCGCGTAACCCGCTGGCTCGTGAAGAAGGGATTGAAGAAGAGCCGGGCGCGCCGCTCGCTTATTTACGCCATGAAATGGACGGTGAGCCTGCCGATGCGCGTCTGCTTGCCTTCTTACAGTACGGACCGGAGATGATCGACTTTTTCCGCCGCCGTACCGCCGTGCAGTTTCTTTCCGGCAGCAAAATGCCCGATTTTCACGCTTCACCGGGCGCTGCGCTGGGCGGCCGCTCGGTCACGGCGCAGCCTTTTGACGGACGGCTGCTGGGCGACTGGCTGCATCGCCTGCGGCCTCCGCTGGAGACCATCAGCCTTGCGGGTATGGGCATTGCCGGCGGCACGGACATGGCGCACTTTTTCAACGCGACCCGCTCACCGGGCTCGGCGCTGTATGCGACCCGCCGCCTGCTGCGTCACGGCTGGCAGCGGCTACGCGCCGGTCGCGGACAGCATCTGGTTAACGGCAACGCGCTGGTCGCCCGCCTGCTGCGTTCGGCGCTGGATGCGGGGGTTAATTTTCAGCTTAACGCGCCGGTAGAACGTCTGCTTGCCGACAACAACGGCGTTGCAGGCGCGATATTACGCAGCGACGGCGGCGCGCTGAAGGTTCGCGCCGGCGCGGTGATCCTCGCCTGCGGAGGCTTTCCTCACGATAGGCAGCGTCTGGCCGAAAATGTGCCGCACGCCGCCAGCGGCTACGGCCACTTCTCCGCCGCGCCCCCGGGCAATCAGGGGGATGGCATTCGGCTCGGCGAAGCGGTCGGCGGCCAGTTTGATACCTCACTCAGGCACGCCATGGCCTGGGCGCCGGTGTCGCGCGTTACCCTCGCCAGCGGACTGCAGTTGCCGTTCCCGCATCTGGTTGAGCGCGCCAAGCCCGGCTTTATTGCCGTGTTGCCCAACGGTAAACGCTTCACCAATGAAGCCGACTCTTATCATGATTTTATTGCCGCGCTGCTGGACGCGACGCCGCCGGGCGAAACGCCGCAGGCGTGGCTAATTGCCGACGGCCGTGCGCTGCGGCGCTACGGATTGGGCCATGCTCGCCCCTTCCCGTTTACCCCCGAGGCCTGGCGACGGACCGGCTATCTGTACGTCGGTGAGACGCCGGAAGCGCTGGCGAAAACATGCGCCATCAATCCGCAGCAGCTAACGGAAACGATCGCCCGGTTTAACGGCTTTGTAGACCAGGGAGAGGATAAGGATTTTCAGCGCGGCGCCTCGGCCTATAACCGCGCGCAGGGTGACGCCAGCCGCTCGCCCCACCCCACGCTCGGGAAACTCAGCCATGGGCCTTTTTATGCGGTACGTATATTGCCCGGCTCGCTGGGTTCCTTCAGTGGACTAATCACCGATGAAAATGCCCGTGTTCTCAACGCGCAGCGGCAGCCGATCCAGGGGCTTTTCGCCATCGGCAACGATATGTCGAGCGTGATGCGGGGATTCTATCCCAGCGGCGGTATCACGCTGGGTCCGGCCATGACTTTTGGCTATCTGGTCGGAAAAAACCTGGCAGAAAATCTCAATAAAACAACGCAGTAAAAGCATTCCACCAGGGACGGCAATACGCATAACAACAATCACCTGCAACTGTACTGGAGTCCTTTATGAACATGCGAACCCTCTCACTCGCCGCGCTTACCCTCCTCGACGTTCCGCCGCCGGAACAGGTACGCATTGCGGCCCAGGCCGGATTCACCCACGTTGGTCTGCGCCTGCTTCCCGCAACCCCGTCAGATCCGGATTACGACATGCTCGGCGACACCGCCGCCGTACGCGATACCCTGGCGGCGCTGATGGAAACCGGCGTTCGCGTTTCGGACGTTGAGATCGTCCGCCTGACGCCCGATTTTTCAGTGGACGCTCGTTTGCAGCTTTTTCTTACTACCGCCGCGCGCCTTGGCGCAAAGCAGGTTTTAGTGGCAGGAAACGATGATAACCGCGCGCGCAGCGCGGGAAATCTCGCCCGGCTTGCCGAAGCCGGCCAGGAGCATGGATTAACCATGAACCTGGAGCCCATGCCCTGGACCCACCTGCGCACCATTGCCGAAGCCCGGGCGCTCATCACCGCCAGCGGCCGCAGCGATATCGGTATTTTGATTGACGCTATTCACTTCTGGCGGGCCGGCGAATCCCTGTCCACGATCGCGGCGCTACCGCAAAATTGCCTCAACTATATGCAGCTTTGCGATGCCTCACCGCAACCACCCGCTGACGAGCAGGAGCTGATTTACCAGGCCCGCGCCGCGCGCCAGGTCCCCGGCGAAGGCGGACTCGACCTGCACGGTCTGATGGCGGCGCTTCCGGCCACGCTGCCGGTATCCATCGAGGTCCCGCTAAGCGGCGATCGGGGTGCGCTGCCGCCGCTCGCTCGCGCTCAGCTGCTGTTTAACGCCGCGCAGTCCTACCTGCGCCCTTGCGCATAAGGAGAGTCCCATGACACAGACTCAACGCCTGGACGTCAGGGAGTTAATCAACGCCAATCCGCTAAGCCGCTTTCAGAAGCTGGTGGTGTTTTTAGGCTTCTGCGTTATCGCGCTGGACGGCTTTGATATCGCCATCATGGGATTTATCGCCCCGACGCTGAAGCAGGAATGGGGAGTAAGCAATCACCAACTCGGTTTTGTCATCAGCGCCGCGCTGATAGGCCTGGCGCTGGGGGCCATTTTCTCCGGGCCGCTCGCCGACTGGCTGGGACGGAAAAAAATTATCATTAATAGCGTCTTCTTCTTCGGCTTCTGGACCATCGCCACCGCCCTTTCACAAAATATTGAGCAGATGATGGTTTTCCGCTTCCTGACCGGGCTGGGATTAGGCGCCGCCATGCCGAATATCGGCACCCTGGTGTCAGAGTATGCGCCGGAGCGCCAGCGCTCGTTCCTGATTACGATTATTTTTTGCGGCTTCACCTTTGGCGCGGCGGCGGGCGGTTTCTCCGCATCCTGGCTAATCCCGCAGTTTGGCTGGCACTCGCTGATGCTGCTTGGCGGGATCCTCCCGCTGCTGTTCGCTCCGGTCCTGATCTGGCTGTTACCGGAATCGGTGCGTTTTCTGGTCGTTAAGCGCGCGCCTGCCGAACGTATTCGGCGGATTATGCAACGCCTCTATCCGGGACAAATCCCCGATGAGGCCGAGTTCAGCCTCCCGGCCCAGCCCGTCCAGGCAAATGCCATGCGCATCGTTCTCTCCCGCCAGTATCGCTTCGGTTCGATGATGCTCTGGCTGGTTTACTTTATGGGGCTTTTTTTGGTTTACCTCCTCGGCAGCTGGCTACCGACGCTGGTAAAAGAGGTGGGCTTAACGGTCGGCCAGGCGGCGGTAATGACCGCAATGTACCAGGCTGGGGGAACCCTTGGCTCGCTGTTTGCGGGCTGGCTAATGGACCGGATCAACCCACATCGGGCGCTCGGGCTGATTTACGCGGTTGGCGGCCTGTTTACGATGGCGATGGGCTATGCCGCGGCAAGCTTTGCGCTCATCTGCCTGCTGGCGTTTATCAGCGGAGCCTGCTTAAACGGCGCCAATACCGGCATGAACGCGCTCTCCGCCCGCTACTATCCTACCGAAGCACGGGCTACCGGCTCCAGCTGGATGCACGGCGTTGGCCGCATGGGCGCGATCCTGAGCGCCTTTGCCGGGGCGGAGATGCTGGCGCTGAATATCAGCTTCGAAAGCGTTTTCCTGATCCTTGGCATTCCCGCCGCGATAACCGTCGCCGGGCTGGCGGCCAAAGGTATTTTCGCGGCTGGCCCGACGACAAGAGCCACCGCGTCAACCGCGCCCGTCACAAGTACCTTTTAAACGTTGACGCTAAGGCAGGCGTGTTTCAAAAACACGCCTGCCAAAAAAGAAAAATTAATTTCATTTAAATGAGCAATGAAAAATAAAAATGCCATGCAGTATCGATTCACTTCACAAAATCACAGCGCAAAATCATTAAATCCATACAATAAACAAATCAAATATCGTTCAGAAAAACACTTAATAACCTTATCAATCAGAATGGCTTGATAGCTGTAGCCAAAAAATTTACGGCTCAATCTTTACGGTTTTTCGATCCGCCTCGCATATACAGAAATTAAATTCCAAACAAACATTGAAATGAAATAAATATTTCCTTATGTTCTGGCTGATATTCAGGATAAGGTCGTGCCGGTGGAACTGGCGCAGAGGTCCTGACTTGTCCTTCCAGACAAAGGAATTGACCATGAGTGAACAGCAGATTCTTCTCTCTCCCGCGGCAGCACGCGGCGATAAGCTAAGCTGGGCTACCCGAATCGCTTACGGCGGCGGCGATACCGCCTGTAACGTCGTTTTCGGCATGATCGGCACGGTTTTAACCCTGTTTTATACCGACTATGTCGGCATCAGCATCGCCACCGTTGGCCTGGTGATGCTGATCTCACGTCTGTTTGACGGCGTTTCCGATGTCATCATGGGCCTGATGGTGGAACGCACGAACTCTCGCTGGGGTAAATCACGCCCCTGGCTGCTGTGGATGAGCGTACCCTACGCCGTATCGGCAATTTTACTGTTCACCGTCCCGCAGACCACCGGCACGCTGCAGTTTCTCTATCTGCTGGTCGCCTATAACTTCTGCACCACCGTGTGCTATACCGCCATCAACCTCCCCTACGGCAGCCTCTCTGCGATGATGACCCGCGCCTCATGGGAAAGGGATATGCTTAGCATCACCCGAATGTCGATGTCGCCTTTTGGTCGTATTCTCGCCGTTGCCTGCACTTTGCCGCTGGTGAAGTACTTTGGCGACGATCAGGCCGCGTGGATCAAAACCATGTCTATTTGGGCTTTTCTGGCGCTGCTGTTGCTGCTGTTTTGCTTTTATAAATGCGAAGAGAAGGTGGTCATCAAAGCGCGAGAAAAACAGGGAAACGTACCGGTAAAAACCCAGCTTTCCGCGCTTTTTCGTAACCAGTACTTCTGGGCCAGCGCCATCCTGTGGACCGCGCAAAGCGTGTACTACACCGTGGTAGGGATCGCGCTGCCTTACTACTGCCGCTACGTGCTCGGCGACGATACCTTCTATAGCTCCATTTTCGTTGCCGAAACCGCCTGCATTATTATTTTCACCTTCCTGAGCTCCGTGCCCATCCGCAAATACGGTAAACGCAACGTTGCCCTCTGCGGCATCGTGCTGGCGACCATCGGCCAGGTGCTGTTTATGTTTAACTCTGATGATTACCACTGGGCGCTGGCAAACGCGATTATTCGCGGTATTGGCTTCGCCCCGCTGAACGCCGTGCTGTTCGGATTCTGCGGCGATGCCGTCGAATTCGGCCAGTGGAAAACGCGCGTCAGACAGGAAGGGATGATCTTCTCCGCCGGTTCCGTTGGGACGAAACTCGGCGCAGGTATTGCCGCCGCGGTTATCTCCGGCCTGCTGAGCATGGCGGGTTACGTCAGCTCCAGCAGCGGCTCCGGCGTTCAGCCGCAAAGCGCTATCGACATGATTAACCACGTTTATCTCTACGGCTCTTTCTTCCTGTGGATCGTGGTCATTATCACCCTGCTGTTTTATCGCCTGGATAAGCAATACCCGCAGATCATGCATGACCTGAAAGAACGCGAAGCCCGTGGCGAGATGTAAAACCTTAGAACCAGGCCCGCGCTCGGCGAGCGCGGGTACACAGAAGAACATCTGAAATCCGTAGGATCTCTATCATTGAGGAGTGCACCATCATGTTAAACGGCATGAAACCCTTATCCCGCTCCCTGCGCTGGGGCATGGTCGGCGGCGGCGGCACCAGCCAGATTGGCTACAGCCACCGCTGTGCGGCGCTTCGCGACAACGTCTTTACTCTGCTCGCCGGCGCGCTTGATATCGATGCCGAGCGCGGTCGTCAATTCGGCGAGCAGCTCGGCATCGCTCCTGAACGCTGCTACGCCGATTACCAAACGCTGTTCGCGGAGGAGGCCAAACGCCCTGACGGCATTGAAGCCGTATCGGTCACTACGCCGAACAATACTCACTTCGCTATCACTAAAGCGGCGCTTGAAGCCGGGCTGCACGTTATTTGCGAAAAACCGCTGTGCTTTACCGCCGACGAAGCGCGCGAGCTGCTGGCGCTAAGCAAAAAGCAGAATAAAATTATCGGCGTCACGTACGGCTATGCCGGGCACCAGATGATCCAGCAGGCGCGACAGATGATAGCGGAAGGGATGCTCGGCGAGATCCGCATTATTAATATGCAGTTCGCCCACGGTTTTCATAATGAAGCCGTTGAGCTACAGGCTGAATCCACCCGCTGGCGGGTAACGCCCAAATATGCCGGCCCTAGCTATGTGCTGGGGGATCTGGCGACCCATCCGCTATTTATTGCCGAGACGATGGTGCCGAACCTGAACATCACCCGCCTGATGTGCGCGCGTCAAAGCTTCGTCAAATCTCGCGCGCCGCTGGAAGATAACGCCTTTGTGCTGATGGAATATAACAACGGCGCCGTTGGCTCACTGTGGACCAGCGCGGTCAACAGCGGCGCGATGCACTCGCAAAAAGTCCGCGTCATTGGCGAAAAAGCCAGCATCGAATGGTGGGATGAGCGTCCAAATCAGCTCAGCTATGAGGTACAGGGCGAACCGGCCCGCGTCCTCGAGCGCGGGATGCCCTATCTCAGCCAGCAGGCGCTGGCGGACGACCGCATTGGCGGCGGTCACCCTGAAGGGCTGTTCGAGGCGTGGGCCAACCTCTATCGCCGCTACGCTATCGCCATCGACGCGATAGATCGCGGGGACCAGGCGTTCCTGGAGACCTTCTGGTATCCGGACGTCGAAGCCGGTCTTCACGGCGTTTACTGGGTTGAGCAGTGCGTCAAATCCGCCGACGCAGGCGGCCAGTGGGTTGACTTTAACTGCCAATAACCGCTGAACACCAGTGGAGGCCCCTCCACTGGTTTTTTCTTTCTACCGTACTCACCTCATCATGCAACACAGTCGTAATATCTGTTAAACAAACATTTATTTACGCTTCTGTTTCCCCCCACTACACTATGCGCAGTTTTTATATTGAGGTGGTAATGAACGATAATAAAATGACGCCAGGCGAACTGCGTGCGACCTGGGGTTTGGGGACCGTATTCTCTTTGCGCATGCTCGGCATGTTTATGGTCCTGCCGGTTCTGACCACTTACGGCATGGCGTTACAGGGCGCAAGCGAAGCCCTTATCGGACTGGCAATTGGTATTTACGGGCTGGCCCAGGCGCTATTCCAGATACCTTTCGGGCTGCTTTCTGACCGCATTGGCCGTAAGCCGCTGATCGTCGGCGGCCTGTTAATCTTCGTTGTCGGCAGCGTTATCGCCGCGCTTTCTGACTCTATCTGGGGCATTATTCTTGGCCGCGCGCTGCAGGGCTCCGGGGCGATTGCCGCCGCGGTCATGGCGCTGCTTTCCGATTTAACCCGCGAGCAAAACCGCACTAAAGCCATGGCGTTTATCGGCGTCAGCTTTGGCGTCACCTTTGCTATCGCCATGGTTCTCGGGCCTGTCGTTACCCACCAGCTCGGCCTGCACGCCCTGTTCTGGATGATTGCTGTTCTGGCGACGCTCGGCATCCTGCTGACGCTATGGGTGGTGCCGAACAGCCAGAATCACGTGCTGAACCGCGAGTCCGGTATGGTGAAAGGCTGCTTCAGCAAAGTTCTTGCTGAGCCAAAACTCCTGAAGCTCAATTTCGGCATTATGTGCCTGCATATCATGCTGATGTCCACGTTTGTCGCTCTGCCGGGCCAGCTTGAGGCCGCCGGTTTCCCCGCCGCCGAGCACTGGAAAATCTATCTGGTCACCATGCTGGTCTCATTTGTCGCGGTGGTGCCGTTTATTATCTACGCCGAAGTGAAGCGCAAAATGAAGCGCGTCTTTCTGCTGTGCGTCGCCATCCTGCTGATTGCTGAAATCGTACTCTGGGGTGCCGGAGGCTATTTCTGGGAGCTGGTCGCCGGCGTTCAGCTATTTTTCCTCGCGTTTAACCTGCTGGAAGCGCTGCTGCCGTCGTTAATCAGTAAAGAATCACCGGCCGGATATAAAGGCACCGCGATGGGCATTTACTCCACCAGCCAGTTCCTTGGCGTGGCCATCGGCGGAGCGCTCGGCGGCTGGGTGGATGGCTTTTTTGATTCGCAAACCGTCTTCCTGCTCGGCGCCCTGCTGGCGATGCTGTGGCTGCTGGTGGCCAGCACCATGAGCGAGCCGCCGTACGTTAGCAGCCTGCGGGTCGAGATCCCGGAGGATATCGCCGCGGACAAAATGCTCGAAGCGCGCTTACGGGCTAAAGAGGGCGTCAAAGAGGTGCTGGTGATTAGCGAAGAGCGTTCGGTGTATATCAAAATCGACAGCAAGATTACTAACCGCTTTGAAATTGAGCAGGCAATCAAAGGGATATAAAAGCGAGCACCTTTGTACAGGCAGGCAAAAACGGTTCTGAGCGGTGCTTTGTGTCCTGCCGGGCGGCGGCTAACGCCGTGCCCGGCCGACAGACGGGACTCTTTTAATCGCGGAAGTTTTTGAACTGGAACGGCTGGCCTAAATCACCACCGCGCACCAGCGCCATAACCGCCTGCAGGTCGTCGCGAGATTTACCGGTAACGCGAATCTCTTCGCCCTGGATCTGCGCCTGTACTTTCAGCTTGCTGTCTTTAATCAGCTTGACGATTTTTTTCTGCGTCGCGCTCTCAATGCCCTGCTTCAGCTTCGCATCGACAAACCAGGTTTTACCGCTGTGCACGAACTCGTCCGGCACTTCGATAGAACTGCCCTCAATTCCGCGTTTCAGCAGCTTGGCGCGCAGAATATCCAACAGCTGGTTAATCTGGAAATCAGACTCGCTGAGGACCTTGATGGTCTCGTTTTTTTCGTTCAGCTCAAAGCTCGCTTCGACGTTACGGAAATCAAAACGCGATTCAACTTCGCGGGTCGCGTTCTCTACGGCGTTTCGAACTTCCTGAAGATCGACTTCAGAGACAATATCGAAAGATGGCATCTTTTCCTCTCCTTCAGTTTCTTTTGCGTTGCATAATACCCGCAACGCGACATAACTCAACTTGTTATCCCGAAAGGATAACTGATAACGCTATACTTTAGCCATGAGCACCTGATGCAGCACTCACAGGTGAGGAGGAATAATGAAAGTAACCGTACTCGGATGCGGTGCACTGGGACAGTTATGGCTAACTGCGCTGTACAAACACGGACATGAAGTCCAGGGCTGGTTACGCGTCCCACAGCCATTCTGTAGCGTCAATGTGATTGAAACCGACGGCAGCGTGTTTAATGAATCGTTTACCGCTAACGATCCTGATTTTCTCGCCAGCAGCGACCTGCTGCTGGTCACCCTCAAAGCCTGGCAGGTCTCTAACGCGGTAAAAAACCTGAGCGCCATCCTGCCGTCGTCAGTACCTGTTCTGCTCATGCACAACGGTATGGGTACCGTTGACGAGCTTAAGAGCCTCAAACAGCCGCTGCTTCTGGCTTCGACAACGCAGGCAGCCCGCCGCGACGGCAACGTGATCGTCCACGTCGCCAACGGCACCAGCCATATTGGCCCGGCGAAAGTCTACCCTGAGGATTATAGCTATCTCGCCGATGTACTGCAGAGCGTGCTGCCCGACGTCGCCTGGCATAACAATATCTACCCCGCGACCTGGAGCAAGCTGGCGGTAAACTGTGTGATTAACCCGCTGACGGCGTTAAAAAACTGTCAGAACGGCGATTTACGCGAATACCCGCAGGAGGTCGCCGCAATTTGTTATGAAGTTGCGGCGGTGATGGATCGCGAGGGGATGCATACCTCGCCGGAAAACCTGTTATTCTATGTACATCAGGTTATTGAAAGTACGGCAGAAAATACCTCCTCCATGCTGCAGGATATTCTCGCCCAGCGCCATACGGAAATCGACTATATCACCGGTTATCTGTTAAAACGCGCCCGAGCCCACGGTATCGCCGTACCTGAGAATACCCGCCTGTTTGAACTGGTAAAGCGTAAGGAGAATGAATATGAGCGCGTCGGCACTGATTTGCCTCGCCCCTGGTAGCGAAGAGACCGAAGCCGTCACCACCATTGATTTACTCGTTCGCGGAGGCGTAAAGGTCACGACCGCCAGCGTTGCCAGCGATGGCAGCCTGACCATTGTCTGCTCGCGCGGCGTTAAGCTGCTGGCCGATGCGCCGCTGGTCGAAGTGGCCGATGGCGACTTCGATATCCTTGTTCTGCCCGGCGGCATTAAGGGTGCGGAGTGCTTTCGCGACAGCCCGCTGCTGGTTGAAACAGTACGTCAATTCCATCTTTCCGGGCGTATCGTTGCGGCGATTTGCGCCGCGGCGCCGACCGTGCTGGTGCCGCACAACCTTTTCCCCATCGGCAATATGACCGGCTTTCCGGCGCTGAAAGAACGCATTCCCGCCGAGCAGTGGCAGGATAAGCGCGTCGTCTGGGACGCTCGCGTTAAGCTGCTCACCAGCCAGGGGCCGGGAACCTCAATTGATTTCGCCTTGAAGATGATCGACCTGCTGGTTGGACGCGAAAAAGCGCACGAAGTCGCTTCACAGCTGGTGATGGCGGCAGGAATTTATAACTACTACGAATAAATGCAAAACGGCAACCCAGGGTTGCCGTTTTCATGATTGCGCCTTGCTCCTGAAGAACTAGGGGCGATATACCTTCACGTTTTCAAAGCCCTGCTCGCGCAGATACAGCGCCTGCAGGCGGCTCATCACCCCGCGCTCGCACCACAGCAGCCAGGTTTTACTCTGGTCGAGATCGCCAAATTTGGTGCTCAGCTTATAGAACGGTAGAGAAACCACGTCCACGCCTTCCACCTTCAGCGGCTTATCATCCTGCTCGTCGATAGAGCGGATATCGAGGATCGCGTCGTCAGGGCCAAAACCGCTGACGGTTTCCACTTCCACTACGTCCTGCTCGGTCTGCTGAGCGATATCGCGGATATCAATGTTGCTCGCTTCCGCCACCACTTTCTCAAGGATGCTGAAATCGAAGTGCTCTTCTTCCGCCTCGATCTTCGCCTTCACCGCTTTCACGGTGGGGCTCTTCGAGATAACGCCGCAGTATTCCGGCATGGTGCGGGCAAAATCTTCAGTGCCGATTTCACGCGCGAGGTCAATAATGTGCTCTTTATCGTGCGAAATCAGCGGACGCAGAATCAGCGTATCCGAGACGTTGTCGATCAGGCGCAGGTTGGTCAGCGTCTGGCTGGAAACCTGGCCTAACGCCTCGCCGGTGACCAGCGCCTGGACGCCGTAGCGCTCGGCGACTTTTGACGCCGCGCGCACCATCATCCGCTTGAGCACCACGCCCATCTGACCGTCGTCGACTTTCTCCAGGATCTCACCCACCACCGGCTCGAAGTTAATCGCCACGAAGCGCACGCGGTGTGAGCTGCCGAAGCGGTTCCACAGGTAGTGCGCGACCTGACGCACGCCGATTTCATGGGCCGCGCCGCCGAGGTTAAAGAAGCAGTAATGCACGCGGCAGCCGCGGCGCATCAGCATATAGCTGGAAACGCCGGAGTCGAAACCGCCGGAAATGAGCGACAGCACGTCTTCCTGGGTGCCGATCGGGAAACCGCCGATACCTTCGTAGCGCCCTTTAACCAGCAGCAGGCGATCGTTTTCGATCTCGAGGTTAACCGTCACATCAGGGTCGGTCAGCTTCACTCGCGCCGTTTCAATATGCTGGTTCAAACCGCCGCCGACGTAGCGCTCCACTTCGATTGAGGTAAACTCATGCTTACCGCGACGCTTAACGCGCACGCAGAACGTTTTACCTTCCAGCGCGTCACGCCACAGCGGCAGCGTCTGCTCGAAAATATCGTGCAGAGAGGTATAAGGAACGTCTTCGACTTCCAGAATATGGTGGATACCGGGGATACGGGTCAGGGCATCGCGAATAGCCGGACGCTGGTTTTCATCCTTCGCCCGGACCTCGATATGATCCCAGTGACGAACGACGGCAAGCGTCTCATCATAGTTTTTGAGAACGTTACGAATGTTCCCGGTTAAAATTTTAATGAAGCGCAATCGCACAGATTGGCTTTTGATGGTGATTTCCGGGAACAATTTAATGATAAACTTCATGGCGACACTATTCGTTGGCAAGCCCGACGGGGCTTTAAGCATAAAAAGTTGTACAGGCGCGACTGGCGTCTGCATCCAGGGCGCGGAGTATACCACTATTGGACGCTTTTCACCTGGCATTGCGCGTTATTTGATTAACCGCGCGACTTCGTTACCATATTGATAGCCATCGAGACATTACAAGAGTCTATATTCACTATGCCAAAGAAAAATGAGGCCCCGGCCAGCTTTGAAACCGCCCTGGGCGAGCTGGAGCAAATTGTTAATCGTCTGGAAAGCGGCTCGCTGCCGTTAGAAGAAGCGCTCGGCGAATTCGAGCGCGGGATCCAGCTGGCGCGCCAGGGGCAGGCAAAGCTGCAGCAGGCCGAACAGCGCGTACAAATTCTGCTGGCGGATAGCGAAGACGCGCCGCTTACCCCTTTTACGCCGGACGCTGAATAAATGGACTTCCCGCAACAGCTACAGGCGTGCGTCGAGCAGGCTAACGAAGCGCTGCGCCGTTTTATCGCTCCGCAGCCCTTTCAGAACACTCCGCTGGTCGAAGCCATGCAGTATGGCGCACTATTAGGCGGCAAACGCCTGCGCCCGTTCCTGGTTTACGCGACCGGCGATATGTTTGGCGTTAGCCGCGCTACGCTGGATGCCCCTGCCGCCGCCGTCGAATGCATCCATGCCTATTCGCTGATGCACGATGATCTCCCGGCGATGGACGATGACGATTTACGCCGCGGCCAGCCGACCTGCCATATAAAATTCGGCGAAGCGAACGCAATTCTTGCCGGAGACGCCCTACAAACGCTGGCGTTTTCTATACTGAGTGATGCGCCGATGCCGGAAGTGCCGGATCGCGATCGCCTGGCGATGATTTCTGAGCTGGCCCAGGCCAGCGGCATCGCGGGTATGTGCGGCGGTCAGGCGCTGGATCTGGAAGCGGAAGGCCATCAGGTTGATCTGACGTCGCTGGAGCGAATTCACCGCCATAAGACCGGCGCGTTGATTCGCGCCGCGGTACGAATGGGCGCGCTGAGCGCAGGTGAAGCCGGACGCAGGGCGCTACCCGCTCTCGATCGCTACGCCGAGAACATCGGTCTCGCCTTCCAGGTCCAGGATGACATTCTCGACGTGGTAGGGGATACTGCCACACTTGGCAAACGTCAGGGAGCCGACCAGCAGCTGGGCAAAAGTACCTACCCCGCCCTTTTGGGACTCGAGCAAGCCCGGAAAAAGGCCTTTGACCTGATTACCGACGCCCGCCGGTCGTTAACTGAGCTGGCCGCGCAATCTCTGGATACCACGGCACTGGAAGCGCTCGCGAATTACATAATTCAGCGTGATAAATAAACAATAAATGAGTCTCTGATGAGTTTTGATATTGCCAAATACCCGACCCTGGCGCTGGTGGATTCCACCCAGGAGTTGCGTTTGTTGCCGAAAGATAGCCTGCCGAAACTGTGCGACGAACTGCGGCGTTATCTGCTGGACAGCGTCAGCCGCTCTAGCGGACACTTTGCCTCCGGGCTCGGTACGGTAGAACTAACCGTGGCGCTGCACTACGTCTACAACACGCCTTTCGATCGCCTAATCTGGGACGTCGGCCACCAGGCTTACCCGCATAAAATTCTGACCGGACGCCGCGATCGGATCGGCACCATCCGCCAGAAAGGCGGGCTGCACCCCTTCCCGTGGCGCGGAGAAAGCGAGTATGACGTCCTGAGCGTCGGCCACTCGTCGACCTCCATCTCTGCCGGAATCGGCATAGCTATCGCCGCAGCCAAAGAGGATAAGCAGCGCCGCGCGGTTTGCGTAATCGGCGACGGGGCGATAACCGCCGGGATGGCGTTTGAAGCGATGAACCACGCTGGCGATATCAAACCCGATCTGCTGGTGGTGCTCAACGACAACGAAATGTCGATCTCCGAGAACGTCGGTGCGCTAAACAATCATCTGGCGCAGCTGCTCTCCGGCAAACTCTACTCCACGCTGCGCGAAGGCGGCAAAAAGGTCTTCTCTGGCGTGCCGCCGATTAAAGAGCTGCTCAAACGCACCGAGGAACATATCAAAGGGATGGTGGTTCCGGGGACCCTGTTTGAAGAGCTGGGCTTTAACTACATTGGGCCGGTGGACGGTCATGATGTTATCGGTCTGGTAAATACGCTGAAGAATATGCGCGACCTGAAAGGGCCGCAGTTCCTGCATATTATGACCAAAAAAGGCCGCGGCTATGAGCCCGCCGAAAAAGACCCGATCACCTTCCACGCGGTGCCAAAATTCGATCACACCAGCGGCGTGCTGCCGAAAAGCAGCGGCGGCCTGCCCTCTTACTCGAAAATCTTTGGCGACTGGCTGTGCGAAACCGCCGCGAAAGATGACAAGCTGATGGCCGTCACGCCAGCGATGCGCGAAGGTTCCGGGATGGTCGAGTTCTCGAAAAAATACCCCGACCAGTATTTCGACGTGGCCATTGCCGAGCAGCACGCGGTGACCTTTGCCGCCGGCCTGGCGATCGGCGGCTATAAGCCGGTGGTGGCGATCTACTCCACCTTCCTGCAGCGCGCCTACGATCAGGTGATTCACGATGTCGCCATCCAGAAGCTGCCGGTGCTGTTCGCTATCGACCGTGCGGGTATCGTCGGCGCCGATGGGCAAACCCATCAGGGCGCGTTTGATATCTCCTTCCTGCGCTGCATTCCTGACATGGTCATCATGACCCCCAGCGATGAGAACGAGTGCCGCCAGATGCTGTATACCGGTTATCACTACAACGACGGCCCGAGCGCGGTGCGCTATCCGCGCGGCTCCGGTACCGGCGCGGCCTTTGAACCGCTAGCCTCGCTGCCTATCGGGAAAGGCGTAGTGAAACGCGAAGGTGAAAAAATCGCGATTCTGAACTTCGGCACGCTGCTGCCGCAGGCGGCAAAAGTCGCGGAAAAGCTTAACGCCACCCTGGTGGATATGCGCTTTGCCAAACCGCTGGATGAAGCGCTGGTGCTACAGCTGGCCGCAGAACACGAAGTGCTGGTCACCCTGGAAGAGAATGCCATTATGGGCGGTGCGGGCAGCGGCGTGAATGAGCTGCTGATGTCCCGCCGCCGCGCGATTCCTGTGCTCAATCTCGGCCTGCCTGATTTCTTTATCCCGCAGGGAACCCAGGAAGAAGCGCACGCCGACCTCGGCCTGGACGCCGCCGGAATAGAAGCCAAAATCCACGCCTGGCTGGCATAATTGCCGCCACCGCTCCTGCTATGCTTAAAGGATACCCTTTACCCGTAGCAGGAGCGCACTATGCACTATATCCCTCTTGGCGATACCGATCTCCGCGTTTCCCGACTCTGCCTCGGCTGTATGACCTTTGGCGAACCGGACCGCGGTAACCATGCATGGACCTTACCGGAAGAGAGCAGCCGCCCGCTGATAAAATACGCCCTCGAGGGCGGCATTAACTTCTTCGACACCTCGAATAACTACTCTGACGGCAGCAGCGAAGAGATCCTCGGGCGCGCGCTGCGTGAGTATGCTCGTCGCGATTCCGTGATCGTCGCCACCAAGGTTTACCATCAGGTGGGCGATCTGCCGCAGGGACTGTCGCGCGCGCAGATCCTGCGCTCCATTGACGACAGCCTGCGCCGCCTCGGCATGGAGTATGTCGATTTGCTGCAAATCCATCGCTGGGATTACACCACGCCCATTGAAGAAACTCTCGAAGCGCTAAACGACGTCGTCAAGGCGGGTAAAGCCCGCTATATCGGCGCATCCTCAATGCATGCCCGTCAGTTTGCCCAGGCGTTAGCGCTACAGCGGCAGAATAACTGGGCCCGCTTCGTCACCATGCAGGATCACTACAATCTGATTTATCGTGAAGAAGAAAACGAAATGCTGCCGCTGTGCAGCCGTGAAGGCGTCGCGGTGATGCCGTGGAGTCCGCTGGCGCGCGGTCGCCTGACCCGTCCGTGGGGGGAAACCACCGCCCGTCTGGTATCCGATGAAGTCGGTAAGGCGCTTTACAATGCCACTGATGAGAATGATGAACTGATTGCGACAAACCTGGCCGAAGTCGCGGAAGAGCTTGACGCCAACCGCGCGCAGGTGGCTCTGGCCTGGCTATTGAGCAAGCCGGGCGTGGCCGCGCCGATTATCGGCGCCTCAAGGCAGGAGCAGCTGGATGAGCTGCTGCATGCGGTCGATTTAACGCTGACGCCGGATCAGATAGAAAAGCTGGAGACGCCGTATAAACCGCACCCGATTGTGGGGTTCAAGTAACGCGCGGTTCCCTGCCGATTCCCGGCTCGCGCTGCGCTTAGCCGGGCTACAGGTTCACCAGCATCTGCGGACGACGAGTTCACCACCGCCTCCGGGAAAAGCCTGCCTGCTCAATTTCCCAGAGGCGCCAGGCCAGCCGGGCCAGACTGGTTTAAAAAAGACCAATCGGCCAGTGGTGGCCAATCACGTACAGCACCCCGGCGGAAATCACCCCGGCGACAATATCGTCCACCATGATCCCCATCCCGCCGTGGATATTGCGGTCGAACCAGCGGATGGGCCACGGCTTCCACATATCAAAGAGGCGGAAAATCACAAATCCAGCGGCGACCCACTGCCAGTCCATCGTCGGTAGAGCCATCAGGGTGATCCACATCCCGACAAACTCATCCCAGACAATGCTGCCATGATCGTGGGTACCCATATCTTTCGCCGTACGGTGGCAAATATAGACGCCAATGCAGATGCTCATCATCACCGCCAGCGAATAGAGCTGCCAGGGGAGTAAGGTCAGCAAATACCAGAAGGGGATCGACGCCAGCGATCCCATGGTGCCGGGAACCACGGGGCTAAGGCCGCTGCCAAATCCCGTTGCCAGCAGATGCCAGGGGTTGCTCATCTTCAGGCGGCTTTTCGCCACATCTCTACTACGCGCCAAAATGATCGTATCCCTTAAAATCGAACGTGACGGGCTTACCTTCGCGTGTGAACTGCAGACCTTCCGATTCCGGCAGGATCTGCCCAATGCAGGTAAAACGCGCGCCGAGGTTGGCAAGGGCCACGTCCAGCGCCCCGCGATTGAGTTCAGGTACGGTAAAGCACAGCTCGTAATCTTCACCGCCGGAGAGCGCCCAGCGCAGCGCTTGCTCAGGCTCAACCTGGCGCAGCATCGCATCCGAGAACGGCATCGCATCAAGATCGACGCGCGCGCCGCAGCCGCTGGCCTTGAGAATATGCCCCAGGTCAGAAATCAGGCCGTCGGAGAGATCGATGGCGGCGTTCGCCAAATCGCGCAGCGCCTGCCCCTGCAGAACCCGCGGCAGCGGACGCAGATGGCGCGCCAGGAGATAATCCGCGTCGGCGTCATCTTCAACCTGCAGCCGATCCTGCAAAATCGCCAGACCCGCTGCGCTGTCTCCCGGCGTGCCGGTGACGTAAATCCAGTCGCCATGCTTTGCCCCGGAGCGCTTCAAAGCGCGTCCCGTCGGCACATAGCCGTGAATACCCAGCGTCATCGACAGCGGTCCGCGCGTGGTATCGCCGCCAATGAGCTGCATATCGTAATAATTAAGCTGCACGAACAGGCTGTCGCTAAAGGCCTCAAGCCAGGCTTCGTCCGCTTCCGGCAGGGTCAGGGCCAGGGTTAGCCACGCCGGTTCAGCGCCCATTGCCGCCAGGTCGCTCAGGTTGACCGCCAGCGCTTTATAGGCGAGGTCGGCAGGGTCAATATCGGGTAAAAAATGGTTTCCCGCCACCAGGGTGTCGGTGCTGATTGCCAGCGTTTTTTTCTCGGGGATGTTCAGGAGCGCGCAGTCGTCGCCAATGCCGGTTTCAACATCAAGACGTGCGCTTTTTACGCGATCAAAATAACGGGCAATCAGGGAAAATTCGCCGCATGCCATACGTTATGCCTCAGAAAAAGAAAAGAATAAGGCCGGTTTGCAGAAGTGAGACTCTGCAAAAACCGGCCCTGGAATTTACTTTTTGTTGGGACGAATTACCGGGGCAGCTTTGTCCAGCACGCCGTTGACAAACTTATGGCTATCTTCAGCGCCAAAGGTTTTCGCCAGTTCGATGGCTTCGTTAATCGCAACTTTGTACGGTACATCGCTACGCTTTGACAGCTCAAACAGTGCGATACGCAGCACCGCTTTTTCCACCTGACCCAGCTCGTCCAGCAGACGAGAAAGATACGGCTTCATCAGGCCGTCGAGATACGCGCTGTTAGTCGCCACTCCGGACAGCAGTTCGCGGAAATACAGAACGTCTACATCTTTCACATCCTGTTCCGCCAGGAACTGGTATTCGACATCAGCGATGTCGTTTTTGGACAACTGCCAGGAGTAAAGCGCCTGGACAGCACACTCACGGGCGCGGCGACGAGCAGCAGGTTTCACGGAATTCCCCTTACAAAAATCAGGCCTTGATGGCTTTCAATACGTTAATCATTTCCAGCGCGGTCAACGCGGCTTCAGCGCCTTTGTTACCGGCTTTGGTGCCAGCGCGTTCGATGGCTTGTTCAATACTTTCTGTGGTCAGAACACCGAAGGCTACCGGGATTCCGCTGTCCTGAGCGACGTGCGCCAGGCCATTGCTTGCACCGCCAGCCACATATTCAAAGTGCGCGGTGCCGCCACGGATAACGGTACCCAGCGCGATCACTGCGTCATACTTACCGGTTTTCGCCAGTGCGTCAGCCGCCAGCGGCAGCTCATACGCGCCTGGAACCCAAACCACGGTAATGTTTTCATCTTTGACCTGGCCAATACGCTTCAGGGCGTCAATCGCGCCATCCAGCAGGCTGTCGTTGATAAAGTTGTTGAAACGCGCGATGGTGATGGCGACGCGAGCGTCCGGGGTAGCAACGTTAGCTTCAATAATGTTCATACTCTTCCTTCGGGTTCAGTTCATTTGGCCCCGCAAGGGGGGCGGATTCTATCATAATAATCGGCGCACTGCTTTCCCTTTTGTCCGGGGAAATCAAGCGTTCACTAAATGCAGGCAAATATCCGGGCCTACATGACGTATCTCATTGAATTTGAAATGGGGTGCTTGCTCAAGTTTCTCAAGCCCCGGCAGTACACATAATCCGCGCGCATCGCTGCCTAACAGTTTAGGCGCAATATAGACGATAAGCTCGTCCACCAGCCCGGCCTCCAGCAGCGCGCCGGCAAGGGTGGGGCCTGCTTCCACCCAGATCGAGTTAATTTGCTGTTTGCCCAGCAGCATCATCAGGACCACCAGATCCAGGCGACCGTTATGCTCCGGCACCAGCAGCGTGCGTACGTTCTCCGGCCACTGGCGTTCATCTTCACGGGTACGGGCAAACAGCGTTTCACCCGCCTGCTCCACGATACGATGCTGCGGCGTGACGCGATTCTGACTATCGATAACGATACGCAAAGGCTGGCGCAGGTTTTCCTGCGGATACAGCGCCTGGGTGTCGGCGTTGAGCTCGTCCCAGCGTACGGTTAGCGCCGGGTCATCCGCCAGCACCGTCGCGCTGCTGGTCAGGATGGCGTGGCTTTGCGCACGCAGGCGCTGCACATCGCGCCGCGCCTGCGGTGAGGTGATCCACTGGCTCTCTCCGCTGGCCATCGCCGTGCGCCCATCCAGCGATGCGCCCATTTTTAACTGAATCCAGGGAAAACCGGTGCGCATCCGCTTAAGAAAACCTTTATTCAGCGCCTCGGCTTCGTTCATCATCAGCCCGTGACTGACGTCGACCCCTTCCTGCTGCAAACGGTACAAACCGCGACCCGCGACCTGCGGGTTCGGATCCTGCATCGCCGCAACCACGCGGGTCACCCCTGCGGCAATCAGCGCCTCGCAGCACGGCGGCGTGCGCCCGTGATGGCTACAGGGCTCCAGCGTGACGTACGCCGTCGCGCCTTTCGCTTTTTCGCCCGCCATGCGCAGCGCGTGCACTTCCGCGTGCGGTTCACCGGCGCGATAGTGAAAACCTTCGCCGACGATCTGGCCATCTTTAACGATCACGCAGCCGACATTCGGGTTTGGGTGCGTGGTGAAGCGTCCGCGCGCGGCCAGCTTCAGCGCTCGCGCCATGTATATTTCATCCTGCATGGGCTCAGTCCTGTAAGCGGGCGATCTCTTCGCCAAACTCTTTGATATCTTCGAAGCTGCGATAGACGGAAGCAAAGCGGATGTAGGCGACTTTATCGAGCTTTTTCAGCTGTTCCATCACCAGGTTGCCGATCATTTTGCTCGGCACTTCCCGCTCGCCGGTCCCGCGCAGGTGGGTTTTTATATGGTTAACCGCCATTTCGACATCGTCTGAGCTGACCGGGCGCTTCTCCAGCGCTTTCAGCATACCGCTGCGCAGTTTGTCCTCATTAAAAGGCTCGCGCACGTCGTTGCTTTTTACGACTCGCGGCATCACCAGTTCCGCCACTTCAAACGTCGTAAAACGTTCATTACAGACCAGACACTGACGACGACGACGCACGGAAGAGCCCTCGCCCACCAGACGAGAGTCGATAACTTTGGTATCTACGGCGAAACAGAAAGGGCAATGCATGGCGCGTCCTGACATGTAGTTAAACTAACGGGTAGTTTACCGCGAAGTGACCCGACAACAAAGAAAGAGCTTTTGAGACAAAGGATCTATAGTGCGATTATCCGATCGGTCTACCATTAAGCATCCTCTGTTAACGGAATCCCAACTATGACAAGACGTTATTTAAAGCTGGCCATTGTGGGTAGCATTTTCACCCTCAGCGCCTGCGCGCAGCAAAGCGAAATCCGCCAGATGAACCAGAGCGTGAGCACCCTGAGCAAAGAGATGACCCAGCTCAATCAGCAAACGGTAAAAATTACTCAGCAAAACGTTCTGAACGCGAAATCAAACAGCGGCGTATACCTGCTGCCGGAGGCGAAAACGCCGGCCCGTCTGAAAAGCCAGATTGGTACGCTGCGCATGTCGCTGCTCAATATCGCGCCGGATGGCGACGGTACCCGCCTGACCCTGCGTATCCAGGGTGAATCAAACGATCCGCTACCGGCCTTTAGCGCGACGGTCGCTTCCGGACAGATCAGCGGCACCACCGATAGCTATCAGGAGGTTAACGTACAAAATCAGCTGATTAGCGCGCCGGCAAGCGTTCTGGCGCCGAGCGACGTCGATATTCCGCTACGCCTGAATGGCGTAACGCCCGAGCAGGTTGGCTTTGTCCGCATCCACGATATCCAGCCCGCAAACACGCCGTAACGCCCTCAGCCGGATGCCCTGAACATCCGGCTCCCCTCCCCTCATGCTAATCCACTTACAGATTTTCCATTCAGTTCACTAAAAATTGCCAGAATTTATGAATTTCGGTGGCATTCCCGCAAGAAATGCATAAAATCGTGAACGCAATCGATTACGCATGTGTTCGTTATGTGAAACAACACATATTTTTGTGAGCAATGATTCCTATAATAGACGCCACAGAAATACGAAATATTTAGAAACGCTTCGGCGCTTCTTTTAACGCCTTCAGGCTTAATTTAAACAGTGGCATCATTATGAAAAAAACATTACTGGCAGCCGGCGCAGCTCTGGCGCTCTCCGCATCTTTCTCTGCCAGCGCGGCAGAAAACGACAAACCGCAATACCTGTCTGATTGGTGGCACCAGAGTGTAAACGTGGTGGGTAGCTACCACACTCGTTTTGGGCCGCAGATCCGTAACGATACTTATCTGGAATATGAAGCGTTCGCCAAGAAAGACTGGTTTGATTTCTATGGCTATATGGATGCGCCGGTCTTCTTCGGTGGTAACACCAACGCGAAAGGTATCTGGAACCACGGTTCCCCGCTGTTTATGGAAATTGAGCCGCGCTTCTCCATCGACAAACTGACCGGTACCGACCTCAGCTTCGGCCCGTTCAAAGAGTGGTATTTCGCTAACAACTATATCTACGACATGGGCCGCAACAAGTCCGGTCGTCAGAGCACCTGGTATATGGGTCTGGGTACCGATATCGATACCGGCCTGCCGATGAGCCTCTCGCTCAACGTCTATGCGAAATATCAGTGGCAAAACTATGGCGCATCAAACGAGAACGAGTGGGACGGCTACCGCTTCAAAGTGAAATACTTCGTGCCGCTGACCGACCTGTGGGGCGGTTCACTGAGCTATATCGGCTTCACCAACTTTGACTGGGGCTCCGATCTGGGCGATGACAACGCTTATGATTTGAACGGTAAGCATTCACGCACCAGCAACTCCATCGCGTCCAGCCATATCCTGGCGCTGAACTACGATCACTGGCACTACTCCGTCGTGGCGCGTTACTTCCACAACGGCGGCCAGTGGGCGGATGACGCGAAGCTGAACTTCGGCGACGGCGACTTTAACGTCCGTTCTACCGGCTGGGGTGGTTACTTCGTGGTCGGCTACAACTTCTAATCGGCTCGATGATCCCCGGCAACTACGCCGGGGATCATAAAAGCTAACGCTCTTCGCATCTCACCTTACGCAAGAAATCACTCAATGAGCGATCGGCTCGTTCGCTGAAATGACGCCCGGTGGCGGAAATCTCCAGGCAGCGGTCAAGGCGAAAACAGCGATAATCTTCCCGCAGTTCGCACCAGGTCACCAGCAGCCAGCGCTCGCCCCAGAAAAAAAGCCCCAGCGGCAGTACGTCACGCTGCGACACGTTTCCCGCTTCATCGCGATAGCGCAGCCCCAGCGCCTGCTGGGCGGAGACTGCCCGATGCACTATATCAAACTGATCTTTACTATAGCCCTGCGCACCAAAGTCCGGTGCGAACACGCGCGACTGCTCCGCCTTGCGCCGGCTCTCGGCAGGCAAAATAGCCAGCACTTTTTCCTGCGCCGACTCCAGCGCCTGGGAAAGCGAGGCGCCGCCCCAGGTTTGCAGCAGCCGTATAGCGGCCATCAGCGCTTCCGATTCCTGGGTTGTCAGCATCAGCGGCGGTAGGTCATAGCCCGCCAGCAGCCGGTAGCCGCTCCCGGCTTCCCCCTCAACCGGGACGCCGGAGAGCGAGAGGTCGCGAATGTCGCGGTAGATGGTGCGCTCTGACACGCCGAGCCGCTCGGCCAGCAGCCCGGCGGTGGTTAATCTCCTCCCGCGCAGGATCTGGACGATTTGAAAAAGGCGGTCGGCGCGTCGGCTCATTTCTGTTGTCTCATTTACGCGGGTTGGTGAAGGCCAATCCGATTACCCTCACTGTCAATAAACAGGGCAATCGTGCCGATATCGTCCGCCAGTTCAAGGGGGCCAAACACGCAGCTTCCGCCCGCCGAGTTGACGCGATCGAGCGTGGCCGCCAGATTGTCAGTATGCAGATAGATAATACATCCCTGATCGGAGGGCTTAACGCCATCGAACTTTGCCAGCGCGCCGCCGGGAGCCGGATCCTCATGCGGGAAAACGGCCATCTCGATGCAATCCATTTTTTCCCGACGCAGCGTCACCTGCATCACTGGCTCGTAAAACGCCACGGCACGATCCATCTCCGCAACCGGGATCTCAAACCAGTTAATTACGTTGTTCATACATCCTCCTGTCCATTGTTTGGGTTCAGGAGGAGTGTAAGACAGGCCTACTGACAGCATTGTGTCAGTATGGTGCGCACACCAGCGCGCGCTCGGGACTCAGCAGCCACGGACGCAGGTATCCCACGGTACTGGAAAATGGCAGCACCTCTTCAGGAAGCACAATGCCAAGCTGCTCGCCGATATACAAGCGCCGGGCGACGATACGCTGCCAGAGTTCGGGATAGCGCTGCGCCAGCTCCCGACGCAACGCGCTATCGGCAAGCGCCACGGTATCTTCAATGCTTGCGCCGCCGTAGCCCGGGCGGGAAGGAATGATGTCGATTTGCAGTATCATCCCGCTTTGCAGGCAGGCGGTTGAATGGGGGCCAATGGGCGAACAGAGCCACTCCTCATCCGCGACCAGATGCCCCGGATTCAGGTGCCAGTGATATTCCGCCTTCGGCAACGCCTGCTCTATCAGCGCATACATATCACCGCCGCGCATGCCGATGCGCAGATTTTCCAGCCAGTTCACCACCGCGTTGAAATAGGGCTTCGCCACGACCTCGAGATAATCAGCCACCTCGGGCGCCAGTTCGCTCTCATCGGCCACCACGTAGGCGGCGCGGCTGCTCAGGCCGCCTTTGAAGCCGGTGGTCAGCGAGAATTTATCTCCGCGCTGAATCACCTTATCGCCCGGATAAAGATTCGCCCAGGCGAAGCGCTCGCCGGTAGCGGCAATCATCACCACGCTATTAGGCTGCCCTTCCGCCGCCAGCAGCGCGCCGATTTGCTTTTCCGTTTTACCCGGCGCAACGGCGTTAAGCGCGGTGAGAATCGCGGTGGAAGCCAGATTTGCGCCGTACTCATAGTGCGCCAGCTCGTTGGCATTATTGGTGACTCGCGCTCCGCTTGCCGGGTCGATAAAAATGCCGGTGGCGTTAGTTAATCTTGCCTGCGGGCCGGCGGCCTGGCGAATAGCGTCCACGATAAAGGCAGGCAGATCGAACATCTGCGCGCGGTCATCCGCCGCGCCGGTAAAGAGCTTCCAGCCCGCCAGGCCAATTCGGTTTTCCGCCGCAACGCCTGCCTCCTGAAGCCGCTGAGCCAGCGTTTTACCGGTTTCCATCGGCTGATTGGGCAGCGAAAACCACGGGGCGTGAATCACACGGTTTTCCAGCCGGGCATGGCCTGCCAGCTTGAGATTCTCGTTACCCAGCACCAGCACCGCTTCACCGTCCCGATGCAGCACCAGCAGCGCCTCTTCGAAACGGGGAATAAAGCCGGTGAGATACTCAAAGTTGCCGCCGTGCTCTTTGTCGGCATAGACGATAAGCGTGTCTACGCCGGACTGACGCATATTTGCCAGCACCCTGGACTTGCGCAGCCGCAGCGTGTCGTCGTTAAGCGTAACGGAAGGCACATCGTGCCAGAGCGGGGGTTGAGGAACGGTGGAAAGCGTTACGACAGCCATCGGCATTTCTCCATGTCATTGCGTGCTGATACGGGAGAGTAACCAAAATCCGGGCGGCTGTAATAAAAAAATCCCGGCCTTGCGACCGGGATTCGTTTTATCGCTACGCGATTGCCTTACGGCAGAATTGACGGCTGATCCGCCCCTTCTTTCTCGACTTTCTGCTGCAGCATGTGCTCGCGCTTCATGCCCAGCTTCAGCGCCAGCGCGGACGCGACGTAGATAGAAGAAGCCGTACCGATGGAGACACCGATGAGCATGGTCAGCGAGAAGCCTTCCAGAATCGGACCGCCGAAGAGGTACAGCATCAGGATAACCATCAAGGTTGTCCCGGAGGTGATCAAGGTACGGTGCAGCGTTTGCGTCAACGACACGTTAAAGATTTCGTACGGCGTACCGCGGCGAATCTTGCGGAAGTTTTCACGAATACGGTCGGATACCACGATACTGTCGTTCAGCGAGTAGCCGATAACCGACATCAACGAGGCCACAATGGTCAGGTCGATCTCGATATGCAGTAGCGACAGCACGCCCATGGTGATCACCACGTCGTGCGCCAGCGCGATAACCACCCCTGCCGCCAGACGCCACTCAAAGCGGAAGCCGACGTAGATCAGGATACATACCAGCGCGGCTATCAGCGCCAGCGCGCCGGTCTGCGCAAGGTCCGCGCCAACGCTCGGCCCCACAAACTCAATACGTTTGACCGTCGCGTTCTGGCTGGTCGAGTCGTTAATCACGCTAACGACCTTGCTGCCCAGCTCCTGGCTGCCGTTGGCGTCATGCACCGGCGGCATACGCACCATGATGTCGCGGCTGCTGCCGAAGTTTTGCAGCTGCGGCTCTTCAAAGCCCGCCTTCTGCAGCGACTGACGCACCTGATCCATATCGACAGGTTTTTCGAGGGTAATCTCAATCACCGTACCGCCGGTGAAATCCAGACCCCAGTTAAACCCGCGCACGCCAATAATAGCGATGGACAAAATCAGCAGAAAACCTGAAATGCCGAAAGCCCAGTAGTCCCAGCGCATAAAGTCCCAGACTTTACGGCCGTGGTTCAATTGTTCAACAGTATATTCCTGTGCCACAACGCACTCCTCAGATAGACAGCTTTTTAACGCGCTTGCCGCCGTACAGCAGGTTCACGATGGCACGGGTGCCGACGATAGCGGTAAACATTGAGGTCGCAATACCGATACCGGTGGTAATCGCAAACCCTTTAATGGCACCGGTACCGACCGCGTACAGGATAATGACTTTGATAAGCGTCGTAATGTTGGCATCAAAGATGGAGCTGAACGCGCCGCGATAACCTTCGTCAATCGCCTGCTGCACGGAGCGCCCGTTGCTCAGCTCTTCTTTAATACGTTCGTTAATCAGAACGTTCGCATCGACCGCCACCGCAAGGGTTAACACGATCCCCGCAATCCCCGGCATGGTCAGCGTCGCCCCCGGAATCAGGGACATAATGCCGACAATCAGCACCAGGTTAGCCACCAGCGCAGAGGTCGCAATCAGGCCGAACTTCTTGTAGAAGAAGATCATAAACAGGATGGAGACCACCAGACCGGCCAGACACGCTTCCAGGCCCTGCTTGATGTTCTGCATACCGAGGGTTGGACCGATGGTCCGTTCTTCAACAATCTGAATCGGCGCAATCAGCGCGCCTGCACGCAGCAGCAGGGAGAGCTGGCGCGCTTCGGTCGGGTTGCTGATGCCGGTAATACGGAAGCTGTTACCCAGACGAGACTGGATGTTGGCGATGTTAATCACCTCTTCCTCTTTCGCCAGAATCGCGCGCCCGTTGGCATCTTTCTTCCCGCTGTCTTTGTACTCCACAAACAGGGTCGCCATCGGTTTACCGATGTTGTCCTTGGTGAAGTTAGACATGATGTTGCCGCCAGCGCTATCCAGGGAGATGTTAACCTGCGCCTGGTTGTACTCATCCATGCTCGACGTCGAGTCGGTGATGTGGTCACCGGTGAGGATGACGCGCTTGTACAGCACAACCGGCTGGCCTTCGCGGGTATATTTCACTTCAGAGTCGCCCGGAACGCGACCGGCGGCGGCCGCGGCGCTATCAACGTTAGTGTTAACCAGACGGAATTCCAGGGTCGCGGTCGCGCCGAGGATCTCTTTCGCACGCGCGGTGTCCTGGATACCCGGCAGTTCAACCACAATACGGTCGGCGCCCTGACGCTGAACCAGAGGTTCGGCAACGCCCAGCTGGTTTACACGGTTACGCAGGATATTGATGTTCTGCTGAACGGCATATTCGCGAGCTTCTTTCAGACGGTCGTCGGTCATCACGGCTTTCAGGCCAGTGCTGCCCTGAGTGGAGATAACCAGATCGCGGTGACGAGGGCTAAGGTATGAGATAGCCTGGTCGCGCGCGGCGCTGTCGCGGAAAGCGATGCTCAGGCCGTAGTTGTCTTCTTTACGCACGGTCGCGTAAGGAATGCCTTTATCACGCAGTTCGCTGCGCAGGCTGTCGATATTTTGTTCCTGCAGTTTGCCCAGCGCGGTATCCATGTCGACTTCCATCAGGAAGTGCACGCCGCCGCGCAGATCAAGACCCAGCTTCATCGGCTCGGCATACAGGGCCGCCAGCCAGCGTGGGGTTGCCGGAGCAAGGTTAAGCGCCACGACGTATTTGTCACCCAGCACGCCCATCAGCGCTTCGCGCGCGCGCAGCTGGATATCAGTGGTGTCGAAGCGCGCAAGAATTGCGCCCTCTTCCAGTGCCACAGACTTCGCGGTAATTTTTTCTTCTTGTAGTGTTTTCTGGACCTGGATCAGCGTTTGCTCACTGGCGGCGACGCCGCGCGCGCCAGTGATTTGAACGGCCGGATCCTCACCATACAGGTTGGGAAGCGCATACACTAAGCCGACGACAATGACGACGACCAGCATGACGTACTTCCACAAAGGATAACGGTTTAACACGGCAGTTCCCTTAGGGAAAATGGGTAATTACAGCGCCTTCATGGTGCCTTTCGGCAGAACGGCAGCTACGAAGTCACGTTTGATGACCACTTCAGTGGTATCGTTCAGCGCGATAGCGATGTAGCCGCTTTCCGCGACTTTAGTGACGCGCCCAACCAGGCCACCGTTGGTCAGTACTTCATCGCCTTTGGCAATGGAGTTCATCAGGTTTTTATGTTCCTTGGTGCGTTTCTGCTGTGGGCGCAGGATCATGAAGTAAAAAATCAGACCAAACACCACTAGCATCAGGATCAGAGACATCGGGCTGCCCTGCGCCGCGCCACCGGTTGCTGCTACCGCATCAGAAATAAAAAAGCTCATTGAAATTCCCTCATTATTAAAATTAGTCAACGTTCAAAGGTGGAACGGTTCGACCCTGACGTTGGTAAAAATCGGTCACGAAGCTCTCTAATTTACCCTCTTCAATAGCCTTGCGTAAACCAGCCATTAAGCGCTGATAGTATCGCAGGTTATGAATGGTATTGAGTCGCGCGCCCAATATTTCGTTGCAACGGTCAAGATGATGCAAGTAAGCGCGTGAATAGTTGCGACAGGTGTAGCAATCACATTCTGCATCCAGCGGCGAAGTATCGCTCTTGTGCTTCGCGTTACGGATTTTCACCACGCCGTCGGTAACGAACAGGTGGCCGTTGCGCGCATTGCGCGTCGGCATGACGCAGTCGAACATATCGATCCCGCGACGCACCCCTTCAACCAGATCTTCCGGCTTACCGACGCCCATCAGGTATCGCGGCTTGTCGGCCGGGATCTGCGGGCAGACGTGCTCCAGAATACGGTGCATATCTTCCTTCGGCTCGCCGACAGCCAAACCGCCGACAGCGTAGCCATCAAAGCCAATCTCTACCAGACCTTTAACAGAGATATCACGTAAATCTTCGTAAACGCTGCCCTGAATGATGCCAAACAGCGCGTTTTTGTTGCCCAGACCGTCAAACCGATCGCGGCTGCGCTTCGCCCAGCGCAGGGACATTTCCATCGAGCGCTTAGCGTAATCCCAGTCCGCCGGATACGGCGTACATTCGTCAAAGATCATTACAATATCGGAACCGAGATCGTACTGAATCTCCATGGATTTTTCCGGATCGAGGAAAATCGGATCGCCGTTGATCGGGTTGCGGAAGTGCACGCCCTGCTCGGTGATTTTGCGAATATCGCCGAGGCTGAAGACCTGGAAGCCGCCGGAGTCGGTGAGGATCGGTCCTTTCCACTGCATAAAGTCGTGCAGATCGCCGTGCAGCTTCATGATCTCCTGACCAGGACGCAGCCACAGATGGAAGGTGTTGCCGAGGATGATTTGCGCGCCGGTCGCTTCAACTTCTTCCGGCGTCATCCCTTTTACGGTGCCATAGGTGCCAACCGGCATAAAGGCTGGCGTTTCAACGACGCCGCGCTCAAACACAAGACGGCCGCGGCGCGCGCGACCATCGGTGGTATCTAACTCAAATTTCATTATCACTCCCGCGTCAGAAAAACAGTCTGACGTTTAACGACTCGCTACGGAATGATTCCATAGCTAATAAATTCCTGAAGGCGTCAAAATAGCCAGCGCGACAGCCTTCTTATGGGCGCTCAAAAATAGCCTGCGGATTGTACGTGATAAACATCGCGTCCCCGTAGCTAAAAAAGCGATATTTTTGTTCTACCGCAGCCTTATAGGCGTTCATGGTGTGCTGATAGCCGGCAAATGCGGAAACCAGCATAATCAGCGTGGATTCAGGCAGATGGAAGTTGGTCACCAGCGCATCAATGACTTTGTACTGATAGCCCGGGTAAATGAAAATCTGCGTATCGCCGAAGAAAGGCTCAATCAGGTCGTTTTTCGCCGCCTGCGCCGCGCTTTCCAGCGAACGCACCGAGGTCGTGCCCACCGCAATCACCCGGCTGCCGCGCGCTTTTGCCGCCAGCACCGCATCGACCACCTCCTGCGGCACTTCCGCATATTCAGAGTGCATAATATGCTCTTCAATGCTGTCTACGCGTACCGGCTGGAAGGTTCCTGCCCCCACGTGCAGCGTGACGAACGCCATCTCAACGCCCTTTTCGCGAAGCTTCGCCAGCATCGGCTCATCAAAGTGCAGGCCGGCGGTTGGCGCCGCGACGGCACCCGGTTTTTCGCTGTATACGGTCTGATACAGCTCGCGGTCGGCGTCTTCGTCAGGACGATCGATGTACGGCGGCAGCGGCATATGGCCGATAGCGTTGAGAATGTCCAGCACGCTGCGCGCGTCGTCGAACTCAACTTCAAACAGCGCGTCGTGGCGCGCTACCATGGTCGCTTTAATGCTTTCATCGTCGCCGAGCAGCAGCGCCGCGCCCGGTTTCGGCGCTTTAGACGCGCGAATATGTGCCAGAATACGTTTATCATCGAGCATGCGCTCGACCAGCACCTCAATCTTGCCGCCGCTGGCTTTACGGCCAAACAGGCGGGCCGGGATCACGCGGGTATTATTAAAAACCAGCAGATCGCCAAGGTTGAGCTTGTCGAGTAAATCGGTGAAAGTACCGTGCGTCAGCGCGCCCGTCGGCCCGTCTAATGACAGCAAGCGGCAGCTGCTGCGCTCGGGCATGGGATAGTGGGCAATCAGGGATTCGGGTAATTCAAAGGAGAAATCAGCGACGCGCATGGCATATACTCATGACTTAAAAACAGGCGGCTTAGTCTAGTGCTCACACCTCTTCGCTGCAACAACTAGCCGTATCCGGATAACGAATCGCATGAATTTTCTCGCACACCTGCACCTCGCCCATCTCGCTGACAGCTCCCTTTCCGGTAATTTACTGGCCGATTTCGTTCGCGGCGACCCCGCCGGCGAGTGGCCCGCTGACGTCGTGGAGGGCATTTTTATGCACCGCCGAATCGATGTACTGACGGATAACCTGCCCGAAGTCACCGAAGCCAAAGGGTGGTTTCGTCCCGAAACGCGCCGGGTTGCGCCGATTACGCTGGATGTGATGTGGGACCATTTCTTGTCACGCCACTGGACGCAGCTGTCGCCCGAGCTGCCGCTGCCGGAGTTTGTCCGCTACGCCCACGCCCAGGTCACGTTTATTTTGCCCGATTCCCCGCCGCGTTTTGTCAATCTCAACGAATACCTGTGGTCAGAGCGCTGGCTTGAACGCTATCGGGATATGGCGTTTATTCAGCGGGTTCTGAACGGTATGGCCAGCCGCCGTCCGCGGCTGGACGCCCTGCGCGACTCCTGGCAGGATCTGGATACCCATTACGATCGTCTTGAGCAGCAGTTCTGGCGCTTCTACCCGCAGATGATGGCGCAGGCGAAAAAAGGTGAACTGTAAAAGATTGCGCTTTTTTGGCAAAAGACTATTCTGAATAGCCGTTTCAAATAACGATTGATAGGCAAAACCTATCTCATCGATTGTCAGCGTCACGTTGAGTTCGCCGACGCCTCTCCCTATACTTGCCCGCGTTGCGTTCCAATTAACCTTAGTATTAACAGGAGAATCATATGGTTCTGGTTACTCGTCAGGCTCCGGACTTCACCGCGGCAGCGGTTTTAGGTAACGGCGAAATCGTTGAGAAATTCAATTTCAAACAGCACACCAGCGGTAAAGCCACCGTTCTGTTCTTCTGGCCGATGGACTTCACCTTCGTTTGCCCGTCTGAACTGATCGCGTTCGACAAGCGCTACGAAGAATTCCAGAAACGCGGCGTAGAAGTGGTTGGCGTTTCTTTTGACTCCGAGTTCGTCCACAACGCGTGGCGTAACACCCCGGTAGACCAGGGCGGCATCGGCCCGGTTAAATACGCCATGGTTGCTGACATCAAACGCGAAATCCAGAAAGCGTACGGTATTGAGCACCCGGACGAAGGCGTTGCCCTGCGTGGTTCCTTCCTGATCGACGCCAACGGCGTTGTTCGTCACCAGGTGGTTAACGACCTGCCGCTGGGCCGTAACATCGACGAAATGCTGCGTATGGTTGACGCGCTGCAGTTCCACGAAGAGCACGGCGAAGTTTGTCCGGCGCAGTGGGAAAAAGGAAAAGAAGGTATGGCCGCTTCTCCGGAAGGCGTCGCTAAATACCTGACCGAGAACGTATCCAGCCTGTAATCGGCGTACGTTCGGCAAAAGGCTCGCAGATGCGAGCCTTTTTTGTTTTATACGGAGCCGCTTTTTTTCACTTCGCGCCAGATTCGCCACGCCATCAGCGCCAGCACCAGGACGCCCACTATTAGCGCTCCCCACACCAGCAGCGTTTTCCAGCCGCTCTGCTGCTCGGTAGCCGACGTCGCCGTCAACCGCGCTTCACCGCCGAGGGTGACGCTCTCCTGCGCGACGGCCAGCGGTAGATCGCTTACAGCCTGCGTTTTGCGCAGCGACGCCGGTATCAGCATGTCCATGGCGACATCTGCCTTTGGCGCCGCCCGGTTGCCCCAGGCCAGCATATAAGGCCCTTTTCCCTGGGTATTAAAAATCAGCTGGTATTTGTCTCGCGCACCGCTTATCGCGGGCAGCGACGTCGGTAATCGGGCGTTAATCGTTGTGATCCGCACCGCTTCAACCGGCTGGCCTGAAAGTTGAATATCCTCCGAACGCTTGCCGTCCAGTCGATACAGCACGGTTTTGGTTAGCGGCTGCCAGGCTTCTTTTTCGCCGCTGCGCCAGGAGAGCGCGACCGGCAGAACCCCTTCGCTGGCCATCGATATCCTGAGCGAAGTCAGCGGCTGAGGCCGGGCCCAGCGCCAAACGGCTTCCTCATCTGAAATCTTGTTCGCCTGCGCATCAAGCTCAATGCGCGTAGACTCGGGCTCTCTGCGTTCGGCCAGGGCCGTCACGCTATTTAACACGACCGCCTTGCTTTGCGAATCGAGGATCACCAGCAGGTAACGATTCCCGTCCGCGGAGAGCGTCAGGTCAGCGCTAATGGTATCCATTTTCAAACGATCGCTATCGCGCGCCAGATCCATAAGGGGCGCATCCTCCTGGACAGGGCGCCAGTACTTCAAATCCCGACTGGAATAGACCGACGCTTTCCCCTGCCAGCTGCCCGCCAGCGCCGCCCAGTTCAGCCGCAGCTGAGCCAGCGCAAACGCGTCCGTTTTCTCCGTTGGCAGCGTCAGTAAGTAGCTCTGCCCGAGCGCCTTCGCATCATCGGTTTCCAGATGAATTTCGATCCCCGTTGTTGAACGCAGGACCAGCGATTCTCCGCCGCGTCGCCCCTCTTCGCGCGGCGGAACCGGCGACATCTCCAGAGGGAAAAGCCGCAGCGTCATCGCTTCAGGCGTAACGGGCTGCGCCTTCTGCACCTGCAGCGCGAACGGTACGGTCTCTCCCTGATGGTTAAATACCCGCACATCGCGCAGGTCAGGCCACGCCGTCCCCTGATAGAGCAGCGGGGAAAGCTCGACGCGATACCAGGGCGACGCGCCGGTGGTTTCCAGCATCACCCCCTGCATATAGTCCAGTGGTTTTTCTCGCGCTTCATCGCCGCTGACAGCCGCGCCCGTCACGCCCAGCAGCACGCTGCATAACACCGCTTTCATCCATTTCATTTTTCTTCTCCTGCTTTGGGCGGTAACGGGGAAAAATACCCGACGATCAGCACCAAAATAGCCACGCCGATAAACGCGACAGCGCGCGCCAGCCCGCCGCCGCGCGCGCTGTCCACCAGCATGAGTTTCACAATGACAACGCCTAACAACGCCGCGCCGCACAGCCATTCGCGGCGGGAGTGTCGCCGCGTCGCACGCAGCATGACCGCCAGCGCCGCCAGCGTCCAGACCAGAGCGAAAGTGGTCTGAATTAAGCGCGAATGCCACAGCGCCTCTATATTCCAGGCCACCTCGCCGTACCAGGCCAGGGCGCGCAGCAGCAGGCCATTCAGCCACCAGAAGCCGAGCGCCAGCAGCGCGACCGCGGGCCAGGGGCGGCATACCGATAGCTGCAGCGGAAAATAACGCCGCGAAACGCGATAAAATATCGTCAGCCCAAGCAGCGCGAAAGCGGCGCCCTCTTCCAGCGGGTTAATCAACGGCAAATAGGTCTGACCGTAGACCGTACCATCCTGCACGTTCGTCAGCGTTAGCAGGCATCCCAGCGCAACCGCCACCGGTATCATGGCCTGAGAGGCATACAACCCAGGCCATACCCGGAATGGCCATATTTGCCGATGAACGGCTTCAGAGACAAGGAAGATCAGCCCCCCGCCTGCCGCCATCATTAATCCACTCGCCCAGGCCGACATCCCCCACGGCAAATCCCGGGTAAACCAAAACAGCTCCATCGCCAGCGCCAGCAACACCATCCAGAACAGCGACAGGTGGGCGAGCCTGTTTATGCGCGGCGGGAGCGAAGGCCCATCACGCCAGAGCAGCGCCACCGCCGCGGGCAGCGCCGCGCACCAGGCCAGATTTTGCCAGCCAGCAGCGAAAATCTGCTGTTGGGATAGCTGATAAAACAGCACTATCAACATCATTGGCCACAACAACCATTTGCTGGCATCCAGCTCTTGCCAGACTAAACGCGCAGCAACCGCGCGCCAGCACCATACCGACGCGGCCAGCGTCGCCAGCACGCCAAATATAATCTGCGAGTCTTTACTCAACGCCAGCTGCGATGCGCTGACAAGCGCCACCACCCAGAACAGTAGCCCGCCCAAAAGCAGTCCTCCACTGGTGTGCACTTCAATGCTTCGCCACAGCCAGGCGGCGACCAGCCAGCTAAGACTGAGTACAGCGAAAATCAGCAGCAAAGAAAGCGGCGTGGCGTCATTTGCCTGCGCCCAGAGCGCGCTGCCAACCGCCAAAAAGAGTAGCGCAGTCCCACTATAGCTCATACGCCGCTGCTGCTGTTGCACGCCCAGCCAGAGGATCCCGAGCCCCTCCAGCGACCAGGCCATCGCGGTCCAGCGAGCCGAAAGCGCAAGGGGAATAGCAAGGGTGGTAAATGCGCCGCCGAGCGCCAGCGCGGCCAGTACCAGCGGCTTCCCTAAAGAGGGGTAGCGACGCAGTGCCAGCCAGGCTAAAGCCAGATAGAAGCCACCGTAGCCCAGCGCGCTGAGCGCCGGACCGTATTCCATATGCCGGGTGATAGCGTACTGCATACCAAAGCCGACCAGCGGCGGTGCAAACAGCAGAACGCCGTCAATAATCTGCTTACCCTTTTCCTGCGCCCGCAGCGACAGCGCCACGCTCAACACGCCAAAAATAAGCGTATTGGCGATTAAGAACAGCTGGCAGCTCAGGTAATACTCTGGCCGATAATCATTCAGCCCCCACAGGCCACCGACGCCAAAGGTAAACAGCAGGCCAAGCAGATTAAGCTCCCGCCAGTGCTGGCGGATGCTGATGGCAAGAATGCCCACCGACAGCAGAAGATAGAATGAGAACAACGCCACATGACTGCCGCCGCCGGTAGAGAGCAGCAGCGGCGCAAGATAACCGCCAAGACTCGCCAGCATGGCCAGGCTGAGCGCTTTTTGCACAATCGCCAGCCCTACGCTCGCCGCGCAAATCACCACCAGCAGCGCAAACGCCAGGGTCATCGGCAGCATCTGCCACAGGCGAAAGGCGCCAAAAACGGTGAGATAGAGCGCCCCCGTTGCCCCACCCTGTAAGATCAGGGCGTACATCGGTTGCTTATGCCGCAACCGCCATCCGACAGCCAGCAGGACAATGGCGAACAACGACGCCGCGACCAGACGCAACTCGAGGGGGAAAAGAGCGTGTTCCACGGTATAGCGCAGCAGAAAGGAGAGGCCAAGAAACAGCAGCAGGATCCCGAGCTTCGCCAGCGGGTTACCCTGCATAAACCAACGAACCAATGACGATACCATCCCGCCAAACGCGGAAGGTTGTTCGGTTTCAGGAGCCGATTTCGCCATCTGCTCCGGCTTCGGCGTTGGCTTCGGCGTTGGCTTCGGCGTTGGCTTCGGCTGCGAAAGCCATGGGTCAACGGCTTCCGCCACGGGCGCCGGTGATGGCTCGTGTTCTACCAGCGCTGTTGCGTCAACAGAGGCAACGACTTCCGGAGCAGTCGGCACGACGCCACTTGCCTCCGCCACCGGTGCCTGCGCAACGCCGCGCAGCTCAAGCTCCTCAACCCGACGCTGCAAAGCCGCCAGTTCCACACGGACCGCCGCGCTGCGCCTGAGCGCGGCAATCGCCACGAGCGGCCCAACCACCAGCCCACAGAATAAAATCACAGCGCCAAAGATCAGTAGATCATCCATGTTCTCACCTTCACTGTTTGAAGAGGGAGCAGAATGACACACATTGTCTTATCAGCGCTATCCGAGAAAATGAAAAAGGCCAATGAGGGCGTGGATGCTCTCATTGGCCTACCGGTACTAATAAGCGTCCGTCGCGCTAAAAAGCAAAGCAGGAGCAGCCGAGAACGCCCCAGAACGCCTGCTCATCGGCAACCGGAATCGCCGATTTGCGCGCAATATCATGCTGATGCCCATGTACGCCGCAGCTGCCGCAGCACTGGTGCATCTGAACTATCGCGCCGATATTCGCGGCCGTCGGCGGCGCGGAACGGTAATGGCCCGGAACTTTCACCACCGGCGACCACTCGGGCAGCACCGGAATGGGCGGCGGCGCCAGCGGCGAAAAGTGTCCCGCCGCGTACACCACCTTGCCGTCCACCACCGTCAGCACCGACTCGATCCCCTTGATTTCCTCTTCCGCGACGCTGAAGTAGTCTTTCGACAGCACCACCAGGTCGGCAAGCTGGCCTTGCTCAATGCGCCCTTTCTTGCCCTGCTCGCTGGAAAACCACGCGCTTCCCGCCGTCCACAGTTCCAGCGCCACGTCGCGCGGCAGGCGGTTGCTGTCGTCGTACATCGCCATCCCGCCGACGGTACGCCCTGATACCAGCCAGTAAAGCGCGGTCCACGGATTGTAGCTCGCCACGCGGGTGGCATCCGTCCCCAGACCCACCGGAACCTCCAGCTCGAGCATTTTCGCGACCGGCGGCGTATGTTTGACCGCGTCTTTACCGTAGCGGTCGACAAAATATTCGCCCTGGAAAGCCATACGGTGCTGCACGGCAATGCCGCCGCCCAGCGCTTTAACGCGTTCGATATTGCGCTCGGTGATGGTTTCCGCATGATCGAAGAACCAGTGCAGCCCGTTGAACGGAATATCGCGATTCACCTTCTCGAAGACGTCGAGCATCCGGCTGATGGATTCATCATAGGTGGCGTGCAGGCGGAACGGCCAGCGGTGTTCAACCAGATGGCGCACCACCCGCTCCAGCTCATCTTCCATCCCTTCCGGCAGATCCGGACGCGGCTGGAGGAAGTCTTCGAAATCCGCCGCCGAGAAAACCAGCATCTCCCCGGCGCCGTTGGCGCGGTAAAAATCGGTGCCCTGTCCCGGCTTGAGCATATCGGTCCAGCGCTCAAAATCTTCCAGCTCCTGCTTAGGCCGCTGGGTAAACAGGTTATAGGCGATACGTACGGTCATCTGCTCTTTGGCGTGCAGCTGTTCAATAATTTCATAATCTTCCGGGTAGTTCTGGAAACCGCCCCCGGCATCAATAGCGCTGGTCAGCCCCAGACGATTAAGCTCGCGCATAAACTGCCGCGTTGAGTTGACCTGAAGTTCCAGCGGCAGCTTCGGCCCTTTGGCCAGCGTCGAGTAGAGGATCATCGCATTGGGTTTGGCGATCAGCATCCCGGTCGGGTTGCCGTTACCGTCGCGAACGATCTCGCCGCCCGCCGGATCCGGGGTCTCTTTGGTGTAGCCCACCGCCTTCAGCGCCGCGCGGTTTAGCAATGCGCGATCGTACAGATGCAGGACAAATACCGGCGTATCCGGCGCCGCATCGTTAAGCTCCTCCAGCGTCGGCATCCGCCGTTCGGCGAACTGGAACTCGCTCCAGCCGCCGACCACCCGCACCCACTGCGGCGACGGCGTGCGATCGGCCTGATCTTTTAGCATCCGCAGCGCGTCCGCCAGCGAGGGAACCCCCTCCCAGCGCAGCTCCAGATTGTAGTTCAGACCGCCGCGGATCAGGTGCAGGTGGGAGTCGTTCAGGCCGGGGATCGCCGTATGGCCTTTGAGATCGATAATTTGCGTCCCGTCCGCGGCAAAGCTCATGATCCGATCGTGGCTACCGACGGCGAGAATTTTACCGTCAGCGATCGCCACCGCATCGGCCACGGGATTTTGACGATCGAGAGTATGAACCCGACCGTGGGTCAGGATCAGTGTGGCAGTTTGCGACATAACGCACTCCTTCAGGAGGCTGGCTCAGTTTTTCTTTAACCAGCCAGCAAACAGACGGGTCACGATGGGCATCCAGAACCAGACCACCAGCGCGACCACACAGGCATCATTGATCAGATGCAGCAACAGGCTTCCCTTCAGCGAGGGCAACAGTATTCCGGTTATTGATGGCACCAGGTTTGTACTGGGGAAAATCACCAGCAGGGTGATTAAAAATTGCTTCCAGCGTCGCGGCTGGCGCACGTTCGCCGCGGGCGGCGTAAACCAGAAGGCCGGTTCAGTCCGGACTTCGGTACGATCGCCTTCGCTCAGCAGCGGCGCAATTTCCGCCACCAGCTGGCGGCGGGTCTCCGACTGGGTCCAGGCGTAAAGATGCTCAATGGTGTCGAAGCGAATAATCACGCTCCATAAATTCTGCCCGGGGGCCGGACGAATGACGTTTGCGCCAAGATGGCCGGGAAACTCTGCCGCAATCGGCATAATTTTGCCCAGCCACGCTTCATACTGCTGGCCATGCTCCGGGTCGAGCACATGGCTGATCACCAGGGTCACCGATTTCTGTTGCGCCATTAAGAGTTCCTTGCTTCAGGGAATGGCGGGTTGTCCGCCGCCATTCGCTATACATGACCATACACAAAATCATTCACGCTGCGTCGAGGCGGCAAGGTTGTTCGTCCCCGGGAACTGACATGAGTCAGTGACCGGGGCGGGCAAACGAAGCCAACAAAGAAGCAGCTTGAAGGATGATGCCAATACACAAAATCATTCATGCTGCGTCGAGGCGGCAAGGTTGTTCGTCCCCGGGAGCTGACATGAGTCAGTGACCGGGGCGGACAAACGAAGCCAACAAAGAGGCAGCTTGAAGGATGAAGTGTATTTAAGCTTTACGCTCTGGCGCGCCGTGCACCATGGTATAAGCGTAATCCACGCCCATCCCGTAGGCGCCGCTGTGCTCGCGCACCAGGTCCATCACTGCGTCATACGTCTCTTTACGCGACCAGTCGCGCTGGTACTCCAGCAGCACCTGCTGCCAGGTTACCGGCACCGCGCCAGCCTGCACCATACGGTCAATGGAGCGTTCGTGGGCATCAACCGAGGTGCCGCCGGAGGTATCGGTCACCACGTAAACTTCATAGCCCGCATCCAGCGCCATCAGCGCCGGGAAAGTCAGGCAGACTTCCGTCCACAGTGCGGAAATAATCAGTTTCTTGCGTCCGGTCGCCTTTACCGCTTCAACAAAAGCCGCGTCTTCCCAGGAATTCATTGAGGTACGTTCAATAGGTTTCACATCAGGATGTACGGCCAGCAGTTCCGGCCAGATATAGCCGCTGAAGCTTTTGGTTTCTACGGAGGTATAAATCACCGGAACATTAAAAATTTTGCCCGCTTTGGCTAAGGCCACCGTATTATTTTTCAGGGTCTGGCGGTCAATATTGGCTACGCCAAAAGACATTTGCGGCTGGTGGTCAATAAAAATAAGCGCTGAGTTTGAGGGATCGATCAGTTCACGAATAGACATAACATATCCTGTTAATCAATGAGTTAAAAAGATACTACCGTTTCCGTTGTGCTGTCTGGATCCTGACTGATAAAGCATGGTGAGTATAGTCAGTAATTTCTAACGAGTTATTAAAGATTTTTTTCTGATTTATTTCCAAAGCGAAAAGTTATGACTATTCGATTAACCATTACAAGATGGGCGAAATTATGTTTATCAAATTTTTACGGTTAACCGTTCTAAATTATTCACTGGAATTGAACAGGGCGCTCCGGTAAAACGGGGGCACTCTTTTTTACCGGAAGCTGACGCATGCGCCTGAACCTTGATGTCCTGTTGATTCTCGACGCGCTGGACAAACATGGCTCTTTTGCCACCGCCGCAGAATCGCTATTTAAAACCCCTGCCGCGCTGAGCTACATGATTCAAAAGCTGGAAAACGATCTGAATATCACTCTGTTGGATCGCTCCGGGCACCGGGCGAAATTTACCGATACGGGCAGAATGATGCTGGAGAAAGGCCGATTGCTGCTGAATGCCGCCAAAGATCTGGAAAAGCAGGCGGTGCAGCTCAGCGCCGGTTGGGAACGGGATCTGGCAATCGCCCTGGATGACTCTTTCCCGTTTAGCGCGCTGCTGCCGCTGATCGACGCGTTCTACGCCCAGCATCCGCAAACCCGCCTTAACTTTACCCACCATACTCTTGCGGGCTCGTGGGAAGAGCTCACCCACAACGGCGCGGATATTATTCTCGGGGCGATCAATGAACCGCCGACCTCCGCCGAATGGTCGTGGAAAATGCTCGGCGCCATGGACAATATTTTCGTCATCGCGCCGGGGCATCCGCTGGCGGAAACAACCCAACCGCTGACCAATAAGCAGCTCAGCCTGCATCGCGCGGTGGTTATCAGCGACAGCGCCCGCTACTGCCATCCGCTCAACAGCAACCTGCTCGACGAGCAGCCGCAAATCCGCGTCGATGATTTCGCCAGTAAAGTCGAACTCTTGCGCGCCGGGCTGGGCTGCGGCTTTTTACCGCGCCACATTGCCCGGCCGTGGCTGGAAAAAGGCGAGCTGGTCGAAAAGGCCGTCATCTCCTGCCGCGAGAAAGATATCACCTATATGGCCTGGCGCAGCGGCAACGACGGGCTGGCCCAGCGCTGGTGGCGCGAAGCCATTTTGCAAAGTGAAAGCCTGAGCCAGCTCTACGACTAGCGGCTAAACCAGACGCTGGCGGAGATCGCCGGTAGCGTCAGCACGCCGTCGTGTAGCGCCCCGGCGCCCTCTTTCAGCTGCCAGCCGTTGACGTCGAGCAGCGGCGAATCCTCCACCACCACCTCGCAGGCTTCGCCGCGGTTGATCGCCACCAGCACGCGCTGCTGCTTATAGACGCGCACGAACACCACCACGTTATCTTCGGCATAAATCACCTGACAGCCGCCGTAGCGCAGCGCCTGATTGGCCTTACGCAGCTTGCTCATCCGCTTGTACAGTTCAAGCAGAGCGCCATCCTGCAAAGCCGGATCCCACGGGAACGGCTTACGGCAGAACGGATCGTTATTGCCATCCACGCCCACTTCATCGCCGTAGTAAATGCACGGCACGCCCGGCCAGCTAAATAGCCACACCACCGCCAGCGGCAGGCGGGCAACATCTTTGCCGAGCAGAGACTTAAAGCGCGCGGTATCGTGGCTATCGAGCTGGTTAAACATCCGCAGCTGCTGCTGGTGCGACAGTCCGGCGCGATAGTTATCCATCCACGCCATACAGGTCTGCGCATCGATTTTCTGCGGATCGTAGGAGATATCGGTGTTCGCGAGAAAGCCCCACAGCGGAAAGGTAAAGCCGCGGTAGTTCATCGCCGAGTCTTCAACGTCGGCCTGTAGCCACTGGCGCGCGTCGCCGAAATGCTCACCGAACACGAAAGCGTCCGGCCGCTCCAGCTTCGCCGCCTGGGTAATGCCGGCGATATGGCGCAGGTTATTGCGCGCCCCGCCCTCTTCGCCCAGCATATGCACCACATCCAGGCGCCAGCCGTCCATGCTCCATGGCGCTTTCAGCCAGTGGCGCACGATACTATCTTCCCCGCCATAGATTTCATCGATCAGCGTCGACGACCGGTAGTCCAGCTTAGGCAAGCTGGCGTATCCCAACCAGTCGTGGGCAACGCCCTCGGGGGAAAAATTATACCAGTCGCGCCACGGCGAATCGGCGTTATGGCAGGCGCCGCCGCTACCGCGCTGGTGGCGGTCGAACCAGGCATGCGAATCGCCGCTATGGTTGAACACGCCATCGAGGATCAGACGCATTCCCTCTTTTTGCGTATGGTGGCGCAGGCGCAGCAGCGCCGCATCGCCGCCAAACTGCGGATCAACGCGACGATAATCCTCGGTATCATATTTATGCACGCTGGGGGCGACAAATACCGGATTCAGGTACAGCGCCGTTACGCCAAGCTGCTTCAGGTACGGCAGCCGCTCGCTGATACCATCGAGATCGCCGCCGTAAAAGGTGGAGCCGCCCGCCTCGGCGGTTAGCGGTTCATCCCACGCTTTGCGTACGATGTCGTGACCGGCGGCGTGATGGTAATAAATCGCATCCTGTCCCGCTTCGCGAGACTCGCTGCGGGCAAAACGGTCAGGGAAGATTTGATAAAATACCTGATCGGCTACCCACTGCGGTCCGCTGTCCGGCAGATCGACCGCAAACTGCTCCAGCCTCGCCGGCGGAAAGCGGTTGAACCCCTGCGGCGTGAACCACAGCTGGCGGTCGGCCCACAGCAGCTTGAAGCTGTAGCGGCGACGCGGCTGCCCGTTAACGAGGCTGATTTCCCCGCGCCACGCCACCACGCCCGGATGCGGCTCCTGCCGCAGGCGGTGCATCGGCAGCGACAGCTCTTCGTTATCCTCTTCCGCGCGCAGCGTGACCCGCGGCGGCAGATCGTCGCCGCTTAACCATAGCGTAATAATCAGTCGTTCCTGCTGTTCCTTAATAAACGGAGCAACCGGGAGGTGCCATGCCTTCAACATCATTATTCCTCTCTTTGCAGAATGGGCACACCTTGCCACAGCGTACTGGCGTATGACTCATCATCGGCAGAATTATTGGGGGAGGATGGCGGGGGTGGAGGGATAGCTTGCCGGATAGCCCGTGCGTATCCGGCAAGAAGAGAACGAAAATGACTAGGCTTTCGCCAGTTTTCGCTCGCGGCGGGTTTTAAACTGCCAGCCAATCAGCAGCAGGAGAATCCACGCAAAGCCAACGTACAGCGAGATGCGGGTATCAGGATGGTAGCCGATCAGACCGATAATAAAGACCAGGAACAGCAGGCCAATCACCGTGGTCGCGACACCGCCAGGCACCCTGAACTTAAGCGCCTTCGCCTCTTCCGGCGGCAGACGGCGGCGGAAGGCGATCTGCGACAGCAGGATCATAATCCACACCCAGACGGTGGCGAAAGTGGCCAGCGAGGCGATCACCAGGAAAACGTTCTCCGGCATAATATAGTTAAGATAGACCGCGAACAGCAGCGCGATGGTCATCACCATCACCGTCACCCACGGCACCCCGCGACGGGAGGTTTTCGCGAACATTTTCGGCGCGCTGCCCTGCTCCGCCATGCCGTGCAGCATACGCCCCACGCCAAAGACGTCGGAGTTAATCGCCGACAGCGAAGCGGTCAGCACCACAAAGTTCAGGATGCTGGCGGCAAAAGTGATGCCGAGATGCTGGAAGGTTAAGACGAACGGGCTGCCGTTGGTCCCGACCTGGTTCCACGGATAGATAGACATAATCACAAACAGCGTCCCGACGTAAAACACCAGGATACGCATCGGCACCGAGTTAATGGCGCGCGGAATGGATTTCTCCGGATCTTTCGCTTCGCCGGCGGTGATACCGATGATTTCGATCCCACCGTAGGCGAACATTACCATCTGCAGCGACATCACCATCCCCAGCCAGCCGTTGCTGAAGAAGCCGCCGTTGCTCCAGAGGTTGTGGATACCCGTCGGCTGCCCGCCGTTGCCAATACCCCAGATAATGATGCCGAAACCGGCGAGGATCATGATGATAATCGTGGCGACTTTGAAGAAGGAGAACCAGAACTCCAGCTCGCCGAAGACCTTCACGCTCATCAGGTTGACGGCGCAGATAATCAGCACCACGCTGAGCACCCAAATCCAGTGCGGTACCGCCGGGAACCAGACGCCCATATAGATACCGAAGGCCGTGACGTCGGCGATGGCGACAATCAGAATTTCGAAACAGTAGGTCCAGCCGGTGATATAGCCCGCCAGCGGGCCAAGATAATCCTGCGCGTAGCGCGAGAATGAACTGGCGGCCGGGTTATGCACCGACATCTCGCCCAGCGCGCGCATGATAATGTAGGCCGCGACGCCGCCGATAATATAAGCCAACAGAACGCTCGGCCCCGCCATTTTAATCGCGTCAGCCGAACCATAGAAAAGGCCGGTACCGATTGCCGACCCCAGCGCCATAAAGCGAATATGCCGGGTACTTAGCCCGCGCTTAAGCTTGTTACTACTTTCCATCGTGTTCCATGCCGTTTTTCTCCTCTGGCCTTCGCGGGGGCAAAGAACAAAGGAGGGTGACCAAAAAAACAAAAAACCACGGGACCTGAAGTCCCGTGGTTAAACACCTGTGTAAAGCGTCGGTTAGTGCGCGCTGGATGTCACCTGACGTCCCGCTGCGCGATCCCAGATAACCGCCAGCACCACCATAACGGCGGTTGGCATCAGCCAGGCCAGGCCCTGCTCCGCCAGCGGCAGACGCGCGGTCCAGGACGGCATCATCTCTGCAAACGCCGACGCTTTAATGCCGTCAATGATACCAAACATCAGGCTGATAAACATTGCCGGGGCGATAACGCGGGACGAATTATGCCACCAACCGCGGGTAAAGCTTAATACAACCAGTGCGATACACGGCGGATAGATAGCCGTCAGCACCGGAATCGAAATCTGAATCAGGTGGCTCAGGCCGAGGTTGGAGACCGCCATCGAAAACAGGCCGAGGATAAACACCAGCGTACGGTAGGAGAACGGCAGGTACTGGGCAAAGAACTCCGCGCAGGCGCAGGTCAAGCCCACCGCCGTCACCAGACAGGCGATAAAGATCAGCGCCGCCAGCAGGAAGCTTCCCGCGCCGCCGAAGGTGTGCTGGACGTAAGCATGCAGAATCGCCGCGCCGTTAGCGGACTGCTCCACCAGCGTGCCGCTATCGGAACCTAAACGGAACAGCGCCAGGTACAGCAGCGTCAGGCCCACGCCGGCCATCAGGCCAGCCCAGACGGTGTAGCGGGTCAGCAGGCGGGCTTCGGTGACGCCGCGAGAACGCGCGGCGTTAACAATCACGATACCAAAGACCATTGCCCCGAGGGTGTCCATGGTCAGATAGCCGTTGACGAAGCCGTTAGAGAACGGCGCGGTGCGGTAGGCTTCCATCGCGTGGCTCAGCGGACCGGCAGGCCAGACGATTGCCGCCACGGCGAGAATAATCAGGGCGATAATTTTCAGCGGCGCGAGGAAATTCCCCACGGTGTCCAGCAGCTTGCCCGGGTAGAGCGAAACGAGGATCACCAGCGCAAAATAGATAACGCTGTAAATCAGCAGCGGCAGCGGGCCGTCGCCGGTCAGCGGCGCAATCCCCACCTCAAAAGAGACGGTCGCGGTACGCGGGGTCGCGAACAGCGGCCCTACGGCCAGGTAGCAGACGACCGCCAGCAGGATACCGGCGACTTTACCAATCGGCGTGCTCAGGCTCTCTACGCCGCCGCCGACTTTTGCCAGCGCCACGACCGTTAGCACCGGCAGACCCACGGCGGTAATCAGAAAGCCAATGGCCGCGCTCCAGACGTGTTCGCCGGCCTGTAAGCCAACCATTGGGGGGAAGATAATATTGCCTGCGCCGACAAACAGCGCGAAGGTCATAAAGCCCAACGCTATGATGTCGCGAGATTTTAACTGATGGGTCATAAATTCATTACAGCCTGTGGATGTGGTGTTGTAAAAACGGATAAATACCGCGCCTTTCCCCTGGGGATGATACAGCGGCCATTGTCAGTAAACTCAGCGGGATATGCTCCCAAAGCGGCGTGGAAAAGAATTGTTTTTTGAATTACCACGCAAAAACAGTCTGTCTGCGACCGTAGGGGGGCAATTTAAACGCTTATAACGTTTTAAAGCAAGGAGGGATCGCAAAAGCAGATGATTATGCTAACTCTATTTTGATGCGTAGAATTATTTACCTGATGGATAGAAAACATCTGGCTTATCATGCGAACAAAAAAGCAGCGAGCGTTCGTTAATTACGCAGCTGTGATTGCGCTGCAAAGGAAAATGACCAGCCGAAGCTGGTCATTGGCAAGTTATTCTGACACCCGGCCGCTCGGGCTCAATTTTTGGCAATTAAACGTTCCGGTAACAGGAAGCTAAAGCGGGTGCCTTTCCCCAGCGTACTCTCAATTTCGAGGCGGCTATCGTGATGGCTGACGGCGTGTTTGACGATCGCCAGCCCCAGACCGCTGCCGCCGGTCTGTCTTGAACGCGCTTTATCCACCCGGTAGAAACGCTCGGTCAGACGCGGAATATGTTCCGGCGCGATGCCCGGCCCGTTATCTTCGACGCTGAACAACGCTCCGTGCGGCGCGCGCTGCCAGCTTACGGTAATGTCCGTTCCCGGCGGCGTATGGTTGACCGCGTTATAGACCAGGTTGGAAATGGCGCTGCGCAGCTGTTCTTCATTACCCAGTACTTTCAGCGATTCATCGACCGAAAAATGCAGCACCTGCCTCTGCTGGCTTAGCGTTTGCGCCTCGCGCTCGACCACCCGCAGCATCATCGGCACATCGATTTTATCGTTCATCGCCAGTACCGGCGCGGCTTCGATTCGCGACAGCGTCAGCAGTTGCTTAACCAGGCCTTCCATGCGCTGGGTTTGTTCACGCATGGTGTGCAATGCTTTTTCGCGCGTTCCCCCTTCCAGCACCTGCTCCTGCATCATCTCCAGATACCCCTGCAGCACCGTCAACGGCGTGCGCAGTTCGTGGCTGACGTTGGCGAAAAAGTTTCGCCGCGCCCCTTCCAGCTGGTGCATCTGCGTGACATCGCGCGCCACCATCAGCAGCTGTTTATCGCTATAGGGCATCACGCGAATTTCAAGATGACGGCCGTTATTCAGCACCAGATTGAGCGGTTTGGAAAAATCGCGGTATTTCAGATAATTGGCAAATTCAGGGTAGCGCAAGAGGTTAAGGATGTTCTGCCCGTTATCGTCAGGCCAGCGCAGATTCAGGATCTGCTGGGCCAGACCGTTGCACCAGAACATCACCCCTTCTTCGGTGGTCAGCACCACCGCATCCGGCAGAGACTCCGCCCCGCTGCGAAAGCGCTTAATCAGGCTTCCCAGCTCACGGCGGCGCTTTTTATTACGCATCTGCATCTGGTGCAGTCCGTAAAGCAGCGGCTCCCAGCTGCCGCTGCCCGGCGGCGGCGTCATGCTGCGATCAACCCACAGCCACCACGACAGGCGCATCAGATTCCAGAAATGCCAGACAAGAAGACCGGTCACTGCCGCCAATAAAAACCACGGCAGGTAACCTAAAAACGCCCCGAGGATCAGGGCCGGGATACAACACAAGAAAAGCTCAAGCGCCAGCCTTTTCCATGACAGCCGTTCCAGCACGGTTCACACTCCTGTCAGCATTCAGAAACGGGCGGAGAAACGATATCCCGTACCGCGAACCGTTTGTACCATCCGGTCATGGCCGCTATGTTCCAGCGCTTTGCGCAGACGGCGAATATGCACGTCTACCGTTCTGTCTTCGACATAAACGTTGGTTCCCCAGACGTGATTCAGCAGCTGTTCGCGGCTATAGACTCGCTCCGGGTGCGTCATGAAGAAGTGGAGTAATTTAAACTCCGTAGGCCCCATATCCAGCGGATTTTCGCCGGTCATGACGCGATGCGAAGAGGGGTCGAGGCTCAGCCCCTGCATTTCAATCACCTCCTCCACCGCCATCGGCGAAATGCGCCGCATCACGGCTTTAATTCGCGCCACCAGCTCTTTCGGGGAAAACGGCTTAGTGATGTAGTCATCGGCGCCGGTCTCCAGGCCGCGGACGCGATCTTCCTCTTCGCCGCGGGCGGTCAGCATCACCACCGGAATATCACGGGTCATCGCTTCACGCTTGAGCTGTTTAATAAACTGCAGACCCGACCCGCCCGGCAGCATCCAGTCAAGGAGGATCAAATCAGGCCAGGGTTCATTGAGCTGATTGACCGCGCTGTCAAAATCTTCCGCCTCGACGGGCTGAAAGCCGTTTTGCTCCAGAACAAAGCAAACCATTTCGCGGATTGGAGCTTCATCTTCAACGACCAGAATTCTTCTCGCCATTATTTACCCTGTATTTTTTAGCCATCAGTATAGAAGTGCGCGGCCATTATGCGTCAGATTTATGACAGATTTATGAAAAAAATGACCGCCAGATGAACGCGGATTTCGAATTGTGACACGGACTTAACTCACCCAAAAGCAGCGTTATCCCCTCAATAATTCAGGTTTCACTCCCCACAAGTACAGGTAACCAGGTGGCTGGACGTAGCCAACGCATAAGCAACTTGAAGGATGACGGGTATATAATGCCGCTTACGCTTTTTCTCCAGGGAACAACTATGCGCATCCTTCACACCTCTGACTGGCACCTTGGGCAAAATTTTTACAGCAAAAGTCGCGCCGCCGAACATCAGGCGTTTCTCGACTGGCTGCTGGCCAGCGCGCAGGAACATAATGTCGATGCCATTATTGTTGCGGGCGATATTTTTGATACCGGCTCACCGCCGAGCTACGCGCGCGAGCTGTATAACCGCTTTGTCGTTCAGCTGCAGCAGACCCGCTGCCGGCTGGTGGTGCTGGCGGGAAACCATGATTCGGTTGCCACCCTCAACGAGTCGCGAGACATTCTCGCCTTCCTGAATACGACGGTGGTGGCCAATGCCGGCCACGCCCCTTTTATCCTGCCGCTGCGCGACGGTACGCCGGGGGCGATTTTTTGTCCGGTACCGTTCCTGCGCCCGCGTGAGCTGGTGACCAGCCAGGCCGGGCACTCTGGCGGCGAAAAGCAGCAGCTGCTGCTCAGCGCCATCAGCGACTACTACCAGCAGCAGTACCAGCTGGCCTGCGAACTGCGCGGCGACCGGGCGCTGCCGATTATCGCCAGCGGCCATTTAACCACCGTCGGCGCCAGCAAAAGCGACGCGGTTCGCGAAATCTATATCGGTACGCTGGACGCCTTCCCGGCGAGCCGTTTTCCGCCCGCCGACTATATCGCGCTCGGCCACATTCACCGGGCGCAGGTGGTCGGCGGCTGCGAACATATCCGCTACAGCGGTTCGCCCATCCCGCTGAGCTTTGACGAAACCGGGAAAAATAAGAGCGTCAATCTGGTCACTTTCGCTAACGGCTGCCTGACGGACGTCACGCCGCTTATCGTCCCCGTCACCCAGCCGCTGGCGGTCCTGAAGGGCGATTTCGCCAGCATTAGCGCACAGCTAAACCAATGGCAGAATAACGACCAGCAGCCCTCAGCGTGGCTGGATATAGAAGTCACCAGCGACGAATATATGCATGATATCCAACGTAAAATCCAGGCGCAGACCGAAACGCTGCCGGTAGAAGTGCTGCTGGTGCGCCGCAGCCGCGCCCAGCGCGATCGCATTCTGGCCGGCGCTCAGCGCGAGACCCTCAGCGAACTGCAGGTGGAGGACGTCTTCGCCCGCCGTCTGGCGCTGGAAACGCTGGAAGCAACGCAGCAGCAGCGCCTGGAACAGCTCTTTAATGAAACGCTGCATAGTCTGAACGGTGAGGATCGCCTGTGAAAATACTCAGCTTACGCCTGAAAAACCTCAACTCACTCAAAGGCGAATGGAAAATTGATTTCACCGCTGAGCCCTTCGCCAGCAACGGACTGTTCGCGATTACCGGGCCAACCGGCGCCGGAAAAACCACCCTGCTGGATGCAATCTGTCTGGCGCTGTATCACGAAACCCCGCGCCTGAGCAGCGTGTCGCAATCGCAGAACGATCTGATGACCCGCGACACCGCCGAATGCCTGGCGGAAGTGGAGTTTGAGGTAAAAGGCATCGCCTACCGCGCCTTCTGGAGCCAGAACCGGGCGCGAAACCAGCCGGACGGCAACCTGCAGGTTCCGCGCGTCGAGCTGGCGCGCTGCGAGGACGGCAAGATCCTCGCCGATAAGGTCAAAGATAAGCTGGAACTGACCGCCTCGCTCACCGGCCTGGACTATGGCCGCTTCACCCGCTCGATGCTGCTGTCGCAGGGGCAGTTCGCCGCCTTCCTGAACGCGAAACCGAAAGAGCGCGCCGAGCTGCTGGAGGAGCTGACCGGCACCGAGATTTACGGCCAGATTTCGGCACAGGTCTTTGAAAAGCATAAGCAGGCCCGCGTCGAGCTGGAGAAAATTCAGGCCCAGGCCTCCGGTGTGCTGCTGATGAGCGACGAACAGCAGCAGGCGCTCCAACAAAGTTTGCAAGCGCTTACTGATGAAGAAAAACAACAGGTTAGCGAACAAACTCGCCTGCAAAATGCCCGTCAGTGGCTGGTACGCGGCGCAGAGCTGACGGCAGAAGATCGGCAGGCTCAAACCGCGCTACGCGAAGCGCAGGCTGCGCTGGAGCAGGCGCAACCGCAGCTTACCGTATTGCTGAATGCCCAGCCCGCGGAGCAGCTACGCCCGCAGTGGACGCGTCAACAGGAGCAAATCGCCGCGCTGGCGCAAACCCGCAATCTGAGAGAAGAAGTAAATACTCGCTTACATGAACGACTGCGGCTGCGGGCGGGGATTCGCCTCGCCGCCCGGCAGCAATCTGAACGCCTGCAGAACCACCAGCAAACGCTCGCCGCATGGCTAAAAGAGCACGACCGCTACCAGCGATGGGGCAATGCGCTGGCGGGCTGGCGGGCCGCTTTCCAGCAGCAGGCCCGCGATACGCAGCAGCAAGCCGCTCTGCAGCAGCGTCTGGCGGAAACCAGCCGCCGGCTGGGCGAACTGCCGCCCGACGGGCTGGCGCTGGATGCTGAGCAGGTCAGCGCCGGCCTCGCGCAGCACGCCGCGGCGCGCGCGCTGCGCCAGCAGCTCGCGGCCCTGCATGGCCAGCTGCAGCCGCTGAGCCAGCGTTTATCACAGCTTCATGCCGCCGGGCAGGCCAGTAAGCAGGAGCAGGAGCGGCTCGAAACCACCCTGGCCCAGCGCCGTCAGGCCTATAAAGAGAAGAATCAGCAGTTTAGCGATGTCAAAGCCCTGTGCGAAATGGAAGCGCGCATTGCCGGTCTGGAGGCCGAGCGAGCCCGCCTGCAGCCCGGTTCCCCCTGTCCGCTCTGCGGTTCCGCGCAGCATCCGGCCGTCGCCGAGTATCAGGCGCTGGTTCCCGGCGTAAATCAGGCGCGGCGCGATGCGCTTGAGCGCGAAGTCAAACAGCTGGCGGAGGCCGGCGCCCTGGTGCGCGGCGAGCTGGACGCCCTGCTTAAGCAGCAGCAAAAAGAGGCCACCGAGAAAGCATCGCTTCTGCAGCAGGAGCAAGCGCTTACCTCACGCTGGCAGGCGACGATCGCCGGATTAAATATCGACCTGACGCCAAAGGATGACATTCCCGGCTGGCTAAACGCGCAGCAGGAGCATGAACAGCGGCTGTATCAGCATCAGCAGCGTCTGGCCTGGCAGGCCCAGCAGCAGGAGTGCCAGCAGCAGATCCAGCAGCTCCAGCAGGAACAAGCGCAGCGCAGCGCCGCGCTGGCGGCTGAACTGGCCGCATTTGCGCTGAGTTTACCGGCAGCAGAGCAGGCCGCAGGCTGGCTGGCGCAGCGGGAAGACGAGACCCGCAGCTGGCAGGCCAAACAGAACGAACTGATCGCCCTGCAGGAACAGCTTCAGCAGCTGACCCCGCTGCTGGAGTCCTTGCCGGAAACGGACTTAGCGGCGGAACCCGCGCCGCTGGACGGCTGGCGCCAGGTGCACGACGACTGCCTCGCGCTTCAGAGCCAGTGGCAAACCCTGGGGCAGCAGGAGAGCCAGCAGCAGGCTCAGTTGAAAGAGAGCGAAGCGCAGTTCAGCGCGGCGCTGACCGCCAGCCCGTTCGCTGACCAGCAGGCGTTTCTCGCCGCGCTGCTCGATGAGGAGACGCGCCGGCGCCTTGAACGCCTGAAGCAGACGCTGGAAAGTACGCTACAGCAGAATCAGGCGCTGGCGATGCGGGCCCGCGAGGCGCTGGATAGCCACCGCCAGCAGCCGCCGGCGGAAACGGATATCAGCCAGCCTCTTGAACGGGTACAGGAACAGCTTCAGCAGCTGACGACGCTGCTGCGGGAAAACAGCGCCCGTCAGGGAGAGATTCGCCAGCAGTTGAAGCAGAATGCAGAAAACCAGCAGCGTCAGCAGTCGTTACGCCAGCAGATGGAACGCGCTGCGCAGGAAGTGGAAGACTGGGGATGGCTGAACGCGCTTATCGGCTCCAGAGAGGGCGATAAATTCCGTAAGTTTGCGCAAGGCCTGACGCTGGATAACCTGGTGTGGCTGGCCAACCATCAGCTCAACCGCCTGCACGGCCGCTATCTGCTGCAACGCAAAGCCAGCGACGCCCTGGAGCTGGAGGTGGTCGATACCTGGCAGGCGGACGCGGTGCGCGACACCCGGACGCTGTCCGGCGGCGAGAGCTTCCTCGTGAGCCTCGCGCTGGCGCTGGCGCTCTCCGATCTGGTGAGCCATAAAACGCGGATAGACTCGCTGTTTCTCGATGAGGGCTTCGGCACTCTGGACAGCGAAACCCTGGATACCGCGCTGGATGCGCTGGACGCGCTCAACGCCAGCGGCAAGATTATCGGCGTTATCAGCCACGTTGAGGCGATGAAAGAGCGCATTCCTGTGCAAATTAAAGTTAAAAAAATCAACGGGCTGGGCTATAGCCGTCTCGATAAAGCTTTCGCCGTCGAATAAATTTCCCCCTCCGCACCTGTCTTCAAGCCTCTCCCCCACGGGAGAGGTCGCGTTGTTGCCCGGACTCAGATTTCACGATAAATCTTGATACCGCACGAATTTGCATGATAAGTTTAATTTCATTGCTTTAACGATGAATAACAGGCGAAATCATGCATAAAAAACGAGCCAAGTATCTTAATCACATTATTTCGTGCAAAAACGTGCATCCATAACTTTTTCTGACGGGCGTGCAGCAGCATCCGGCAGCATCGTCCCATCCCCTCTGGCCCATTTAAGAAGGTCTTAACCATGAAAAGCTTACTTATTTTGATTGCCGGCCCGGTACGCAGCGGCACCCACAATCGCGCGGAACTTATCGACGCTAACCTGAACAATATGGCCCAGGTTGCGCTACGCGTTTACCAGAAAGGCCATATCCCCGTGGTCGGCGAATGGCTGGCTCTGCCCATCGCCAAAGCTGCGGGTTCAACGGAAATTGGCGATGCGATTAGCGAGGAATATCTCTATCCGGTCGCTCACCGTGTCATTAGCCGCTGCGACGCTATATTGCGCATGCCGGGCGAATCCCGGGGAGCGGATCTGGATATTGAGGAGGGTAAAAAAAGGGGGCTGTCGATTTACTACAGCCTGGAGGAGATCCCGGACCGGTAATCCGCGGGGTACCCGCTGCGCCGTTCAGGCCGCGCAGCGGTTGATGATTACAGCGGCCACAGCCAGGCCGCGCCGCGCACGCCGCTGGAGTCCCCGTGCGCCGCCCGGCGAATCGGCGTCTCGCATTCACCGCCGAATACCCATGGTTTTAGCAGATTCGGCACCGTCTGGTAGAGACGGTCAACGTTGCTCATTCCGCCGCCAAGCACAATAACGTCCGGATCGAGGATGTTAACCACGTGAGCCAACGATTTCGCCAGCCGCAGCTCATAGCGGCTCAGCGCCAGCTCCGCCACCGGATCCCGCTCGCCCACGCGCTGCATAATCTCGCTGCCTTTTAGCGAATGACCGCTTAACCGCCGATAATCGGTCGCAAAGCCGGTACCGGAGATAAAGGTTTCAATACAGCCCTGCTTGCCGCAGTAGCACGGTACTTCAGCGCGATAGCGAAGTTCATCTTCATCCATCCACGGCAGCGGGTTGTGCCCCCACTCGCCCGCCGTACCGTTGCCGCCAATATGGGCGCGTCCGTTAAGGGCCACGCCTGAACCGCAGCCGGTGCCGATAATCACCGCAAATACCGTTTGCGCCCCGGCCGCCGCGCCGTCTACCGCTTCCGACACCGCGAGGCAGTTGGCATCGTTGGCCAGACGCACTTCCCGTTGCAGACGCTGGCTAAGGTCTTTATCAAACGGCTGACCGTTGAGCCAGGTTGAGTTAGCGTTTTTGACCACGCCGGTATAGGGCGAAATCGACCCGGGGATGCCGATGCCGACCGTGCCGCTCTGCCCGGTAGCCTGCTCGGCCATCTCGACCAGCGAGGCTATCGTCTCTATCGTCTGGCGATAATCACTCCCTGGCGTAGGCAGGCGATGACGAAATAGCTGCGCTCCCTGGTCGCTCAGCGCGATGACTTCCGTTTTGGTTCCGCCTAAATCAATGCCAATGCGCACTGTGAATTCCTCTCCCGATTAACAATGCAAGCATAGCGACAATTCGCTATCATGCCCGCTGGATTTAACGACTAAGCCGTGGAAATTATCATGCTGTGGTTCAAAAATTTAATGGTTTATCGTCTCAGCCGCGACATTTCCCTGCGCGCCGAGGAGATGGAAAAACAGCTGGCCGAGCTGACCTTTACCCCTTGCGGCAGCCAGGATATGGCCAAAACCGGTTGGGTACCGCCGATGGGATCGCACAGCGATGCGCTGACGCATACGGCAAATGGCCAGATCGTTATCTGCGCGCGTAAAGAAGAGAAGATCCTGCCGTCTCCGGTGATCAAACAGGCGCTGGAAGCAAAGATCTTCAAGCTGGAAGCCGAGCAGGGCCGTAAGCTGAAAAAAACCGAAAAAGATTCTCTGAAGGATGAAGTGCTGCATTCCCTGCTGCCGCGCGCCTTCAGCCGCTTCAGCCAGACCATGATGTGGATCGATACCGTCAACGGGTTGATCATGGTGGACTGCGCCAGCGCCAAAAAAGCGGAAGATACGCTGGCGCTGCTGCGTAAAACTCTGGGCTCGCTGCCGGTTGTTCCGCTGGCGCTGGAAACCCCGATCGAACTGACGCTGACCGAGTGGGTGCGTTCCGGTACCGTGGCTCAGGGCTTCCAGCTGCTGGATGAAGCCGAGCTGAAAGCGATGCTGGAAGACGGCGGCGTGATCCGCGCGAAAAAACAGGATCTGGTGAGCGACGAGATCGCCGTGCACATTGAAGCCGGTAAGGTTGTCACCAAGCTGGCGCTCGACTGGCAGCAGCGCATTCAGTTCTTAATGTGCGATGATGGTTCGATTAAACGCCTGAAGTTCTGCGACGAACTGCGCGATCAGAATGAAGATATCGATCGGGAAGATTTCGCCCAGCGTTTTGACGCGGACTTTATTCTGATGACCGGCGAGCTGGCCGCGCTGATTCAGAATCTGGTGGAAGGGTTAGGCGGCGAAGCGCAGCGCTAATCTCGAGAATTCCTTCCTGCCAGCGCAGGAAGGAAACGAACATTACAGGTAGCGGCACAGATAAGAGGTCGGCTCGGCCACCTGCAGATTAAACTCGCTATTCCCCGGAACGTTGAATACTTCCCCGGCGGCATAGACTTTCCACTCGGTCTCTCCCGGCAAAAGTACGTTCAGCGCGCCGCTGACTACGGTCATCTCTTCCGGCTGCGCGGTACCAAAGGTATATTCCCCTTCCGCCATCACGCCCACGCTCGCACGACCGGTGCTGCTGCTGGTGAAGCCGATAGATTTTACTTTTCCGTCAAAGTATTCATTGCTTTGAAGCATAAACTCGCCCTTATGATCTTGTGTTGAAGGCACAATATAGGGGGCGCTCCTTGCCCCTGTCACGTAAAATTAACGCGTTACATCAGGTTAAACTAATAGTTCTGCCGCCAGCCGTGAAACCAGCACATTTGACAACAGAACCGGAATATCCAGCGCCTTTTGTAATATGTCGCGATGCTGCTGGTGGTAGCAAAGGCAATCCAGCATTAATACGTCTGCGCCCTGTTCAATCAACTCCCTGCCCGCGGCGATTAACTCCTCTTTACCGCCGCTCACCGGATTGGAAATGGCGTAAAACGGAGTATTTTCTAATACCTGCCATTTATTCCGCTGCAGCGGCAAAATCTCTTCAACCGGAACAATCACCCCCACCTGATGGCCGTCGACAATCGACGCGACCAGCGGCGGAATAATTCTTTGCGGCTCAAGCAGGATCGCATTATTCGCCGTAAATCCGCTAAAGGGATGAGTGCTCATGAGTAAAATAAGGTCGTAATTTTGTTTATCGAGCATCGCAATGACGCTACGTAAATCACGCTCAACCTTCTGCCGTGAGACCTGCGCAATTTGATTATCGTTAAGCAAGGTCAATAGCATCTCATCGCCGGGCTCTATGCTGTAGTCCCGCATAACGTCTTCGCGCGTCATTTTGCCGAGCAGGCTAATGTGGGCGATCTCGTCTTCCCTGATATGTTCAGTTAAAAGCGGCAGCATCTCCGCCACGGGTACGACCCCAATGGTCAAGATTGCCATCGATGCACTACTCATATCGTTTACCTTTTCACAACCGCTGTTTCAAAACAGGCTTTTATTTACAACTTTTGCCCCCTGGTGACCCAAAGCAACCGTCGAGAAGCGTAGCAGGTTACGGCTGATATGGAATGTAAAGATTCCAGAAGCGTCAAAAACGCTCCTGAAAATCCGTACCTTAGGTAATCATTAGTACCGTTAATAGATTAAAAATGTGATACATGTCCGGTAGCGATCTTTTCAGAACGAATCCCGGACATTTAAGAGGAATTAAGACTTATCAGGATCTTCGTAACGCCGTTTGGCGTCCAGCGCTTCCTGTTCTGTAGGATGTTCGCTGATGAGTGAGTTTGGCGTCGGGTGATCGGCGCGCAGTTCATACCAGGTGACCGTTTGGCCCTGCGGGCCCTTTTCAACGGCGACAACACGCGCTTCCCTTGGATATGGAGGTCTGGTCGGCATAGCGTTTCCTTTTTTTACCTTAAGAGCTTTAAAGTATAGGCGCTGCCGATCCGTTTACCCCAGGCAAAGTCTTAACTGGTATAGGTCTCGCCGCAGACGGTGGTCATAATCTGTTCCACGACCTCATCCGGCGTGGCGGTCGCATTAATAATATGATGCGCGGCCGCGCGATACAGCGCTTCCCTCTGCGCCAGCACCTCACCCACTTCATCGCGGATGGGCTTTCCGGTCAGCGTCGGGCGCTGTTCCGCCTTCGGATAGGCTTCAAGGCGGTCAATCAGCGCGGAGACCGATGCCTCGAGATAGATAACGATGCCATTTTCCCGCATAAACTGTCGGTTGTATTCGCTGAGGATAATGCCGCCGCCGGTGGCGATGATCGTCGCGGGTTGAGCGACGCGTTCTAAAGCCTGCGTTTCCAGCGCACGAAAGCGTTCCCAGCCTTCCTGCTGAACGATAGCCGCTACCGTGCGCTGCTCATGCTCCTGCAGCTCATGGTCCGTGTCGGCGAACTTAAAGCTGCGAGCTTTCGCCAGCGCGTGTCCGATGGTCGTTTTACCGCAGCCGCGAGGCCCGACAAGAAATATTAGCTGTGTCATTACCGAAGACCCCTTGGTTCCGCATTTTGCGGATAAATGAAAGCGAAAAGAGAAACAATGGTACCGCAAACTTACCCGACGCAAATCGTAAAATAAACGTTACACACCATCTGCAAACCCTTTCACCTTAGTATTAGAAAGGACATTTAATGTAAACTTATCATTGCATTTGGTGTTATGCCAGCTTTACTTTTGTACAGAAGTTATTTTTTGTTCGCAGTCTGGCGTAAACAGTAACACATTTCTGCACAGCTTTACGCTGCCGCATATTTACAAGATGCGTGCTTCGGAGCGAATCTGAAGCTAATCAATCAGTATGACAGAGGTATGTAGTATGCAATCTGAAGAGCAACGCCTTATCGATGGACTGTTTTCCCGATTAAGAGAGGCCGAGAGCCACAGCGCATCACGGGATGCCAGCGCTGAGGAGCGGATTGCCGGGCACATTAAAGAGCAGCCGTTCGCCCCTTACTATATGGCGCAAACGATTCTGATTCAGGAAGCGGCGATCAAACAGCTTAACGACCGTATTCAGGCGCTGGAGAGCCAGGTGACCCAGCTTCAGGCCGCGAAGCCGAGCAGCGGCGGGTTTCTCTCAGGCCTGTTTGGCGGCGGTCAGTCGCGCGGTTCCGACCCGATTCCTGGCGCCGAGCAGTATGGCCGACCGCAGGCCGGCGCCCAGCCTCAGTATGCTCCGCAGGCGCAGCAGCAGAACTACGCCCCTCAGGCGTCGCGCAGCGGCGGCGGTTTTATGGCCGGCGCGCTGCAAACGGCGGCAGGCGTCGCGGGCGGCGTGGTGCTGGGAAACATGTTGACCAATATGTTTAGCGGCTCGCATCCGCAGGAGATCGTCAATATCATCGAAGAGAAACCGCAGCCGGATCTCAGCCAGGCGCAGGACAATAGCGTCGCTGACGATACCTTCCGCCAGGATGACGGGCAGTTCCTCGCCGACAACAACGATTATGACGCCGACTTTGACGCCGGTTTCGGCAATGATGATTTCGGCAGCGACGACGACAGCTGGGTTTAACCCTGCTGGCGCTTAACGTCTAACAGCCATTTCTCCAGCGCGGCGGCAAACTGCTGCCGATCGCGTTGGGATAAGCTATCCGGGCCGCCGGTCTGCACGCCGCTGGCCCGCATCGTTTCCATAAAGTCGCGCATCGTCAGGCGTTCGCGAATGGTCGCCTCGCTGTAGCGTTCACCGCGTGGATTCAGCGCCGCCCCGCCTTTCTCCAGCACTTCCGCCGCCAGCGGGATATCGGCGGTAATCACCAGATCTCCCGGCTCGCATAAACGTACGATTTCGTTATCCGCCACGTCAAACCCCTGCGCCACGCGCAGCGTGCGGATAAAGCGCGACGGCGGGACGCGCAGAGGCTGGTTAGCAACCAGCGTCAGCGAGATTTGCGCGCGCTCGGCGGCGCGGAACAAAATATCTTTAATGACGTTCGGACACGCGTCCGCATCAACCCAAATAGCCATTGCGGCTCCTGTCGATGAAAAAGAGATGCCGTATTGTCGCCTGCTTTTGCCTTCCGCGAAAGCAACAAGATGTTAAGCTATATCGCTAACGATAAAACAAACAAAGGGGATTGGTGATGGAGAAGAAAATCGGCTTTATCGGCTGCGGCAACATGGGCAAGGCCATCCTGGGCGGCCTGATCGCCAGCGGGCAGGTGCAGCCGGGTCAAATCTGGGTCTATACCCCGTCGCCGGATAAAGTGGCGGCCCTGCACGACCAATACGGCATTAATGCGGCGCAAAGCGCGCAGGAAGTGGCTCAGGTGGCGGATATCGTTTTTGGCGCCGTAAAGCCGGGCGTGATGGTAAAAGTGCTCAGCGACGTCGCCTCCAGCCTGAATAAAGACTCTCTGGTGGTTTCTATCGCCGCGGGCGTGACGCTCGACCAGCTGGCGCGCGCCTTAGGCCATGACCGCAAAATAGTCCGCGCGATGCCCAACACGCCTTCGCTGGTCAACGCGGGGATGACGTCGGTCACGCCGAATGCGCTGGTCAGCGCCGAAGAAACCGCGGAGATCCTGACCATATTCCGCTGCTTTGGTCAGGCGGAAATCATTGCTGAGCCGATGATTCATCCGGTGGTCGGCGTCAGCGGCTCCGCGCCGGCTTACGTCTTTATGTTTATCGAAGCGATGGCCGACGCCGCTGTGCTTGGCGGAATGCCCCGCGCGCAGGCTTATAAATTCGCGGCGCAGGCGGTGATGGGCTCGGCCAAAATGGTACTCGAAAGCGGCGAGCATCCGGGAACGCTGAAGGATATGGTGTGTTCGCCCGGCGGCACCACCATCGAAGCCGTGCGCGTGCTGGAAGAGAAAGGCTTCCGTTCCGCCGTCATCGAAGCGATGGTGAAATGCATGGAGAAATCAGAGAAGCTGAGCCGTTCCTGATTGCAATAGCGAATAGCGGGTGAGGTTTCCCTCACCCGCCCATTTCTTACACCTGTTTTTTCAGGCAGGCGCTCATAAATTTGCTGCGATCGTCCCCTTTCAGGGACTGCTGGGTCGCCTGAGCGTTACACTCGCGCATTTTCTGCTGCTGAGGCGTTAGCCCCTTACCGTCCTGCGCGGCGCCATCTTTCTTCAGGCAGCTACTCATAAACGTTTTACGCTCATCCCCTTTCAGCGACTTCGATGACGCTTCTTTATTGCAGACGCTCATCTTTTGCTGCTGAGGGGTCAACTCTTTTTCCGCGGCACTCACCGCTGTCAAAAATACCAGGCCAAAAAGTAGGGTCACAAGTAATGTTATTTTCATCGCACCATCCTCTATGAGTGGATCCCTGTAAGTCTGGTCGCTGATGGAGAAAAAACCAGCCGGTAACGAAAATTCATCACCGGCGCCCGGTTATTTCAGATTAAGTGCGGCTTTCATGGTGTAGAACAGGTCCGTCTGGTCGGTTAAACCCACCACGTTGGCCGCGTGCGGGCCGTAGGCGGCAATACGCAGCTGGGTGCCGGTATGTTCCATCGACTCTTCTTCAGAGTTGCCGTAGCTCATCACCATCACCGAACCATCTTTGGTATTCAGCGCCTGCGTCAGGCCCGGCGCTTTGGTATCTGCCGGGATAATCTGGCTGGCGTGAGCGTGGTCGGCGGTGACGATAACCAGGGTATTGCCCTCTTTTTTGGCAAATTCCAGCGCCTTCTGTACCGCTTCGTCCAGATCGACGGTCTCGCCAATCTGACCGCACGGATTCGCCGCGTGATCCTGTTTATCGATAGAAGCGCCTTCCACCTGCAGGAAGAACCCCTTCTCATTGCTGCTCAGCAGATCGATGGCTTTTTCGGTCATCTGCGCCAGCGTCGGCACCGATGCATCGCGTTTCGGGTTCGGCGTACAGGTCACCGCCGCCTTATCGATATTGCCGTGATAAGACGCCTTTGGGCCTTCCCAACGCACCGGCATATTGCCTTCCGCGAAGAGACCGAGCAGCGGTTTGTCCTGATTGGCCTGGCTAATGGCGGCCAGCGAGCTGGCGTCGGTGACGATCTGGTAGCCGCGGGCTACCGCCTGATCGTGCAGCGTTTTGCCCTGCCATTCACCGGCCGTCGCGCTTTCCGCGAAGGTTTTCGCGCCGCCGCCCAGGGTCACGTCGGGACGGGCGTTCAGCAGCTGTTCGGTAATCGAACCTTTACCGCCCTTTTCCAGCGCGTTGCTGGCGCATTTTTCGCTGGTCACCCTCGGGCCGTAGCATTTACGCGACGTCACATGCGCCACCAGCGCAGCGGGAGTGGCGTCCTGCAGTTCCGCCGTGGAGACGTTACCGGTGGCTAAGCCCGCCGCTTTCGCCAGCTCAAGGATGGTCTGATGATCTTTTTCATGGATATCCACGCCCAGCGCGCCGTTATAGCTTTTCACGCCGGTGGTCCAGGCCGTTGCGGAAGCGGCGGAGTCGGTGACATAATCCGGCTTGCCGGTTTTCTTATCCAGAGAATAATGGGTGTACTGGCCGGTCAGCGGCAGCGCGTCAATGCCTTTAAAGAAGCCGCCCGCCCCTTCTGCATAATTTCGCGCGGCGGTGATTTCAGAATCGCCCATTCCGTCGCCAATCAGCAAAATAATATTTTTAGCCGGTTTATTGATTAACGAAGCGCGCAGCGCCTCGGTCTGGTCACCGCTTAAACGACGCGCGCCGCCCGGCGTGGTGATATCGCCCTGCGCGGCACGATTTTCCAGAACCGGTGCGGTTGTTGTTTCTGCGTGAATAATCGGGGAGCCCAGCAGAGGCAGCAGGGCAATAAACAGGGCGCTTAATTTCACTTTTATCGTCTCCATGTAAAAAATACTTTAAAAAACAAAACGAGGGAGACTGTATAAAAGCGATGTGACAGTAAAATGACAGCATCCATACCCTGTCACAAAACTAACTACGAGGATGCCGTAACAGCTTCTTTATATATTGCTGCAGGAGCTGGGTATCGCGGTCATCCACCAGCGGGCCGGGGCTGGCCTCATCGATGGCCTGCTCAATATCGGTGATGAGCGCCTGCTGGGCGTCCTGCTCCATATGACGTAGCAGAGCGGTCACCACCACTTCCAGCGCCTCAACCTGGGCCGTCAGCTCCTTCGATTCTTCTTCCTTTTGGGCGAGTTTTACCAGTAGCTCAGCAATGAGATTCTTCACAGCACTTTATCCTTATGCGAGGTCCGTAGTCTGCTATTTATGTCATACATTAGCCGTCGGTTGCCACTATTATTTTTTAAAAAAGTTCGCCACGCCGGTGAATAACAAGCGAAACGTTTTGCTCTTTGCATGCCACCCGCCAGGAATTTACTCAATGCGGATTAATAAGCATCATAACCAACTTTAACAAATAAGAATAAAATGGAATATCGCTATTCTATCGATAACTATAACGTATCGCCATAATATATCTGGTAGGCCAGATTCACGCTGTCCGGCGCGTCTTTACCGGCCAGGCGCGCAATAAGTATTTCGCTCGCCGTTTTACCGATTTCATAACGTGGGGTAATGACGCTGGCTATTTTTTGCAGCCGCGCACGGCCAATTTCCAGCCCGTGAAAACCGGCGATGGCGATCTCCTGCGGAACGGCTTTCCCCTGCGCCTGGCACTCGAGCAGCACCCCCACCGCCAGATCGTCGTTGGTACAAAAAATGGCGTCAATATCCGGGCGCGTCTGCTGCATCTGCAGGAACATCTGCCGGCCAAGCGCAACCGAGGAGATGGTCCGCGGCGCCATGTGATACGCCTTCAGGCCGTGCTCCGCCAGCGCCAGCTCGGTGCCGCGGAAGCGGCTTAAATCGCGGGGATCGTCCATTGAACCAAAAAAGGCGATCGCCCGTTTGCCGCTCTCAAGAAAAGCATGGGTCATATCCCACGCCGCCTTTTCGTTATCGAACCCCACCTGGATATCCAGCTGCTGGCCGCCGTAGTCCATCAGTTCAGCGACGGGGATACCGCTGGCGCGCACGTACTGCACCATGCGATCGCTGTGCTGCTTCCCGGTCAAAATCAGCCCATCGATATTATAAGAGAGCAGATTGAGCACTTCGCGCTCTTCGCGCTGCGGGTCATATTCGTAGTTGGCAATCAGGGTCTGATACTGGTGCGCGGAGGTCACCGACTCAATGCCGGCCAGCACATCGGCAAAAATCTGGTTGCGGAAGGAGGGAATAAGCACGCCAATCGTTTTACTCCGGGCGTTAAGCAGGATTTCCGGGGCGCGGTTAGGGATATAGTTATTCTCTTCCATGACCTTTGAAATCAGCTCACGGCTGCGCTCAGAAACCTGGCCGGGGTCACGTAAATAACGGCTGACCGTCATTTTATTCAGCCCCGCCAGGTTGGCGATATCCTGCAATGTCATCCGGTTGTTTTTCATCAGGTTCTCTACGACAAGCGACTTTTATGCTCGCAGAGAACCTTACCACAGCAGCGGCGGTTTATGTTAGCCGGCAACCTTTTTTGCCGTCACCGGGGAAACGGGTTGCGGGTTAGCGCGCACGTTGTACATCAGCACGACGGAGGACAGCAGCGCGACAGCCATAAAGGTATAGGAAACCCCCGGCCCGCCGGTAATCCCGTTGAGGTACCCCACCAGCCACGCGCCGAGGAAAGCGCCGAGCGCGCCAAAGCTGTTGATTAAGCCCATCGATACGCCGGAAACGTTGCGCGGCAGCAGTTCAGGAATAAGCGCGAAGAACGGCCCATACGGCGCATACATGCAGGCCGCGGCAATGACCAGTAGCGCATAGGAGAGCCAGAACGCCTGGTTGCCCACCAGCCAGGAGCCAAAGAAAGCGATAGCGGCAATCAGCAATAACGGCCAAATAAACAGTTTACGATTCTGGAACTTATCCGACAGCCAGGAGACCGTCAGCATCAGGATAATTGCCGCCAGGTACGGCACCGCCGCCAGCCAGCCCACCGCCACGATATCCATCTGCGCGGCGTTCTTCAGAATCGACGGCATCCACATCATGAAGCCGTACACGCCGATGCTCCACAGCGCGTGCACGGCGCAGAGCATGATCACATTGCGCGAGCGCAGCGCTTCACCGTAGTTGCGCACCGGCTTGATATGACTCTGCTCGCTGTCCATCACCTTCTGCAGGGTCTCTTTTTCCTGCTCGTTCAGCCAGGAAACCTCGGACGGTTTATCGCGCACCAGTATCCACCAGCATACCGCCCACAGTACCGCCGGAATGCCTTCGATGATAAACATTTCGCGCCAGCCCCACGCCTGAATCAGGTAGCCGGAAACGATGGACATCCACAGCACCGTTACCGGGTTTCCGAGGATCAGGAACGTGTTGGCGCGCGAACGCTCGGTTTTCGTAAACCAGTTGCTGATATAAATCAGCATCGCCGGCATCACCGCCGCCTCAACCACACCAAGGGTAAAGCGAATCGCCATCAGCATCGGAATATTGCTGACGAACCCGGTCGCCGCCGCGCAGAATCCCCATAAAATCAGGCTAAAGAAAATCATTTTTCGCACGCTGCGTTTTACCGCATATATCGCGCCGGGTACCTGGAAAAAGAAATAGCCGAGAAAAAATAGCGCGCCAATAAGCGATGCCGTTCCTTTGGTAATACCCAAATCGCTTTCAATTCCCGCCGCAGCGGCAAAACCATAATTCGCACGGTCAAGGTAGGCCAGACTATAGGTAATAAATATAATCGGCATTAAATACCACCAGCGACGCGCGGGTAATTTCGCGAGCATGTGCATAAGCACTCCTCAGATATCAATATCATCACACGGGTTTAATACTCTGTCCTTCAGGTAGTGCGGGCACGCTGCTGCCCGAAGGACGCGAAGTGATTCAGACAGCGGCAAGCATTCCGCCGTCCACAAACAGCAAATGACCGTTAACAAAGTTTGCCGCCGACGAGGCCAGATATACCGCGGCGCCAATCAGTTCTTCCGGTTTTCCCCAGCGCGCCGCCGGGGTACGCTGGTACAGCCAGGCGGAAAACGCCTCATCGTTGACCAGGGCGGCCGTCATGTCGGTGGCAAAATATCCCGGCGCGATACCGTTAACCTGAATATTATATTCGGCCAGCTCAACGCACATGCCGCGAGTCAGCATTTTAACCGCCCCTTTCGAGGCCGCATAAGGCGTAATGGTTTTACGCCCCAGCTCGCTCTGCATTGAGCAAATATTAATTATTTTCCCCGCGCGGCGGCCCATCATATATTTCGCCACCTGCTGTGAAACCAGGAAAACGCCCTTCTGATTGACCTCAATAACGTTATCCCACTCCTCCTCCGGAAATTCGGTAAAAGGGAAACGCCGCTGGATTCCGGCGTTATTAATTAAAATATCAATGGCGCCGATCTCCTCTTCGATGCGGGCTATCGCCTGCTCGACCTGCGCCGCCCGGGTGACATCAAAGGCGACCCCTACCGCATGAAAACCCTGCGCCACCAGCGCCTGCGCCGCCTGGTCCGCGCGCGCCTGGGTGCGGTCGTTGATGATGATCTCCGCGCCGTACTCCGCCAGGCCGCCGGCCAGCAGATGGCCAATCCCCTGAGCGGATCCGGTGATCAGCGCGCGCTTCCCTGACAAATCAAATAAATTTCGCATAAAACCTCTTTTTCAATAACTGTTACGCGTAACTGTATACGCGTAACAGTCAGGAATAGAAGAGAATGAGAGGGGAAAATGATCGTTTTGTGATCGGTGATACATTTAGAGCTTCAGGAACACCGAGGCCGCTACTGACGCTGTCGCATCCATCGCGGCCGAGGAGAAAGAGCGGAATTAAGCCGCAGGACGGCGGCTGCGGCGCAGCATGATGGCCAGCTGCCAGATATTGATCAGGACAATAACCGCCGTGGCGATAAACACCCAGCGGAAGCCGGCCATGGCCGAGACCGACGCGCCAATCAGCGGCCCGGCCACGTTGCCAAGATACATAAACGACTGGTTATAGCCGAAAATACGCCCGGTGACGCTGTCGCTGCAGTATTTGAGCAGAAGCGTTTGCACCGCCGGCAGCATCGCCCCATCGGCAAAACCGAGCAGGAACCGCAGGACGCCAAGCTGGAATGGGGTCGTAACGAACGACATGGCAAAGAACATCACCACCGCGCAGCACAGCGTCGCCAGCAGGATCCGCGAGGTGCCGATCCTGTCGCCCAGTTTCCCCAGACGGGGAGCCGAAATCAGCGCCGACACGCCCGGCACGGCGGCGATCATGCCGGCGAGAAAGGCGATGTTATTGCTATCCGGCGCCATCGACTTGATAAACAGCGCCAGAATCGGGCCGATTGAGCCGTTGCAAAGTTGGATCACCAGAGTGGTGAAAAACAGGCTGATCACCAGTCCCGGATAGGGCAGCGAGGCAAATACCGCCTTGCCGCTCAGCCGCTCCGCCCTCGTGACCTGCGGCCGGGCGCCCTCTTTAATCAGAAACAGCGTCACCAGGAAGCTTACGGTCAGCAAAATCGCGGTGATGATAAATACGGCGCGCAAACCGACGTGGTCAGCCAGAAAACCGCCGAGCAGCGGCCCGCCAATCACGCCGCTGATCTGCGCCGTCGACAGCGTGCTCAGCGCCCAGCCGCTACGCTCGCGCGGAACCTGAGACGCCACCAGCGCCATGGCGTTGGGAATATAGCCGGAAGTCAGTCCCATCACCGCGCGCAGGATAAACAGCTGCCAGACGTTGGTGGCGAACGCCTGAAGTAAAATGGCGATGGCCATCCCCAGCGAGGCGCGCAGCAGCATCAGCTTGCGCCCTTTGCGGTCGGCGAGGCTCCCCCACATCGGCGAGACAATCGCCGACACCAGAAAAGTGACGCTAAACGTCAGGCCCGACCACATGGATAACGCTTCATGCGAGGTCACGCCCAGTTGGGAAACGTACAGCGGCAAAAAGGGAAGAATTTGGCTGATGGCCAGGCCGGTAAAAAAACAGCCAAACCAGACGGAGATAAGATTAACCTTCCAGGATTCCATAACTACGCGTATTCATTAATTTTTTGGCAATTATTAACTAGCTTAGCAATTTCCCCTGTCCGACGTACTACCAGAGATGCGCTGACGGCGAGTTTAGTGTTTTATGACACCAGATTGCCCTATTGCGAATAATTTCATGGTGAAAAGCGTGGTATACAGCGAGTTATGCTCAGAAACAGAACCCCTGGCCGCGCATACCGAGGTGAAAATGGTTCGCATGGGCCGCGTTATAGTCCGGCCCTAAAGCGTTGCCGTAATAGCTGCAACCGCCGGCCAGTAACGCCTGTAGCCAGGGGTGATACTGCGCATCGGGCCACCCTTTCAGCACGCTGATGCGTCGGCCATCGGCCAAACGAAAGCCGCTGATATCCAGCGCCTCCGCGGTAGCGTGCTCGCTGCGCCGCGCGTTCTGACGATGGTAAATATTACGGCAGGCATAGCTGCCAAAATGGTCGACCTGGCGGAGCTCTTGCCCCAGCATCCGCCGAGTCAGCGGTTTCGCCTGCTGTTGCAGATACAGCGCGCTGCTTAACGCCAGCGGGCAGCTGGCGAGGAAGCTGCTGCTGAGCTTTACCGCGCCAAAATCGCGTACCCGAACCACGTTTTGCAGGGGGCACTCTCCCCCGCTATCGGCCACCGCCCGGCTGGTGATGAGATTTCGCTGATTCGCTTCCTTCAGCAGGTTGGCGCACTGTCCGGGCGTCAATCGCCGCAGCTTATAGTGGGTGATGAACCCCGGCGGATCCTCCAGACGCAGCGGCGCCAGCGGGTTATAGTGCGCGGGAAGATAACGATAGCCGTAATATCCGGCCGCCAGCAGCGCCAACAGAACGATAAGCCCTTTTCCTTTCACGCGCTGCCTCCCAATGCTTTACCCGGTGAATATTATGGCAGCCAGGCGGCCGTTTCACATGCTATGTTATGCCCTTTGATGTAATCATGATGGAAGTTGAAATGGCTAAGATGAGGGTTGGGATCGTTTTCGGCGGTAAGTCGGCAGAACATGAAGTATCGCTACAGTCAGCGAAAAATATCGTGGAAGCCATCGACAAAACGCGCTTCGACGTCGTTTTGCTGGGGATTGATAAGCAGGGGCAGTGGCATATCAACGACGCCAGCAACTATCTGCTCAATCCGCAGGACCCCGCCCATATTGCCCTGCGCCCATCCGATATTACCCTGGCGCAAATTCCCGGACGCGAAGCGCAGCAGCTGATTAACGCCGATAGCGGCCAGCCGCTGGCGGCCATCGACGTCATTTTCCCGATTGTTCACGGCACCCTTGGGGAAGATGGTTCTCTGCAGGGTATGCTGCGGATGGCTAACCTGCCCTTCGTCGGCTCCGACGTCCTCGGCTCCGCCGCCTGCATGGACAAAGACGTGACCAAGCGTCTGCTGCGCGATGCCGGGCTGTCGATTGCGCCTTTTATTACCCTGACCCGCGCCAACCGTCATCAGGTGAGCTTTGCCGAAGTGCAGGCGAAGCTGGGCCTGCCGCTGTTCGTCAAACCGGCGAACCAGGGCTCCTCGGTGGGCGTCAGCAAGGTCAACAGCGAAGAGCAGTATCAGCAGGCCGTCGCCCTGGCCTTCGAATTTGACCATAAAGTGGTGGTTGAACAGGGGATTAAAGGGCGTGAGATCGAGTGCGCGGTATTGGGCAACGATAATCCCGAGGCCAGCACCTGCGGTGAAATCGTCCTCAACAGCGAATTCTACGCCTATGACACCAAGTACATTGACGATCAGGGCGCGAAGGTGGTGGTTCCGGCGGCCATCGACAGCGATGTAAACGATAAAATTCGCGAGATCGCCGTTCGCGCCTACCAGACCCTCGGCTGCAGCGGCATGGCGCGCGTCGATGTGTTCCTGACCGCCGATAACGACGTGGTGATTAACGAAATCAATACGCTGCCGGGCTTCACCAACATCAGCATGTATCCGAAGCTATGGCAGGCCAGCGGTCTGGACTATACCAGCCTGATTAGCCGCCTGATTGAGCTGGCGCTTGAGCGTCACGCCGCCGATCGGGCGCTGAAAACATCGATGAATTAAGCCCGGGTAAGCGTTTACGCCGCGACCCGGGGAGTGCGCCGGGGTTGATGTATCAGCCCGGCATCTTCCCGGCTCGCGCTGCGCTTAGCCAGGCTACGGGTTCACCACCTCCGGTTCACGCTTCCTCTGCCGGGCGGCGGCGAATAATAAACCCGGCAATCCAGAAGCTAATGACCCACGTCACCAGCCCAACCGCGTAAGAACGCCAGCCTTCGGTTTCATACCCGAGCAGCCCGACCACGCCATTCATAATAAAAATTAACCCCAGCGCTACCGCGTAGTAGTGCCAATCGCGGCGGATTTTTTCCGTGAGTTTCATAACCACTCCGACAACAAAAAAAGCATCTTCGCATAGCCGCCACCGCGGGTCTGTAGCGGCGTTGAGAATTGTCGCACATTGCGATATCGGTCTAAATTTCACAAATTTGTAGCAAACTCACAACCCGATGAAATCAGGAATATTCCTGGGCGGAAATTACCAGCAATCTGATACTGAAATCCCCCCTTCGTTGCCAGAATTACCCTCTACGTCGCCGTGGAAAAAACGGCAAGAAAGTGAAGTACGGAGGTCAAGATGGCAGAGTTCACCTTTGCAAAGACCGTCAACGGCGGCAAAAAGAGGGGCTCTCTCACCGGCAGCAACATCGCTTACGCTCTGTTTGTGCTGTTTTGCTTCTGGGCCGGTGCGCAAATGCTGAGTATGCTGATCCACGCGCCCGGCGTTTTTGAGCATCTGATTCAAATGCAGGACAGCAGCCGCCCGCGGGTCGAGATTAGCCTGGTGGTCGGTACCCTGTTCGGCCTGATTCCCTTCCTGGCGGGCTGCGTGCTCATTGGTATTCCTGGGCTGATATTCCGCTGGCGCAGCCGCCGCTAACGGCGCGCCATGCAGCTGGCCCGCCGGTCGTCAACGCGTTTGGCAAACCAGGCGGTCGTCAGGTTACGGGTGATTTTCGGGCTCTCAAGCTGAATGCCCGGCAGCACCTCCCGCGGGAGCATTTTGCCGGCTTTCTTATCGGCAATGCGAAACACCTGCTTATAGAGATCGCTCTCTTCAAACGCCAGGGTATCGCCCTTCTTTAACTGACGATGGATATCATCATCGCTCATTGCCAGCTGTGAGGATAACCGGCGCACCGCCAGTTCAGTGGTTCCGGCCTCATCGCTATCGTAGCGAATCAAATCGCCATCCAGCGCCAGCTTCACGCCCGTCGCTTTTGCGACGGCGTTCTGGAAGGCGGCGTTACGGCTGGCGTACCATCCGGCGTTGAAATCAGCAAAACGGTACAGCGGCACGCTGTAGTTCGCCGGATAGTTCAACAGATGATAGGTGCCGAACCACAGACCGCCGCGCAGGCTGAACACCTCCTGGCGTACGGTACCGTCGATTTTCCACGGGTAGCCGTCGGTATGCTGCTCGGCGAAGGCGATGCTGACCTGCATCGGGCCGCCGGTATGCACCGGGTTCAGCGAGCCGAACAGCTTCTGCCCCATCGGCACCATGCCGATAAAATCATCGAAAATCGCGCTCAGCTGCTTTTCGGTTTTCACGCTATCGAGGCGTTCGCTATAGCTTTTGCCGTTGGGCGATTTGATTTTCAGCGCGGTATGCACCAGAAAAACCGGGATATGCATTTTCTCCGCCCGGCGGTCAATCTCCTGCCAGGCGATTTTATTCAGCCCCGGCACCGCCGGGTCGGCCTGATAGTTGGACTCCTGCTGCGCCACCGCCAGCACCGAACAGACGTTCTCTTCCGTCGGCGCCAGCTTCTGGCTGGCAAAGGTTTTGGCGATGGCCTGCGCCCAGGCCTCGCGATCTTTCACGCTGGCGGGCATTTTCTGCCGCACCACCGCGGCAACATCAATCGCCTTTTCGCCCTTTTTCAGCTCCGGCTCCGGCTTGCTGGAGCAGGCGGTGAGGACAATCCCTACCAGTAGCGTCAGGGTGAGAGAAGTGATTCTGGATTGCGCTACCGGCATGGTTCATCCTTGCGTTGATCAACTTAATGTTTGCGTCACGGTCTGCAGCTCTTTGCCATCCAGCTCGCGCTCGAAGCTGCGCAGACGTTTGTAGATAGACATCAGCTCAACCAGTGTAGTCCATGAGCTAATCAGATACTGGAATGAACCGCGGACCTGGCCAAAGACGTTGGTGATCTGGGTCATCAGGCCCAGCGTAATCGTACCGGCAACAATCGACGGAAACAGCAGGAACAAACCGAAAACGTTATCCACCTGCAGATACAGAATACGGGCGATATTGAAATACATGTAGTGGAAATAGAGGCGGAAATAGTTGCGGCGCACGGCGCCAAAGAGCTCACGCACAGTCGGCGGCGTCGCGCGGTTGGCGTCATCTTCGCCGTACACCAGCTCTTTACGATAGGCGGCCTCAACGCGCTGGTTTTTGAACTCCAGGCCGGGCAGCTTGATCCCCACCACCGCCAGCAGGCCGGTACCCATTAACGACCAGATGATGGCGGCAATCACCAGGCCGTAAGGCAGGTGGCCGACAATCGGTAAATCCGGGACGTGCGCGGAGAGCGTCACCAGCACCGGCAGGAAGGCGATAAGGGTCATCACCGCGTTAAGGAAGCTGACGCCCATGCTCTCCAGGGTGGAAGCAAAGCGCATGGTATCTTCCTGCACACGCTGCGCGGCGCCTTCGATATGGCGCAGATGCTGCCAGTGCGCCATATAGTGTTCGTTCATGGCGGTACGCCAGCGGAAAACGTAGTGGCTGACGAAGAAGTTGTTCATCACCCCGATGACCACCGCGATAAGCGCGATGCCGAGAAAGATGCCAATCTCCTGATAAAACTGGTTAATGCTGACCTTATGCGGCGTCGCCAGCGCGGCCTGAATAAGATCGTAGAACGGGGCGTACCAGGCGTTTATCGCCACCCCGACCTCGACCAGAAACCAGGTGACGAAAATAATAAGCGAGGTGCCGAGGATCGACCAGTACTGCCAGCGGTGGGGGCTGTAAATAAACCAAAAGAGGGCGAAAACGCCCACGCAGAATACGTAGAACGCGTAGAACACCAGGTAATTGAGCGACCAAAAGCGCGCCGCGCTAATCGCCACATCCTGGGATGCGCCGGTGACCCGCAGCAGCCAGTCGCCGCCGCCCGCCTGCCAAAAGATCACCGCCAGCAGCGACCAGATAAAGGCAGAAATAAAAAACGGCCCCGGTTTGGGGAAAAAGGATTTAAACATCATGCTCTCCTGCTAACTTCTTTTTCGTTTTGCTGTGCTGTGTACCACAAAGACGCCCGCCGCAAAGCCGTCGCAGCGAAGCAAAGTGGGCGGATGATGAGACCGGATATCAGCAGCTTAGTTCGCCGACCATCCGTTCAGAATTGTTTCTGTCGATTTCACCTGTAAAGGATTGCCCGGAACGGTCAGCGTACGCCACACCTCGTTGTAGTGGGCGATCAGCGTGACGGCCTGCGCCGCCGGGCGGTTGGCTGTGGTATGGGCATCTTCAGCGACGGTAATCGCATAGCCCCGGCTGGCGCCGTTTTTGATGGTGGTATCTACGCAGTAGTCGGTGGCGCAGCCGCAAATCACAAACTGCGTGATGTGATGTTCGCGCAGCACCTCTTCCAGGCGGGTGCGGTAAAAGGCGTCGCAGGCGGTCTTGGTCACGAACAACGCGCCTGCCGGCTGGTGCAGTTCAGTCAGCAAAGCAAAATCTTCGCACCCCTCTTCCAGACCGCCCTCTTCGCAGTGCTGAATGAAGATAACGGTATCCGCGGCGTTTATCAGGCGGTTAATTTGCGCCGCGCAGCGCTCGCGTTCAATACGCGGCGTCGCGAAAACGCCGTTTTGCATATCCACTACCATCACTACCCGTTTCGCCGCCATCGTCTCTTGCCACCCATGTTTAGCCAAAACGAATATCATACGCGCCCGCAGGCGAAAGCCGCTATCCGAAAGCAAAAAAAGGATTTTTTACGCCAGGTTACGTTTTTCCGCACAGAATGGCGTTATTAGCGCTTTGCTCGACGGCGCTTCGTAGTATAAATACGCTCTATATTTTTCTTCACCATGATGGATGCCCCCGTTGAAACGTAGTCTGCTCATTTTTGCTGCGCTGTGCGCGGCGTCGTTGACATCGGTCCAGGCCGCGCAGCCGAGCGTCGACCCGGAATTCGCTGCGGATGTTGTCGACCGTTACGCTAACCATATCTACTACGGCAGCGGCGCGATCGGCATGGCGCTGGTGGTTATCGATGGTAACCAGCGCGTATTCCGCAGCTTCGGCGAGACGCGCCCGGGCAATAATGAGCACCCGCAGCTCGATTCGGTGATTCGCATCGCCTCCCTGAGCAAGCTGATGACCAGCGAAATGCTGGTCAAACTTCTCGACCAGGGCGTGGTGAAGCTCAACGATCCGCTGAGCAAATACGCCCCGCCGGGCGCGCGCGTGCCGACATATCAGGGAGCGCCCATTACGCTGGTGAATCTGGCGACCCATACCAGCGCCCTGCCGCGCGAGCAGCCCGGCGGCGCGGCGCATCGTCCGGTGTTCGTCTGGCCGACGCGCCAGCAGCGCTGGAACTGGCTCTCCACGGCCACGTTAAAAGCCGCGCCGGGTTCCCAGGCCGCCTATTCCAATCTGGCGTTCGATTTACTGGCCGATGCGCTCTCTACCGCCGCGGGCAAGCCCTGGCCGCAGCTGTTTGAAGAGCAGATTACCCGTCCGCTGGGGATGAAAGACACCACCTTTACGCCTTCGCCCGATCAGTGCCGGCGCCTGATGATCCCGGAGAAAGGGGCCAGCCCGTGCAACAATACGCTGGCGGCCATCGGCAGCGGCGGCGTTTACTCCACGCCTGGCGATATGATGCGCTGGATGCAGCAGTTCCTCTCTTCCGATTTCTTCACCCGCGGGCAGCAGGCGGACCGGATGCAGACGCTCATTTATCAACGCAGCCAGCTGACGAGGGTGATCGGGATGGACGTGCCGGGCAAAGCCGATGCGCTGGGTCTCGGCTGGGTCTACATGAAGCCGAAAAACGGCCAGCCGGGCATTATTCAGAAGACCGGCGGCGGCGGCGGTTTTATCACCTACATGGCGATGAACCCGCAGGCTAACGTCGGCGCCTTCGTGGTGGTCACCCGCTCTTCATTGACGCGTTTCAACAACATGAGCGATGGCGTCAACGAGCTGGTCAGCGAATTAAGCGGCGACCGCCCCGGGATTGAGACCGCCAGCCAGTAACCTGTTGGGATGTTTTGCCGACGATAGATAAGGATCGTTTTGGCGAAACATCCCGCCGCCAATTGAGGTAAACTCGCTTTTTTCATTTCACAAAATCAGGCAAACCATGACAGATTTAATCACTCGCCCGCGCCGACTGCGCAAGTCCGCTTCGCTACGTGCCATGTTTGAAGAGACAACACTGAGTTTGAACGACCTGGTGTTGCCGATCTTTGTTGAAGAAGAAATCGACGATTACAAAGCCATCGAAGCGATGCCCGGCGTGATGCGTATTCCGGAAAGACACCTGGCGCGCGAAATCGAGCGCATCGCCAACGCCGGTATCCGTTCGGTGATGACCTTCGGGATTTCCCATCATACCGATGCCGTTGGCAGCGATACCTGGAACGAAAACGGCCTGGTGGCGCGCATGTCCCGCATCTGTAAAGAGGCGGTGCCGGAGATGATCGTGATGTCCGACACCTGTTTCTGCGAATACACCTCCCACGGCCACTGCGGCGTGCTGTGCGACCACGGTGTCGATAACGATTTAACCCTTACCAACCTCGGTAAGCAGGCGGTGGTCGCCGCTGCCGCAGGCGCGGATTTTATCGCCCCGTCCGCCGCGATGGACGGCCAGGTGCAGGCCATTCGCCAGGCGCTGGACGCCGCCGGATTTACCGATACGGCGATTATGTCCTACTCCACTAAGTTCGCTTCATCGTTCTATGGTCCGTTCCGCGAAGCCGCGGGTACCGCGCTGAAAGGCGATCGTAAAACCTATCAGATGAGCCCTATGAACCGCCGCGAAGCGATTCGCGAATCGCTGCTGGACGAAGCCCAGGGCGCCGACTGCCTGATGGTCAAACCGGCCGGTCCCTATCTCGATATCCTGCGCGATCTGCGCGAGCGCACCAACCTGCCGCTCGGCGCGTACCAGGTGAGCGGTGAATACGCGATGATTAAGTTCGCCGCCCAGGCCGGCGCTATCGATGAAGAGAAAGTGGTGCTGGAAAGCCTCGGCGCAATCAAGCGCGCCGGTGCGGATCTGATCTTCAGCTACTTCGCCCTCGATCTCGCCGAAAAGAAAATCCTGCGTTAATTCGGCTATTACCGTTCCCCGGTCGCGCTACGCTTACCGGGGCTACAAACCTGCTCCGGTAGCCCGGGTAAGGCGTCAGCCGCAACCCGGGGAATTCCTCTGCTGCAGAAAGTTGCGAGACTCTTTCCACCATTATCTTTGGATTCTTGCCAGACTGTTACCCCGACTCTATCCTGCCGCTTAAGACGCTATCTTTTGCAAAGGAGCGCTGCATGGTGGCCTACCGTCGTTATTACCTGAAGGGTGGAACCTGGTTTTTTACAGTTAATTTGCGAAACCGAAAAAGCAGACTTCTGACCGAGCACATCGGTACTTTACGTCACGCCATCCTCACCATCAAACGGCGAAAACCCTTTTACATTGATGCATGGGTTATCCTTCCTGAACATCTTCATTGCATCTGGACATTACCCGGAGACGATAGCGATTTCTCCGCCAGATGGCGGGACATAAAAGGTTGCTTTAGCAAAGCATTAAAACAAGAAAATGTCTGGCAACCGCGTTTCTGGGAACATGCAATCCGCGATGAAGAAGACTACCGCCGGCATATCGATTACACCTACATTAATCCTGTAAAACACGGTTGGGTACGACAGGTTTGTGATTGGCCTTTTTCAACCTTTCACCGGGATGTACGCCGCGGGTTATATCCCGATAATTGGGGTGGCGAAATTCACGATTTTTTGTGCGGCGAACGCCAGTAAACCCCCGGTCGCGCTACGCTTACCGGGGCTACGATCTGCTCCGGTTGCCGGGTTCATTGCCAGGCTTCCCCCGGTCGCGCTGCGCTTACCGGGGCTACAATCTGCTCCGGTAGCCCGGGTAAGGCGCCAGCCGCAACCCGGGGAAATATCCCAAATCTTCACTCAACTGTAATCTGAGCGACATCTGCGCCTTCTACTGTCTGGGCAGGACGGAGGAGGTGCCGCTATGTTTAGTCTCGACAATGTCATCGATGACCTGTGGCCTCAGGCAAAGCCAGCGCTCTGGCAGAAAAAGGTGCTGAAAAAGCTCCTGCATGAGGAAGAGTTTCAGCAGTTTGCCGCGCGTCATCATCACCTGAAAGGACTGGATACGGTCGAACAGGTGCTCGAACATCTTAATATCCGCTGCGCTATCCCGGCGCACGATCTCGAACAAATCCCCGAACATGGCCCGCTGGTCATTATCGCCAACCACCCCACCGGTACGCTTGACGGCCTGGCCCTGCTCTACGCGGTGTCCCGCGTGCGCCGCGACGTCAAAGTGGTCACCAACCGCATGCTGACCCACCTTGAACCGCTGAGCTCGCTGTTTATTCCGGTCGATAATATCAACGGCCGAACCGCCAAAGCGGCGCTGCAGCAGATGGACCAGCAGCTGCAAAACGGCGGCGTGCTGATTTTCTTCCCGGCGGGTGAAGTTTCACGCCTCACCCGGCGCGGTATTCGCGATAAAAAATGGCACTCCGGATTTATTAAGCTGGCGGCGAAATACCGCGCCCCGCTGCTGCCGGCGTGGATCCGCGCGCGCAACAGCGCGCTGTTTTACGCCAGCACGCTGATTTCCGATAGCCTGCCGCTGCTGCTGCTGATGCAGCAAATGTTTCGCCGCCGCAACGGCAGCCTGCCGGTTAATTTCGGCCAACAGATTGCCTGGTCAAGCTGGTTCGATCCTCAGCGCTCTGTTCGCGAGCTGACCGAACGCTGCTATCGCCACCTGGAGCTGCTGGCAAAAGGGCAGCCCGGCGTATTTAAAAGCGAAAGCGCTATCGCCCGACCCGAAGACCGCGCCCTGCTCAAGCGCGAACTGGGCCGGGCGGAAACGCTGGGGCGCACGGCGGATGGCAAAGTGATTTATCTCTGGCAGCGCCGCGGCCAGGAAGATGCGCCGGTGCTGCGCGAACTGGGCCGCCTGCGGGAAATCGCCTTCCGCGCGGTGGGCGAAGGCAGCGGCAAACGTCGCGACGTTGACGGTTACGACGACGACTATCTGCATCTGATTCTGTGGGATGAAGAAGACCTGGAAATCGTCGGCGCTTACCGCTTTATGCCGACCGCGATGCAGCTGGAAAAGCGCGGCCTGAACGGCGTCTACAGCTACAGCCTGTTCCATTACGACGCGCGCATGGACGATATTCTGCAGCATGGAATTGAGCTGGGGCGCAGCTTTATCCAGCCGCGCTACTGGGGCCGCCGCGGACTGGACTACCTGTGGTCCGGCATCGGCGCGTATCTGGCGCGCTATCCGCACTATCGCTATCTGTTCGGCCCGGTGTCGATTTCCGGCGGGCTGCCGCCGTCGGCGCGCGATCTGCTGGTCGCGTTCTATCGACTGTGGTTCCCGGCGACGCATCCGCTGGCGGAGTCGCGCCGCCCTTATCCGGCCTCGCTGCCCGATGTGCTGGCGCAGTTTGGCGGAGAAGATTACAACGACGATCTGGCACGGCTGAAGTCCCTGCTCGGCAACCTCGGCTGCGCGATCCCGCCGCTGTATAAGCAGTACTCGGAAGTTTGCGAGCCGGGCGGCGTGCAGTTTATCGATTTCGGCAGCGACCCGGATTTCAACAACTGCGTGGATGGTCTGGTGCTGGTGGACTTGACCTACCTGAAGGCGAACCGCTATCAGCGCTATATTGGGGTGCATCTGGACGTGCAAAAATCGGCATAAAAGCCTTTTCCCGGCTTGCGGCGCATTGCGCCTTAGCCGGGCTACGGGTTTACCGCTTTCTGCGGTCCGGTAGCCCGGACAGGCGCGTTAAGCGCCGCCTCCGGGAAGCAGCGTGCAATACCGCTTCCGATGTTCTCCACGGCGCGCGGCCGGGCTACAAGCATTACCCCGCCCGGTAATAGGGTTTATCCCCGAGAATCGTCGCCCGGTGCATAATGCGCCGCTGCGGCAGGTAATCGGCGTTGGCGTAGTGCTGGGTGACGCGGTTATCCCAAATCGCCACGTCGTTCGGCTGCCAGCGCCAGCGCACCTGGAAGTCCGGTTTAGTAACGTGAGCAAACAGGAAGCCGAGCAGCGCCTCGCTCTCTTTCTCCGTGACGTCAACGATGCGGGTGGTAAAGCCCTCATTGACAAACAGCGCCTGCTTCCCGGTCACCGGATGGGTGCGCACCACCGGATGCAGCAGCGGCGGATTTTTCGCGACCGCCTCCAGCCAGCGCTGATGCTCCTCTTCGCTTTTGCGGTATTTGTACTCCTGAAACGATTTGCGAAAATCATGCTCCGCGCGCAGGCCGCTTAACAGCTGGCGCAAAGGCGCGGAGAGCGCCTCATAGGCCGCAATGCCGCTGGTCCACAGGGTGTCGCCGCCGGTTGACGGCAGCTCTTTTGCCGCGAGGATCGCCCCGGCGGGCGGCGTCTCAATAAAGGTGACATCGGTGTGCCAGTTGTCGTTATCCGGCGGGTTATCGTCGTGGGTATCGAGCACGATAATCTCATCCACACCGGGCGCGTGCGGATAGACCGGATGAATATGCAGGTCGCCAAAGCGCAGGGCGAGATCCCGCTGCTGCTCGGGTGTGATGTTCTGCTCGCGCAGGAACACCACCTGGTGACGCAGCACCGCGTGATACAGCTGCTCAAACTGGTTGTCGCTCAGCGGGCGGGTGATGTCGACACCGGATACCTGCGCGCCAATATACGGCCCCAGCGGGGTAATGCTTAAACGTTCGCTCATTGTACTTCTCCATGCCAGGGCGTCAGGCGACGCTGCAGCGCGCGCAGCCCCAGTTCCAGTAAAAAGGCGATGATGGCAATCACCGCGATCCCGGCCAGCACCACGTCGGTGGCGAGGAACTCACCGGCGGACTGCACCATAAAACCTAACCCGCGGGTGGCGGCAATCAGCTCCGCGGCCACCAGCGTCGACCAGCCCACGCCGAGCCCAATGCGCAGGCCGGTGAGGATCTCCGGCAGCGCGCCGGGCAGGATCACCAGCCACAGCACCTGCGCCCGGCTGGCCCCTAAAGATTGCGCGGCGCGAATGCGCACCTGCTGGGCGCTCTTAACCCCCGCCAGCGCCGACATCGCCACCGGCGCGAATATCGCCAGGTAGATCAGCAGGATCTTCGAGGTCTCGCCGATGCCGAACCAGATCACCATCAGCGGTAAATAGGCCAGCGGCGGCACCGGGCGATAAAGCTCGATCAGCGGGTCGAGGATCCCGCGTACCGTGGGGCTCAGCCCCATGGCGATCCCCACCGGCACGCCGAGCAGTACCGCCGCCAGCAGCGCGATAACGATACGCGTCAGGCTCGCCGCCAGGTGCTGCCAGAGGGTGGCGTCCATAAAACCCTGCGGACCGGCAATAGCGATAAGTTTCTGCAATACCTGTCCCGGCGGCGGCAGAAACAGCGGACTAATCAGCTGCAGGGCGGCAACGGCCCACCAGATAGCCAGCAGTACCGCCAGGGTCGCCACGCTCAGGCTAAGCTGACGCGAGAGCGGCCAGCGCCACTTCAGCCCCCGCTGACGCGGTTTGTCATTGATGACCACGCTCATGAGAAAGCCTCCCGTTGTTCAAATACCCGGCTGAGGACGTATTCGCGCTGTTCGATAAACCGCGGGTCCGATTTAATGCTGCGGCAGGATTCACCGGCGACGAAGCGGCGGCCAAAATCGAGCGGCAGCCGTTCGAGCACCCGGCCCGGCCCCGGCGAGAGTAGTACCAGTTCGGTGGCCATAAACACCGCCTCTTCGATATCGTGGGTAATCAGCAGCACCTTCTTACCGGTCTCGTGCCACAGGCTGAGCAACAGGGTTTGCATCTGCTCGCGGGTAAAGGCATCCAGCGCGCCAAACGGTTCATCAAGCAGCAGCAGCTGCGGGTTGGCCGCCAGCGCGCGGGCAATGCCTACCCGCTGGCGCTGGCCGCCGGAGAGCTGCCAGATAAAGCGCTTTTCCGCCCCTTCGAGGCCCACTTTTTTCAGCATCTGCGCGGCGGTTGCCCGGCGCTGCGTTTTGTCGACCCCGGCCAGCTGCAGCCCGAGCGCAACGTTATCCTGCACGTTGCGCCACGGCAGCAGCCCTTCGTGCTGAAACACCACGCCGCGATCGGCGCCCGGCCCTTCAACCCGCTGGCCTTCAAGGGTGATGCTGCCGTGCTGATAAGGCACGAATCCGGCAATCAGGTTCAGCAGCGTGGTTTTACCGCAGCCGGAGGGCCCCAGGACCACCAGCAGTTCGCCGCTGTCCAGCGTCAGGTTGATATCCGCCAGCGCCGGTTTACCGCCGTAATCGGCGGAAAGATGCGAGATTTGCAGCATCATGACCTCCTTTACTTCACAAAACGGTCGGTGACGTACTGGCTGTAGTCGCTTCCCGCTGCGGGCACTTTACCCTGCTCTTTCAGGAATTTAGCGGTGTCGATGATGGCTTTATTCACCGGCCCGTTCAGCTCCTGCGCCTGCTGGGCGGCGGTCAGGTAGGTATTGCCTTTCACCAGCCCCGGGACGTCGGCTTCCGGTACGCCGCTTAAGCGCGCCAGCTTGTTGATGTTCTCCGGCTGCTTCAGCCACTCATCCGGGTTGGCGATATAGGGCTGCTGCGCGTCAATGGCGCTTTTGGCGAAGGCTTTGACGATGTCAGGATGCTTTTCGGCAAAGTCTTTGCGTACCACCCACACGTCCAGCGTCGGCGCGCCCCACTCGCCCACCTGCGACGAGTCGGTGAGAACCGTGCCGTCTTTTTCCAGCGCGTTAACCGCCGGCGCCCAGACGTAGGCGCCGTCAATGTCGCCACGCTGCCAGGCGGCAATAATCGCCGGCGGCTGCAGGTTGAGGATCTGCACCTGCCCCGGTTTAATCCCCCAGTGCTTCAGCGCCGACAGCAGGCTGTAGTGGGTGGTGGAGATAAATGGCACGGCGATGCGTTTGCCGATCAGGTCCTGCGGTTTGGTGATGCTCTTCTTCACTACCAGCGCTTCGGAGTTACCGAGCTTTGAGGCCAGCAGAAAGACTTCAATCGGCACCTGCTGGGTGGCGGCGACCGCCAGCGGGCTGGAGCCGAGGTTGCCGATCTGCACGTCGCCGGAAGCCAGCGCCCGCACGATGCTCGCGCCGCTGTCAAACTTGCGCCAGTCGACGGTCGCCCCGCTCGCTTTGGCGAAGGTGTTGTCCGCCTGGGCGACTTTCGCCGGCTCGGCGGAGGTCTGATACGCCACGGTAACGTTGACCGCCTGGGCCTGGAACGCCGCCAGCGCCAGCGCGGCAATGAGTGTGATACGCGATTTTAGTGCCATAGTGCCTGCTTCCCATAGTTGTTATGGGTGCAGTATTTCCGGCGCGATGCGTTTGATGAAGTAATTAAAAATTCTTGCTAAGAACAAAGCGTTTTTAGAAAAAAATCGGCAATGCTTATACACAAAATCATTCATGCTGCATCGAGGCGGCAAGGTTGTTCGTCCCCGGGAGCTGACATAAGTCAGTGACCGGGGCGGGCAAACGAAGCCAACAAAGAGGCAGCTTGAAGGATGAAGTGTATTGCGATTTTGTTACATTCATTGCATAACTGCGCCTGATTGATTGCCAGCGCAGCGGCGGCAGGCATCATAGAACCATGATGCGCTGAGAGAGAAGAAACATGATTCGAGTGGTGCTGGTCGATGACCATGTGGTGGTGCGTTCAGGCTTTGCGCAGTTACTCAGCCTCGAAGAAGATCTCGAGGTGGTTGGCCAGTTCAGCCGCGCGGCGGAAGCCTGGCCGGCGCTGCTGCGCGACGACGTCGACGTGGCGGTCATGGATATCGCCATGCCGGATGAGAACGGCCTGAGCCTGCTAAAGCGCCTGCGCGCGCAAAAGCCGCAGTTCCGCGCCATTATTCTCAGTATTTACGACACCCCCACCTTCGTGCAGAGCGCGCTTGATGCCGGCGCCAGCGGCTATCTGACCAAACGCTGCGGCCCGGAAGAGTTGGTCCAGGCGGTGCGTTCCGTCGGTATGGGCGGACACTACCTGTGCGCCGATGCGCTGCGGGCGCTGCGCGGCGGAGAACAACCGGCGCAGGTGCTGGAAGTGCTCACCCCGCGTGAACGCGAAGTCTTTGATTTGCTGGTTAAAGGCGACAGCGTCAAGGAGATCGCCTTTAAGCTCGAGCTCAGCCACAAAACGGTTCACGTCCATCGCGCCAACGTGCTGGGCAAACTACAGTGTCACAGCACCATTGATCTGGTCCATTTCGCCCTCGACCACCAGCTGCTGGCGGGTCATTAATGTCGCGCAGCCTTCGCCACAGCGTCATCTCGCTGTTCATCGTGCTGGCCTGGGGAAGCGGCTGGCTGATGCTGTGGACGCTCGGGTTTTACCTGACCCATAACGGCCAGCAGGCGGCGCTGTTCCTGCCGCACGGCGTCTATCTGGCGCTGCTGATCCTGCTTTCGCGCCGCTACTGGCCCGCGCTGGTGCTGCCTCCGGTGCTGATGCTGCTCTGGCTGCACGGCGAACAGCTGCTGAACGGCTATATTCTGCTGGCCGCGCCGTTGATCGGCCTGCTTCCCGCCGGCATCGCCCAACAGTTCTGGCACCGCTTTCCCCTTTACTGGCAGCGGCTGACGCTGCTGCTGGCTACGGTCACCGCCAGCGCGCTGCTCAACACCGCGCTGCTCTCGCCGTTTGTGAAAAGCCCGGCGATGATGCTCGGCCTGGCCTCGTTTACCGGCGGGGTGCTGCTGACGCCGTTTGTCTATCTGATTTTTGAATTCCTGCGCCAGCAGCACCGCTACCATCTACTGGGGCTGGATACCAATAATCCGCCGCTGCGCACCTCATTGATCATCTGGTGCAGCCTGTTCTTTATCATCGGCATCGGCACCCAGATGGTACTGTCGCCGGAAATCGAGCGCCTGCTGTTAATTGTGGTGTTTCTGCCCAACGTGGTGATGGCGTGGAAGTTCGGCTGGCAGGGCGGCGTCCTTTCCGGCCTGCTGGGCAGCATGATGATCACCATCGCCCGCCAGGTTGGCGTTGGATTCAGCAACCTGGTGGAGCTGGAGATTTTTCTGGCCACCCAGGCGCTGCTCGGCATCGGGCTGGGCATTGCCATCAGCCGCCAGCAGCACCTGGCGCAAAACCTGCACCACTATCGCCAGCGGCTGGAGGCGGAGCTGGCGGCCCGGCGGGCGCTGGCCGAAAAGCTGATCCATACCGAAGAGGATACGCGCAAAAGCCTGGCGCGCGAGCTGCACGACGAAATCGGCCAGAATATTACCGCCATTCAGATCCAGTCGCAGCTGGTGAAGCGGGCGCGCGATCCGGCGCAAACCCAGGCCGCCGCCAGCCAGATTAACGATCTCGCCCGGCGTATTCACCACTCCACCCGCCAGCTGCTGCGCCAGCTACGCCCGCCGGCCCTCGATGAGCTGTCGTTTAAAGAGGCGCTACACCATTTGCTCAATGAGTTTGCCTTTGCCGAGCGCGGTATCCGCTGTCGCTTTGACTACCGGCTCACCGCCACGCCGGAGAGCGAAACGGTGCGCTTCACCCTCTATCGGCTGCTGCAGGAGCTGCTTAATAACGTCTGTAAGCACGCCGACGCCAGCGAGGTCGCCATTGCCCTGTATCAGCAGGGGACGCTGCTGCGCCTGGAGGTGAAGGACAACGGTATCGGCATCAGCCCAGACAAAATGGCCGGCTTCGGCATTCAGGGCATGCGTGAGCGGGTCAGCGCCCTGGGCGGAGAGCTGACGCTGGAGTCGCAGCGCGGCACACGCGTAATTGTTAACTTGCCCACAAATTTGCAACAAACAGCCGGCTAACCAGGAAAAAGTCTTAGTCACTCCGGACTTTCTCTCATCCCCTTTCGATTTCACTTTCATATAGTCAGCAAAACGGAGACGGCTATGCGCTCAGCAACCGACATTAATCAACGTTACAGGACGCTGCGTCCGCAGCTGCTGATGTACATGGTCATCGGGTATGCGGCGTTTTACCTGACGCGCAAAAGCGTCAACTACGTTCTGCCGGAGCTGCAAACGGATCTGGGCCTGGATAAAGGCGATATCGGCCTGCTGGGGTCGCTGTTTTACCTGACCTACGGCCTGTCGAAGTTTACCGCCGGGCTGTGGCACGACAGCCACGGGCAGCGCTGGTTTATGGGCGCGGGACTGTTCGCCACCGGTCTGCTGAACGTGGTTTTCGCCTTCGGCGAGTCGCTGACGCTGCTGCTGGCGGTCTGGACGCTGAACGGATTTTTTCAGGGCTGGGGCTGGCCTCCCTGCGCCCGCCTGCTAACCCACTGGTACTCGCGCAACGAACGCGGCTTCTGGTGGGGCTGCTGGAATATGTCGATCAACATCGGCGGGGCGATTATCCCGCTGATTAGCGCCTTTGCCGCCCACTGGTGGGGCTGGCAGGCGGCGATGCTGGCACCGGGGATGATCAGCATGGCATCAGGCATCTGGTTAACGCTGCACCTGAAAGGAACGCCCCGCGAAGAGGGATTGCCGTCGGTGGGCGCCTGGCGTAACGACCCGCTGGAGCTGCGCCAGGAGCGGCAAAGCCCGCCGATGGGGCTGTGGCAGATGCTGCGCACCACGATGCTGAAGAACCCGATGATCTGGCTGCTGGGCGTCTCTTATGTGCTGGTCTACCTGATCCGCATCGCGCTCAACGACTGGGGCAACATCTGGCTGACGGAGAGCCACGGCGTCAACCTGCTCAGCGCCAACGCCACGGTGATGCTGTTTGAAGCGGGCGGCCTGCTCGGCGCGCTGTTCGCCGGATGGGGTTCGGATCTGCTGTTCAGCGGCCAGCGGGCGCCGATGATTTTACTGTTCACGCTGGGGCTGATGGTCTCCGTCGCCGCGCTCTGGCTGGCGCCGGTACACCACTACGCGCTGCTGGCGGTGTGTTTCTTTACGGTGGGCTTCTTCGTTTTTGGCCCGCAAATGCTGATTGGCCTCGCGGCGGTGGAGTGCGGACACAAAGCGGCGGCGGGGTCAATCAGCGGATTTCTCGGCCTGTTCGCCTATCTGGGGGCAGCGCTGGCGGGCTGGCCTCTGTCGCTGGTCATTGAACGCTACGGCTGGTCGGGGATGTTCAGTTTACTCTCGGTCGCCGCAGTTCTGATGGGTTTATTGCTGATGCCGCTGCTGATGGCGAGCATTACTACCTCTGCTGCTCAAAGGATAAAATAATGAAAAAAACGCTGGTCACTACCCTGATTGCTTCCGGCATTGCGCTGGCGACGTTAAGCGGCGCGGCGCACGCCAAAGGTCGTCTGGTGGTCTATTGCAGCGCCACCAACGAAATGTGTGAGGCGGAAACTAAAGCCTTCGGCGAAAAATATGACGTAAAAACCTCGTTTATTCGCAACGGCTCCGGCAGCACGCTGGCGAAGGTCGATGCCGAGAAGAAAAACCCGCAGGCGGATGTCTGGTACGGCGGCACCCTCGACCCGCAGTCCCAGGCCGGCGAAATGGGCCTGCTGCAGCCCTATAAATCGCCGAATCTTACGCAGGTGATGGAGCAGTTCCGCGATCCGGCGAAGCTGAAAGGTAACTACTCCTCGGCGGTGTACGTCGGCATTCTCGGCTTCGGCGTGAACACCCAGCGCCTGAAAGAGAAAAACCTGCCGGTGCCAAAATGCTGGAAGGATCTGACCAAACCGGAATATAAAGGCGAAATCCAGATTGCCGACCCGCAGAGCTCCGGCACCGCCTACACCGCGCTGGCGACCTTCGCCCAGCTGTGGGGAGACGATCAGGCTTTCGATTATCTTAAACAGCTCAACGCTAACGTCTCCCAGTACACGAAATCCGGTATCGCCCCGGCGCGCAACGCCGCCCGCGGTGAAACGGCCATCGGCATCGGCTTCCTGCACGACTATTCGCTGGAAAAAGAACAGGGTGCGCCGCTGGAGCTGATCTCGCCGTGCGAAGGCACCGGCTACGAAATTGGCGGCGTGAGCATTCTGAAGGGCGCGCGCAACCTCGACAACGCCAAACTGTTCGTCGACTGGGTGCTGTCGAAAGAGGCCCAGGAGCTGGCGTGGAAGAAAGGCAAGTCCTATCAGATCCTGACCAACACCAGCGCCGAAACTTCGCCGAACTCGCTGAAGCTCGACGACCTGAAGCTTATCAACTACGACATGGATAAATACGGCTCAACGGACGTGCGTAAAGCGCTCATCAATAAATGGGTTAGCGAAGTGAAGATGGGTAAATAAGCCCGCACTGCGTTCATTTGCCGGGTGGCGGCATCCACGCCCTACCCGGCCTACGACACCGGAAAACTTATGTCACACACACTTGCACTCCATCCCGTGAAAAAGCGGGATGCGATATTCCTTTGGGTTTTATTCGGCTGGCTGGCGTTCGCCCTGCTGCCGAGCTGGAGCCTGGATTACGGTCTGCTGGAGTCCACGCAAGATGAAATTCTCGCGGCCTACGGCTGGTCACAGTTCAATATCAGCTGGCTGTGGTATCTCCTGCCGAGCCTGCTGCTGATTCGTCCATGGCAGGAAGCCAGCCGGGAGCAGCGCAGCCGCCACTACCTCGACGCCGGCTGGGCGCTCCTCTGTATGGCGTTTATCGTCGTCAGCGCCACCGTGGAAGGCCGCGGGTTAGGCTACGCCACCCTCGTGCTGTTTGTCGCGCTGGGCGCCATCATGACCCTGGCGCTCACCCGCCTGGAATGGCTGGGCGGCGACCGCTTTGTGATTGGTTCGCTGGTCACCATCGTGGCGTTAATCGGCGTCTTTATCGTCTGGCCGAGCATCGCCATTTTCATCCCGATGTTCACCAACGACGCCGGCGAGTTTGCCCCGCTGGCGTTTATGGCCGTGCTGTCGCAGGCGCATATTGTCCAGGTGATCCTCAACTCCATCGCCCTGTCGATTGCGGTAGGCATCGGCTGCACCTTCTTTGGCCTGGTGCTGGCGATTTACACCACCCGCATCGCAAAGCGCAGCGCGATTATTGGCCGCATTTTCTCGATTCTGCCGATCGTCACCCCGCCATTTGTCGTCGGCCTCGGCGTTACCCTGATGATGGGCCGTTCCGGCTACGTCACCGAACTGATGGTCGACTGGTTTGGCTTAACCAACACCAACTGGCTGTACGGGTTTACCGGCATCTGGCTGGCGCAGGTGCTGGCGTTCACTCCGATGGCGTTTATGATCCTCGACGGCGCGATTAAGACCATTCATCCGTCGCTGGAGGAGGCGTCGTACACCCTGCGCGCCAGCCGCTGGCAGACCTTTAACGGCGTCTTCGTCCCGCTGCTGAAACCGGCGCTGGCGAACGCGTTTTTAATTGTCATCGTCCAGTCGCTGGCCGACTTCAGCAACCCGCTGGTGCTCGGCGGCAACTTCGACGTGCTGGCGACGCAAATCTACTTCTATATCACCGGTTCGCAGCTCGATTATCAGGCCGCCAGTACCCTGGGCGCGTTCCTGCTGCTGTTCTCGCTGCTGGTGTTCTGCATTCAGTATATGTGGATCGGCAAGCGCTCGTACGTCACGGTTTCCGGTAAGTCCTATCGCGGCGACGTGCAGCCGCTGCCGGTGACCCTGGTGTGGAGCGTGATCGCCATTCTGGCGGTGTGGATCGCCTTCAACGCCCTGCTCTACGGCAGCATTTTCTACGGCAGCTTTACCGTTAACTGGGGCGTGGACTACACCCTGACGCTGGATAACTTTATCAAGCTGTTCGGCCAGGGGATGAGCGACGGCGCCTGGCCTTCGCTGCTCGATACCCTGCTCTACGCCGGGATCGCCGCGCCGATCACCGCCGCCTTCGGCCTGCTGATCGCCTGGATCGTGGTGCGTCAGCAGTTTAAAGGCAAAAAGACCATCGAGTTCACCACCATGCTGTGCTTCGCGGTACCGGGCACCGTGGCGGGCGTCTCCTATATTCTCGCCTTTAACAGCGCGCCGGTGTACCTCACCGGAACGGCGGCGATTGTGATTATCTCGATGGTGATGCGTAACGTGCCGGTGGGCATCCGGGCGGGCATTGCCGGTTTAGGCCAGATCGACAAATCGCTGGACGAAGCGTCGCTCAGCCTGCGCGCGGGTTCCCTGCGCACCATTACGCATATCCTGCTGCCGCTGCTGCGCCCGGCGATCCTCTCGGCGCTGATCTACAGCTTTGTGCGCGCCATTACCACCGTCAGCGCCATTGTGTTCCTCGTGACGCCGGACACCCGCGTCGCTACCGCCTATATCCTCAACCGGGTGGAAGACGGCGAATACGGCGTGGCGATCGCCTACGGATCGATTCTGATCGTAGTGATGCTGGCGATTATTTTTATCTTTGACTGGCTGATCGGGGAAGCGCGTATCTCCCGGTCAAAAGCCAAAAACCAGGCGTAATGGAGCGCACTATGAGTCAGAAAAATTTTGTTGAACTGCGCAACGTCACCAAGCGATTCGGCAGCAACACGGTTATCGACAATATCAATCTCACCATCCCGCAGGGGCAAATGGTGACCCTGCTCGGCCCTTCCGGCTGCGGTAAGACCACCATTCTGCGCCTGGTCGCCGGGCTGGAAAAACCGAGCGAAGGGCAGATTTTCATCGATGGCGAAGACGTGACCCATCGCTCCATTCAGCAGCGCGACATCTGTATGGTGTTTCAGTCTTACGCCCTGTTTCCGCATATGTCGCTGGGGGACAACGTCGGCTACGGTCTGAAGATGCTCGGCGCGTCGCGCAGCGATGTGAAAGCGCGGGTGAAGGAGGCGCTGGCGATGGTGGATCTGGAGGGCTTCGAAGACCGCTATGTTGATCAGATCTCCGGCGGCCAGCAGCAGCGCGTAGCGCTGGCGCGCGCCCTGATCCTCAAGCCAAAGGTGCTGCTGTTTGATGAGCCGTTAAGCAACCTCGACGCCAACCTGCGGCGCAGCATGCGCGATAAGATCCGCGAACTGCAAAAGCAGTTTGATATCACCTCGCTGTACGTGACCCACGATCAGAGTGAAGCCTTTGCGGTTTCCGATACCGTGCTGGTGATGAATAAGGGGCATATCATGCAGATCGGCTCGCCGCAGGATCTTTACCGCCAGCCCGCGTCGCGCTTTATGGCGAGCTTTATGGGCGATGCCAACCTGTTCCCGGCCGCCTTCAGCGAGGGATTCGTCGATATTTATGGCTATCGGCTGCCGAGGCCGCCGCATTTTGCCGCCCACGGCGAGGGCAGCGTCGGCGTCCGCCCGGAGGCGATCACCCTGAGCGATCGCGGCGAGGAGAGCCAGCGCTGCACGATTCGCCACGTGGCCTATATGGGGCCACAGTACGAGGTGACGGTAGAGTGGCACGGGCAGGAAATTTTGCTGCAGGTGAACGCGACGCGGCTGCAGCCGGACGTCGGCGAGCATTACTATCTCGAAATCCACCCGTACGGGATGTTTGTGTTAGCGGATGCCGGATGATTGATGCCGGGTAGCGCTTACGCTTACCCGGCCTACGATTCGTGCACGTTGTCGGCCGGGTAAGGCATCAGCCGCCACCCGGCGCAAACTCAACGCCGGGCGTTCAGTTCGGCAATATCCTTCGGCGTCGTGCGGCAGCAGCCGCCAATCAGCTTCGCCCCCGCCGCCAGCCACTGGGGTAAATATTCCGCCAGCGTTGCACAGGCTTCGCCGTGGTGATGCCAGGTCTTGGATACCGCGTCATAGTGCTCCCCGGAGTTAGGATAAACCACCAGCGGCAGAGCCGTCAGGCTATGCAGATGCGCCAGCGCGGCGGTGGTGTTCTCCAGCGCGATACAGTTAATGCCCAGCGCCACCACCTGCGGATAGTTTGCCAGCACACCAACCACTTCCCGCAGCGGCGTGCCGTCGCTGAGATGCTGCGCATCGCGCAGGGTAAACGAGAACCACGCCCGCGCGCGCGGATAGGCGGTCAGCAGCTCCGCCAGCGCCTTCATCTCGGCGAAATTCGGCATCGTTTCGCAGGCCAGCAGATCGGCCCCGGCGTCGAGCAGCGCTTCCACGCGCGGACGATGAAACGCCTGAAATTCCTCACGGCTGCGGACATAATCGCCGCGATACTCCGAACCGTCCGCCAGGAAGGCGCCGTACGGCCCGACCGAACCGGCAACCAGCAGCGCGCCCGCCTGCGGGTTTTCCGCCAGATACGCCTCCCGCGCCTTGCGGGCCAGCTCAACGCTTTTGCCGATCAGCGCTTTCGACTGCGCTTCATCGAGGCCGCGGGCGGCAAAGCCCGCCGGCGTCGCCTGATAGCTGGCGGTGATCGCCACCTGCGCGCCGGCGCGGAAATAGTCGAGGTGAACTTCGCGGATAAGCTCCGGGTTGTCGACCAGCACTTTCGCCGACCACAGGCTGTCGGCAAGATTGCAGCCGCGCGCTTCCAGCTCCGTCGCCATCGCGCCGTCCAGCAGGATAAAGGGCTTTGCGTCAAGGAGGGCGGTTAACGGATTATTCTGCGACATGTTGAGGCTCCTGGGTGAGTTTCCGTGAACGAGTCAGATAATACGCACCATAACACAGTGCCACGAACGGGATCCCGCACCACAGCGCAATCCTCTGACTCGGGTCAAACGCCAGACCCACGCAGGCCACCAGGCAAAGCACAAATCCCAGCGCCGGCACCAGCGGATACCACGGCGCGCGGTAGTGCAGTTCGCTTAGCGCCTTCCCCTGCTGCAGATGGCGACGGCGGAACATAAAGTGCGAGGCGCAGATGCTCAGCCATACCGCCACCACCGCGAAGCCGGAAATCGCCGACAGCGCGACAAACACCGTATCCGGGGCCACGACGCTGGAGAAGAGCGCCAGCACGCCGCCGAGCATGCTCACCGAAATCGCCGTCAGCGGCACGCCGTTTTTAGTTAATTTAGTAAAACAGGCCGGCAGCGTTTTTTCATTGGAGAGCGACCACAGCATCCGCCCGGAGGCGTAGAGGCCAGAGTTGGCCGCCGATAGAATCGCCGTCAGGATCACAAAGTTAAAGATATCCGCCGCGTAAGGGATCCCCACCTTTTCGAACACCAGCACAAACGGGCTTTTTTCGACTCCCGCCTGCTGCATCGGGATCAGCGCCGCCAGCACGAAGACGGTGCCGATAAAAAAGATAATCAGCCGGGCGATGGTGGTGCGAATGGCCACCGGAATGACTTTGTGCGGATTCTCCGTTTCCCCCGCCGCGATGCCGATAAGTTCGGTGCCGGAGAAAGCGAAGTTAACCGCCACCATGGTCATCAGGATCGGCAGACCGCCGTGCGGGAACCAGCCTTCGGCGGTGATATTGCGCAGCCCCGGCGCCGGGGAGCCATCCTGCATCGGAATGATGCCGAAGATCGCCGCCCCGCCGAGAATAATAAAGGCAATAATGGTGACCACCTTCACCAGCGAGAACCAGAATTCACCTTCGGCAAAGAAGCGGGTGGAGATAACGTTGAGGGCGAAAATCACCGCGCAGAACACCACGCACCAGACCCATACCGGCACCTGCGGGAACCAGTACTGCATGCAGAATCCGGCGGCGGTGAAGCTTGAGCCAAGCGCGACGGTCCAGGTAAGCCAGTAGAGCCAGGCGACGGTGTACCCGGTCGCCGGGCCGAGATAGCGGGCGGCGTAGACGTGAAACGCCCCGGTTTCCGGCATCGCCACCGAGAGTTCGCCCAGACACTGCATCACCAGCCAGACCACCAGCGCGCCAATCAGATAGGCCAGCAGCGTACCCGCCGCTCCGGTGGTGGAGATGATATAGCCGGTATTAAAAAATAGCCCTGTGCCAATAACGCCACCCAGCGACAGCATAATCAGGTGGCGAGTCTTCATGGTGCGCTTAAGCTGCCCACCTTGTTGTTGTGTTGTTTGCATTTGACCTCATGGGCGTATAGACATCTAAACATCCAGATAAGAGATTCCTTATACCGCGACCACTGCTAAATTGCAAAGCGGCCTGGCGCGATGGCGCAAAAAAGACGCTGACACCCTCGTGCACCAGTAACGCCACATTTGCGGGCAGCTGCACCACCGCGACTCTCCCGCCGGGCGCGGTCTGCACCTTTTTTGATCCTCGTTGGCGTAAACCGCCGCGTTTATCGGTGGTATGCCCTGGCATTCTCTTTGCAACCCTCCCGATATCTTTATCTGGCGAGGCAACGAACATGACAGAGCAAACCACAACGCTAAAAAGAACGCTCGGCAGTTTCCGCTTATGGGGGATCGCCGTTGGGCTGGTTATTTCCGGAGAGTATTTTGGCTGGAGCTACGGCTGGTCCCAGGCCGGGACGCTGGGCTTTATGATCGTCGCGCTGGCCATCGCCGCGATGTACTGCGCCTTTATTTTTAGCTTTACCGAGCTGACCACCGCCATTCCGCATGCGGGCGGGCCTTTTGCCTACGCCTACCGCGCCTTTGGCCCGACCGGCGGGTTTATCGCCGGCTTCGCGACCCTGATTGAATTCGTCTTCGCCCCGCCCGCCATCGCCATGGCCATCGGCGCCTATCTTAACGTGCAGTTTCCGGCGCTCGACCCCAAATGGGTGGCCTGCGGCGCCTACATCATCTTTATGACGCTGAATATTCTCGGCGTGGGTATCGCCGCGACCTTTGAGCTGGTGGTGACGTTATTAGCGATTTTCGAACTGCTGGTGTTTATGGGCGTTGTCGCGCCGGGCTTCTCCTGGAGCCACTTTACTGCTAACGGCTGGGCGGGCGCGGAGAGCTTCAGCGGCCTGGCGCTGCCGGGGATGTTTGCCGCCATCCCGTTCGCTATCTGGTTCTTTCTGGCGATTGAAGGCGCATCGATGGCCGCCGAAGAGGCGAAGGATCCGCAGCGCACCATTCCCCGGGCGCTGGGCGGCGGCATCCTGACCCTGACCGTGCTGGCGATTGGCGTGATGATTTTTGCCGGCGGCGTGGGCGACTGGCGAACCCTGGCCAATATTAACGACCCACTGCCGCAGGCGATGAAAATGGTGGTCGGCAACAGCAGCGGCTGGCTGCATATGCTGGTGTGGCTGGGGCTCTTCGGCCTGGTGGCCTCGTTCCACGGGATTATCATGGGCTACTCGCGGCAGATTTACTCGCTGGCGCGCGCGGGCTATCTCCCCGCCAGCCTGGCGACGCTGAACCGCCGCACCCGCACGCCGCATCTGGCGATCCTCGCCGGGGGCGTGGTGGGCATCGCCGCCATTTTCTCCGATTCGCTGATCACCATTAGCGGGATGCCGCTGACCGCCTGTATCGTCACGATGTCGGTATTTGGCGCTATTGTTATGTATATCACCTCGATGGCGGCGCTGTTTAAACTGCGCCGCAGCGAGCCGAAGCTGATTCGACCGTTCCGCGCACCGCTCTATCCGTGGGCGCCGGCCTTCGCGCTGGCCATGGCGGTACTCTGCCTGGTGGCGATGGTCTGGTACAACACGCTGCTGGCGCTGATTTTCGCCGCCATGATGCTCGGCGGCTACCTGTGGTTTCGCAAGACCGCAGCGGCCCGCCAGCGCGCGGCGGTGGATCCGCAGCTGCGTACGGTCTCCTGAGGAGGCGACACATGTATAAAACTACGCTATCGGGCCAGGTATGGCGCTTTGATAGTCTGAAAACCTTGATGGCGAAGGCCTCTCCTGCGCGTTCCGGCGACGCGCTGGCGGGCGTTATCGCCGGCTCCGCCGAAGAGCGGATGGCGGCAAAAATGGCGCTGGCGGAGGTTCCCCTCACGGAGATTCTCGATAATCCGCTGATTCCCTACGAGCAGGATGAGGTGACCCGGCTGATCCTCGATACCCACGACGCCCGGGGCTTCGCGGCGATTAGCCATCTTACGGTCGGCGATTTTCGCGACTGGCTGCTCGACGACGCCACCGATGAAGCGGCGCTGCGCCAGGTCGCCCGCGCGATAACCCCGGAGATGGCCGCCGCGGTCAGCAAGCTGATGCGCAATCAGGATCTGATCCTCGCCGCCAGCAAATGCCGAGTCATCACCCGTTTTCGCAATACCATCGGCCTGCCGGGGCGCCTGAGCGTGCGCCTGCAGCCCAATCACCCGACCGATGATATGAAAGGCATCGCCGCCAGCATGCTCGACGGCCTGCTGTACGGCGCCGGGGACGCGGTGATCGGCATCAATCCGGCCAGCGACAGCCTGCCGGTGCTGGCGCAGCTGAACCATATGCTTGACGATATTATTCAGCGCTTCGCCATCCCCACCCAGTCGTGCATTTTGACCCACGTCACCAACACCCTGCAGCTGATTGAGCGCGGCGCGCCGGTGGATCTGGTGTTCCAGTCGGTGGCCGGTACCGAAGCCGCCAACAGCGGTTTCGGCATTAATCTGGCGCTGCTGCAGGAAGCGCGGGAAGCGGCGCTTAGCCTGAACCGCGGCACGCTGGGCAACAACGTGATGTATTTTGAAACCGGCCAGGGCAGCTGTCTTTCCGCCAACGCCCACCACGGCGTTGATCAGCAGACCTGCGAAGCCCGGGCCTATGCCGTCGCCCGCCATTTTGAACCGCTGCTGGTCAATACGGTGGTGGGCTTTATCGGCCCGGAGTACCTGTACGATGGTAAGCAGATTATCCGCGCCGGGCTGGAAGATCACTTCTGCGGCAAGCTGATGGGGCTGCCCATCGGCTGCGACGTTTGCTACACCAATCACGCCGAAGCGGATCAGGACGATATGGATACCCTGCTGACGCTGCTCTGCGCGGCCGGGCTGACCTTTTTGATCGGCGTTCCGGGGGCTGACGATATTATGCTCAACTACCAAAGCACCTCGTTCCACGATGCCCTTTACGCCCGCCGACTGCTGGGTTTACAGCATGCGCCTGAGTTCGCCGACTGGCTGACGAAGATGCAGATTATTGACCGCCACGGCGCGCTGCGTCTGACCGATGCCCGCCATCCGCTGCTTTCCGTCCTGCCGCAAGGAGAACCGGTATGAATCCTCCCGACGCCTGGAACCCGCTGCGTGAGTTTACCGATGCGCGGATTGCGCTGGGGCGCAGCGGCGCCAGCCTGCCGACCCGCGAAGTGCTGAATTTCGGCCTCGCCCACGCCCGGGCGCGCGATGCCATTCACCAGCCTTTCGCCAGCGACCAGTTAGTCCAGCCGCTGGCGGAGCTGGGGCTGTCGACGCTGACCGTCCGCAGCGCCGCCAGCGATCGCCATGTCTATCTGAATCGCCCGGATCTGGGGCGACAGCTGAACGAAGAGAGCCGCGCCGACCTCGCCGCCAGCGGCGCGCGCCCCGCCGACCTGCTGCTGGTGATTGGCGACGGGCTGTCGTCGTACGCCGTGCAGCGCCAGGCGGTGCCGCTGATTCGCGCCCTGCTGCCCTATCTGAAAACCCTCGGCCTGAGCCTGGCCCCGGTGGTGCTGGCGCACCAGTCGCGGGTCGCGCTGGGCGATGATATAGGCGAAACGCTGAAGGCCAGAGCGGTGGCGATATTGATTGGCGAAAGGCCCGGGCTCTCCTCGCCGGATAGCCTCGGGGTGTATTTAACCTGGCAGCCGCATCGTCAGCGGCTGGAGTCGGAGCGCAACTGTATTTCTAATATCCGTCCGGAAGGACTGAGCTTTGATGCCGCCGCATTTAAACTGGCCTGGCTACTGGAGCAGGCCTTTTTGCGGCGGCTTACCGGAGTGCGCCTGAAAGACGAAAGCGATAATCCGGCGCTGCATGGAAAAATAAAACCGTTGAGCCAGTTAAAATAATAAGTCACGCGGGCAGCAGAATAGATTTTTAATATTATCGGGCGCACCTGAATATTATATTCAGGTGCGCGCTAAAATTGCGGGTTTTCCAGGCCGGGTAAGGCGTCAGCCGCCACCTGGCAAAATGCGTTAACCGTACCAAAAACAGTATTTTCATCAGCCTTATGCCCTCTCCTGGAGGTAATAAGAATATTGCATGAGTAAAAACGAAACGGACGTTGTAAGGTAAATCCGCATACCAAATATATCTCGTTATCTATTCAACATAACAGCCAATAATTCGCCGGATACGCTGGCGAATTATGTCTCAATGTTATGCAGTCATTGATGGTTAAAGATAAATAATCGACCGACGGTGAGGTAACAATGAACAAGTTTTCCGGGAAAGCGTCTTTAATGGCCACGCTGGTTGCCGCGTGGGTCGGTGCCAGCAGCGCGCAGGCGGCTGAAATTAAAATCGGCGTGGTCTTACCGCTGAGCGGCGCGCTGAGCGGCTACGGTCAGCCTTCGCAAAAAGGGCTGGATATTATCCAGAGCATTACGCCGACGTTAAAAAACGGCGACACCGTGAAGCTTATCGTGATCGACGATAAGAGCGATAAGGTCGAAGCCGCTAACGCCATGCAGCGCCTGGTTTCCAGCGATAAAGTCGATGCGGTGATCGGCGAAGTCACCTCCTCCAATACCCTGGCGATGACCAAAATCGCCGACGACAGCAAAACGCCGCTGGTCTCCTCAACCGCGACCAACGACCGCGTTACCCGCAACCACCCTTACGTCAGCCGGGTCTGCTTCTCCGACAGCTTCCAGGGCGTGGTCGGCGCTAACCTCGCCTCGCGCGATCTGAAAGCCAAAACCGCCGCCATCGTCTTCGACAGCAGCAACGACTACTCCGTCGGCCTGGCGAAGGCCTTTCGCACGCAGTTCCTGAAAAACGGCGGCACCATTCCTATCGAAGTTCAGGCTCCCGGCGGCAGCAAAGACTTTAAGGCCCAGCTGGCCAGCGTGAAGGCGAAGAACGTCGACATGATCTATATGCCGATCTACTACACCGAAGGGGCGCTGATCGCCGTACAGGCGAAGCAGCTGGGGCTGAGCAAGCCGGTGGTCGGCGGCGACGGGCTGGCGGCGGATCAGGTCTTTTTTGACGTCGGCAAAGACGCGGTCAACGGCTATATGACCACCGACTACTACTCGCCGAACGCCAAAGAGCAAACGCCGGCGGGCGAGGTGTTTATCAAAGCCTGGGAAGCCAAATACCAGCAGCCGACCCACACCTGGGGCGCGATGGCGGCGGACGCCTATAACGTCATTATCAACGCCATGAACCAGTGCAGCGACCCGCACGACCGGGTTTGCGTTAACGAAAAAATTCGCGCCACTAAGGACTTCCAGGGCGTAACGGGCACGCTGACGTTACAAAACGGCGACGCTATCCGCAGCGCGGTCATCAACGAAGTGAAGGATGGCAAGCTGGCGTTTCGTACCGTGGTTAATCCTTAAGGTTTTATAAGGGATATCAGATGGATGGTGCCATTTTTCTCCAGCAAGTGGTCAATGGAATGAGCCTTGGGGGCATGTACGCCCTGATTGCCATCGGTTATACGATGGTTTATGGGGTGCTGCGCCTGATCAACTTCGCCCATGCGGACGTAATGATGGTCGGGGCGTTTACCACCCTGTTTTTGTTTTCTTCCATTGGGCTACCCTTCGGGGTAGCCGTTTTCCTGACCCTCGCGCTGTGCGGCCTGTTCGGCATGCTGATCGACCGGGTGGCCTATCGCCCGCTGCGTCAGGCATCAAAAATCTCCATGCTGATCACCGCCATCGGCGTCAGCTTCTTCCTCGAAAACCTGTTCAACGTGCTGTTTGGCGGCAGCTCGCGCTTCTTTTCCGCACCGGAATTTTTCAACAACACCCGCGCCTTTGGTGACGTGATTATCACCAACGTGGCGTGGATCGTGCCGCTGATCACCGTCCTGCTGCTGCTGGCGATCCTCTGGCTGCTGTACCGCACCCGCTACGGGATGGCGATCCGCGCGGTGGCCTTCGACGTTAATACCGTGCGCCTGATGGGCATCGACGCCAACCGCATTATCTCGCTGGTGTTCGCCCTCGGCAGCAGCCTCGCGGCGCTGGGCGGGGTTTTCTACTCCATCAGCTACCCGACCATCGACCCGCTGATGGGCGTGCTGATCGGCCTGAAGGCCTTCGCCGCCGCGGTGCTCGGCGGAATCGGCAGCGTCACCGGCGCGGTGCTCGGCGGCTTTATTCTCGGCTTTACCGAGGTGGTGGCGGTCGCTCTGTTTCCCGAGCTGGGCGGTTACAAAGACGCCTTTGCCTTTATGTTCTTGATTCTGGTCCTCTTGTTCCGCCCGGTTGGCATTATGGGCGATGAACGTCTGGAAAGGAGCCGTTTCTGATGCTCAACGCTACGACTACCGCCGGGGCGCAGCTGCGCAACCTGGTCATTATTGCTCTCTGCGTCGCGCTGCTGGCCGGGATCAACGTCGTCTTCAACGACTACATTATTCGCGTCATCAGCACCATTTTCGTCTTTATGATCCTCGCGGTCAGCTACAACCTGATCAACGGCGTGACCGGCCAGCTGTCGCTGGAGCCCAACGGCTTTGTGGCGGTCGGCGCTTACGTCACCGCTCTGCTAATCCTCCCCAGCGACAGCAAGCTGGATATGTTTGAGATGGCCGCCCCCAGCCCGTGGATCCTCGTGCTGCACGCCGGGTTCCTGCCCGCGCTGCTCATTAGCGGCCTGTGCGCGGCGGCGCTGGCGGTTTGCCTTGCCCTGCCGGTCTTCCGCGTGCGCGGCGACTACCTGGCGATTGTGACCCTCGGCTTCGGCTTTATCATTAAAATCCTCGCTATCAACAATCCGCAGATCACCAACGGCGCCATTGGCCTCAACGATATTCCGCAGCAGCCGCATCTCCTGTTCTGGTGCGGGCTGTTCGCCCTGCTGGCGACCGGGATGATTTTGCAGCTGGTGTGGTCGAAGTACGGGCGAATGATGAAAGCGGTGCGCGACGACGAAGACGCCGCTATCGCTATGGGCGTGAACACGTTTCGCATTAAAACCTGCGCCTTCGCCACCAGCGCCTTCTTCGAAGGGATCGGCGGCGGCCTGCTGGCCTCGCTGCTGACCACCATCTCGCCGGGCCTGTTCGACTTTATGCTCACCTTCCAGCTGCTGATTATTATCGTGCTCGGCGGCCTGGGCAGCACCACCGGCGCGCTGCTCGGCACCGTACTGGTGGTCGGCAGCGGCGAGTGGCTGCGCTTTCTCGACCAGCCGCTCCAGTTCTTCGGTCACGATCTCGGCGCGTATCCGGGCCTGCGGATGGTGGTGTTCTCGCTGCTGCTGCTGATCATCATGCTGTTCGCCCGCGAAGGTCTGCTGGGCAAAAAAGAGATTTGGCAAGTGGGCAAAAGGGGCCGCGGCTATGGCGCAAAATAAGGTCATTTTACAGGTGCAGGACGTGACCATGCAGTTCGGCGGCCTGCGGGCCATCGACAGCGTCAGTTTCCACGTCGACGAAGCGGAAATTTTTGGCCTGATTGGCCCCAACGGCGCGGGCAAAACCACGATGTTCAACGTCATCACCGCCAACTATAAGCCGACCAGCGGCAGCGTGACCCTGGCGGGAAAGTCGCTGAAGGGGCTGAAGCCGAACCGGGTGGTCAACGCCGGGATTGCCCGCACCTTTCAGAATATCCGCCTGTTCAACTCGATGACGGTATTAGAAAACGTGATGGTCGGCCTCGACAGCGCCAGCCGCTATTCGCTGCTGGAAGCGGCGCTGCATATTGGCCGCTACTTCCCCGCCGAGCGGGCGGCAAAGGCCAAAGCGATGGCGATTCTGGACGATATCGGTATCGCCCATTTCGCCGACGTGCAGGCCACCAACCTCAGCTACGGCAACCAGCGCAAGGTGGAGATCGCCCGCGCGCTGGCGACGTCGCCAAAATTGCTGCTGCTCGACGAGCCCGCCGCCGGGATGAACCCGAAAGAGACGGAGGATCTGGCGGATCTGATCTTCCGCATGCGTAACGACTATCAGCTCAGCGTACTGCTGATCGAGCACGATATGCCGTTCGTCAACAAGCTTTGCGAGCGGGTGATGGTGCTGGAGTACGGCAAACCGCTGTTTAGCGGCCTGATGTCCGAAGCCATTCAGGATCCGGACGTGATTTCCGCCTACCTGGGGGACGTTCGTTATGCTTAGCGCGCGCGAGTTAAAAGTGTTTTACGGCGTGATTCAGGGGCTGAAAGGGGTGGACATTGATATTCACGATCGGGAGATTGTGACCCTTATCGGCAGCAACGGTGCCGGGAAAACCTCCACCCTCAACGGGATCGTCAACCTGGTGCGTTCCACGGGGCGGGTCAATTTTCTCAACGAGGATATTTCCCGCAGCCAGACGCATCAGATTGTGCGTAAGGGGCTGGCGCTGGTGCCAGAAGGACGGCGCATCTTTACCAACCTGACCATCGAAGAAAATCTGCGCATGGGGGCCTACAACAATCTCGCCGGCTTTACCCGCCTGCGCGATCGCATGTACAGCCTGTTTCCCCGGCTGAAAGAGCGGCGCGGCCAGATGGCGGGAACCATGAGCGGCGGCGAGCAGCAGATGCTGGCGATCGCCAGAGCGTTGATGAGCGAGCCGGTACTGCTGATGCTCGATGAGCCAAGCCTCGGCCTGGCGCCGAAAATTGTTGGGGAGCTGTTTGCGACGATTAAGCAGCTGCGGGAAGAGAATATTACCGTGCTGCTGGTAGAGCAGAACGCCACGGCGGCGTTGACCATCGCCGATCGCGCCTATGTGCTGGAGAATGGGAAGATTATGCTCTCTGGTCCGGCGCCGGAGGTGCTGGCGAATCCGGAAATCAAACGGATGTATCTGGGGGGATAAAGCTGTTCAGGGCTGCGGCTTCGCTTCCTGCGTCGCCGCAACCGCAAACAGCCTCGCGCTACACAAAGCACACCTCGTTCCAGTAGGCTTCACGCGTCCTGCGCCGCTCAGTATGTTTTATCATGGCGAAACCACCTTGTTTCAACGTTGCCGAGCTCAATTCCGTAGAGACTGGCGACCGGTAATATTGCCTCCATGATGCGTTGGGTATCCTGCTGACCGGCTTCACCGCCGGATCCAGATAAAGAAGCCAGCCAGCCCGTTATGCGTTGCCACAGCGCCACTTTCATTTTTCTCCTCCGTCGGGAAGCATTTTTGCCTGTGTCTATTTCAACCACAGTTGACGGCGGGCAGGAAATATCAATTCCGGATTTGTAATTCTGTGGGATGCATATTGGGGCCTTTCCCGGATTGCGACGTAAACGTCTTATCCGGGCTACACGACCCCAGACGACTGAGGCCCCGTAGCCCAGCCAAGCGCAGCGCAGGCTGGGAAGGACCCGCAGCGTTTGCCGGAGCCTGATTTGTAATTCTATGCGCAAGGGTTCCGTTCACTCTCAATCTGCAGAAAATGCCTCACCGTTACCCGTTACCCGTGAACGGGTAACGGGGGAGAAAACCGTCTCCCCCTTTACAATCCCCGCGGTCCCGCAAAGAAATCGGTGCTGCGCACTGCGCTCACCTCCCGGTCCTCAGCCTGCGGTCGGCTCAACTCGACATCACTGTCTCGATTCGCCTCTGGCCGCCATCCCTGGCGGCCAGCCCTTGTCTTCCGACCTCCGGTTCGCCGATTTCAGCGGGCACCAGGGCATCGCTGCGAGTCTTGTGGTTTCAGAAAGATACCAATAGCTGACGGAATGTCTCCCCAGTTTGGTAGCGCAGAGCCGGGTAAACAATATCCACAACTTTGTTAAGTTCTTTTTCGTTATAGATAAGAACTTTTTCTTCTTTGCCGCCGACGGGCGATTTGTGGGAGCGTGATAAACACAAAACAAAACAGGGATTCAGGGGAATAACAATGCGCATTGCAAAAACAAAAATCGCGCTGGCGCTGGGCATGCTGGTGCTCGCCGCGCAGGCTCAGGCCGATCAATTAGCCGATATCAAAGCCGCCGGCGTGGTCAAAGTCGCCACCTTCGACGCCAACCCGCCGTTCGGCTCGGTAGACCCGAAAACGCATAAAATCGTCGGCTACGACGTGGACTTCGCCGAAGCGCTGGCAAAATCGCTCGGCGTCAAGCTGGAGCTGGTCGCCACCAACCCGGCCAACCGCATTCCGCTGCTGCAATCCGGTAAGGCCGACCTGATCGTCGCCGATATTACCATCACCCCGGAACGCGCCCAGGTGATTGATTTCTCAACGCCTTACTTCGTGACCGGCCAGCAGTTCCTCGTTCCGGCAAAATCACCGGATAAGCTCGATGATTACAGCAAAGCGCGCATCGGCGCGGTAAAAGGCACCACCGGGGAGCAGGCGCTGCATCAGCGTTTCCCGCAGTCGCGCGTGCTCTCTTATGACGATATTCCGCTGGCGCTGACCGCCCTACGCAACGGCAACGTGCAGGCCATCACCCAGGACAGCACCATCCTCGCTGGACTGCTGGCGGAAGCGCCGGACAAGGCGAACTTCAAAATCATCCCCGACCTGCTGAGCAAAGAAGAGATTGGCGTCGGCGTGAAGAAAGGCGAACCGGCCCTGCTGAAAGCGGTCAATGACGAGCTGGTCAAGCTGGAGAAATCCGGTGAAGCGGCCAAAATTTACGACGTCTGGTTTGGCCCGAGCACCAAAACCCCGCAGCCGCGCGCCTTTACTATCGAAGCGAAATAAGCAGAGAAAGATGATGTTATCGGCTCTATTTTCACGCTCCGCGGCATCGTCCGCGGATTTTTCGCATCTGCAGCGCGCCAGCATTGAGTTTCGCGATGTCGCCAAAAGCTACGGCGACCATCGGGTGCTGAACGGCGTAAATTTACAGGTTGAACCCGGCGAAGTAGTGGCGATCCTCGGCCCTTCGGGATCGGGCAAATCAACCCTGATCCGCCTGATTAATCAGCTGGAATCCCTTAGCGGCGGCGAGATTCTGATCGACGGCAAACCAACGCGCCAGCTTACCGGCAGCGCCCTGCGCCAGCTGCGCAGCCGGGTCGGCTTCGTTTTTCAGCAGTTTAATCTCTACGCCCACCTGACGGCGCAGGAGAATATTACCCTCGCGCTGGAACGCGTTCACGGCTGGAGCAAAAGCGCCGCCCGCGAGCGCTCGCTGGCGCTGCTCAGCCAGGTTGGCCTGGCGGATAAAGCCCGGCAGATGCCTGCCCAGCTCTCGGGCGGTCAGCAGCAGCGGGTGGCGATCGCCCGCGCCCTCGCCTCCTCGCCGCAAATCATTCTGTTCGATGAACCCACGTCGGCGCTGGACCCGGAGATGATCGGCGAAGTGCTGCAGGTCATGAAAACCCTCGCCCACAGCGGGATCACCATGGTGGTGGTGACCCACGAGATGCAGTTCGCCCGCGAGATTGCCGATCGGGTGGTGTTTATCGACGGCGGCGATATTCTCGAAGTCGCGCCGCCGGCCGAGTTTTTCGCCCGGCCGCAGCACGCCCGCACCCGCCGTTTCCTGCAGAAGGTGCTCGATCCGCTGCACCAGGAGAGTGAGGCGTGATCCCACATCTCGACTGGCATGGCGTGCTGAGCGGGCAGCCGCTGCAGTGGATCATCTCCGGTTTTCTCACCACCGTCTGGGTCAGCGTCGCGGGGATGATTCTGGCGACCGTGCTGGCCGTCCTGCTGCTGGCGCTGCGTCTCGGGGGCGGAAGGCCCGGCCGCTGGCTGGTGGCGGCCTGGGTTTCACTGTTCCGCAATACGCCGCTGCTGGTCCAGCTGCTGTTCTGGTATTTTGCCGCCTGGAATCTGCTGCCGCTGGGGGCGCGAGATTTTATCAACGACGACCACAGCTGGTCGATTCTGCCGGGCAACGTCTGGTGGCTGACGCCGGAGTTTCTCTGCTCAATGTGGGGACTCGGGGTCTTTACTTCGGCGTTTCTGATCGAAGAGATCGCCTCCGGGCTGCGCGCCGTTAGCCACGGCCAGCGGGAAGCGGCGCTGTCGCAGGGGTTTACGCCGTGGCAGGAGCTGCGCCACATTCTGCTGCCGCAGGGGCTGGCTAACGCCTGGCAGCCGATTATCGGCCAGTATCTGAACCTGATGAAGCTCTCCTCGCTGGCGAGCGGTATCGGCTTCGCCGAACTGACCTATCAGGTACGGCAAATCGAGAGCTACAACGCGCATGCGCTGGAGGCGTTTGCCGTCGGCACCGCGCTGTATCTGGCGCTTGGAGTGCTCATGGGCGTGGCGCTGACGCGTCTCGGTCCGGGAAGGGATCAGCAAAGGAGAGCCGGCTATGAACGCTAACCTGGCGGTTATCGTTGATAACCTCGATTATCTGCTGTGGGGACGGCTGGCGGACGGTATTCCCGGCGGCGTGGTGCTGACGCTGCTGATGGCAGTCGGCGCCGCCGCGCTGGCGCTGCCGGGGGGCGTGCTGCTGGCGGCCATCGCCTGGCGCTACGACGGGATCGTGCGGCGGTTGCTCTTCCTGTGGGCGGAGATTATTCGCGGCATCCCGCTGATCTTCGTCATTTTCTGGCTGTGGTATCTGCTCCCCATGCTCACCGGCAGCGACCTGCCGGGCGCGGTCACCGTCACGGTGGCGCTGGCGTGGTTTACCGCCGCGTCGGTGATGCACTCGGTGCTGGCGGGCCTGCAATCGCTGCCCCGCGGGCAGTACGAAGCGGCGCTGACCCAGGGTTTTGCCCCCGGACAGACGCTGCGCCTTATTCTGCTGCCGCAGGCTCTGCGCAACGTTCAGCCCTCGCTGGTAGGGATATTTATCGGGCTGCTCAAAGACACGTCGCTGGCGTTTATCGTCAACGTGCCGGAACTGACCACCGTCGCCGGGCAGGTCAATAATCGGGTGCAGATTTACCCGCTGGCGATATTTGTCTTTACCGGCGCGGTTTATTATCTGCTGTGCTGCGGCCTGAGCCTGCTGGCGAACCGCCGCTATGCCGGGCGTACGGTTTAGCGACGAAGCGCGAAAAAAGCTGCCCGGTTAGTTCACCGGGCAGTCTTTGGTCATTTTTATAAATTTATCGTTATAGATGATGTAATGGTTCCCCGGTTGGCGCAGCGAGGCCTGGCGAACAACGTCCCCGGGCCGTAAATACCATGCATCCCCTTCCTCTTCCGTCGTATCGCACCCGGGCTTGATCAGCAGCTTAAACCAGGTATTCCCGGTATTGCTGACGGTGCCCGCCGCCCGATCGTAGGCCCACTTGAACCGTACCTCGCGCGGGCGCACAACCAGAATCGTGTCCATCACCACCACCGGATCCATACTCACCTCGGTACCGCTTTTATTGCGCATCACGTAATTGCGGGTGGGTATTTCACGAAAGGAGACCCGGTAATAGCGCTCACGGTCATCTTTCGGGCCGTGGTAGTAAAACTTAAAATACTCGCTCTCCCCCGCCTGCAGGGTAAGCTGACGCGGGGCAAACAGCAGCTCGCCGTCCGCCGGGCGAGAACGCACCTCTTTGCCGCCGGGGCGGTCGATAGCGACAATAGAAACCCGATACAGTCGGGCGCTTTTATTGTTATTAATCACCCGTTTAGACGCGAAGTTATCTTCCGCCGCCAGCGAGAAGGTTAAATTACCCACCGAGATGGCCTGCGCCGCGGTCGCGAAGCCGAGCGACAGCAGGCAGATAAGCATCCGCAGCAAATTAGTTAATGTTACGCCACGTCGCCTGAACATGAATTTCTCCTGAAGCACTCACTTCACCAAACCAGCCGTTATCTTCCACCGTGCGCAGCGATATCGGGTTATCCATCGGAATGGAAAACGTCACCGTCGTTTTGTCCATCTGACCGACGTCGCCGGAAATATCCGTCCACGGCGTGGTTAACCACAGGGCGTCGGTCATATCGCGCCAGGTATCATCGCATCCGGCATCGTAGGTTTTGATGGTCCCGGTCTGGGTGGTAAACGCCAGCGTCGCCGGGAACGGTACTCTCGACGTGCCGTCGGGTGAACTAAAAATACAGTATGAACGTCCGCCGATCGCCTGCGTTGGCCCGGTCACTTTAATGAGCACTTCATCGGCGGCGGTTTTGCCGCTGGTGGTGACAATATAGCCAAAGTCCAGCGACGGCTCGCCGCTGCCCACGTAGCCTTCGCGCGTCGGCGCCGAAATGTACTCATCGGAAATAATGCTGATGCTGAAGTCGCGCGGTTTAATAATCAGGGTGTTGGAGGTCGAAAACTCGTACCAGCCTGACTCCGGCGAGGTGGTGTTATAGAAACGGAAATTAAACAGGTCTTTGGTGTTCACGTCGCTGATGCCCAGCGTGACCATCTGCTTAAAAAAGTTGCTCGAGAAAAATACGTAAACCGAGTCAGATGATTTCATCTCATTAAACGTATAGTACTGGGAGATGCCGCTCACCGGCTTCCATGAATTCCCATCCAGGCTGAACTGCATATCATAACTTCCGACCGCGGAAGCCAGCGCCGAGTTGCTGATTGCCGGAAAAATATGAATTGAGGTATTACTCAGGCCATTGTGCTGCAAATTATAGTTCACCATTTTGCAGCTCAGACCGGAACGGGAGCCGATAGTCTGGGTGCGACAGTCGGCGTTCCCCTCGCCCAGCGTCGGGACCCCGTCGCTGTTGATAAAGACTTCCGCCAGCGCATGGGTGTTAATCAGCTTCAGGTTTGCCGCTTTAGTATGGGTGACTTTGCGCACGTACCAGTAACCTGAAGCCTGATCTTTACAGCGCGCGCCGCTGCTGGCGTCGTAGCTCACCGACGTCATGCAGGAGTTGATGGTCATCGAGAAGCTGCTGCCCACCGACATCTGCTGCAGATACTGGTAGAAAGCGTCGGACATCATGCCGTGCATCCACTTTTGTCCGCCGGGGGTCACCGTCGCGCCGTAGAAGCCGCTGGCATCGCTGGTTTGCGGCAGAATCAGGCTGGTGGCCATATCGCAGCCCGCATACCAGTTGATACAGCGCAGCCCCTGTAACGGATGAGATGCGGGAGAGTTATCCAGCCACATATCGAAGAACCAGTTGGCGTACAGACCGGTGTTATAGCCATTGTCGATATAGCCCAGGCTCTGCTGATAAATGGTGCCCGAGCCGTTATATTTCAGCCCGGTCCAGCGGTTAGCCCCGGTCATTCGCGGGTCCAGCGCGCCGCCCGGGGTGACAAAGAAGTTATCGTCCGAGTTGTTTTCCACGAAAACAAACTGCATAGTCGCCGCATCCGGCCAGGTGGTTTTGGTGACCGCGGCGTTGACCCGCGTCACGCACAGCGCCGCCGTGAACATCACTAAACATGCCAGCCATTTAGCTTTCATTACCTTCTCCTGTCTGCTGCGTGCGGGCATAGGTGGAGAGGCCGCTACAGACCACATCGCCCACCCACACCGCGCCGCGCGCCTGGCTCAGCTCCAGCGCCACTTCGCAGCTCTGGTTTTTACCGTAACTGAAATCGATGGTGGGATATTTTTTATCCACGTCCATCACAAACTCACCGTTCTCATCGGTGCGGGTACGACCGATATGGTTATTAATCCGCGCGTTAGCCAGCAGCGTGCCGTCTTCCGCGCGGATACGCCCGGAGACCGTCACCATCTGCTTCACTTCCGGCTCAATCACCGCCACGTTGCCCGGATAAAGGGTCAACTGGCTCTTACGCCCGGTCACGATATCGTAGCTATCGAGCGAGTTTTTACTGTTCTGCAGCTCCACTTCATAACGGCTGTACGGCGACAGCGGCAGGTAATTACGGTTGCCGGAGAGCTGCACAATACGGCCGTTAACCTTGGCGCTGAGCTTGCCGTCATCCTCAAGGCCGGTTTTGAAAATCACGCCGGCGTTGCCGTCGGTGCGGCCGCTGGCGGCGATATTTTTCCCCTGCCAGCCCACGCTGCCGTTGGCGGTCAGGTTGGTGTTCACATAGCCATCCACGCCGCTGTTCACATTCAGCGTGCCGGTGGAGTAGCGGGTATCAAACTGAGCATACGCGCCGCCGCTGAGGGTTTTGTCATCGCCGGTATCGCCGGAAATGGCGCGCGAAACGTTCGCGCCGATGGTGCGAATACTGCCTTCATCAAACTGTTTACGCGCCGACAGGTTGGCCATGGTGTAACCGTTCTGGTGCGTCATCCCGGCGCTGAACCAGTTGCCGAGCGGCAGCGAGAAATCGAGCGCAATATATTTCCCGGTGCTGGCGCTGCTGTCGCCGTTATTAAAGCGCTGTACGCCCGCGCGCAGGCCCAGCGATCCCCATGAGCCGGTGTAAAGCGTCTGGTAGTAATCCGCCGTGTAGTAATGGCTGTTATAGCGGCGGTCGTCGTTATAGCTGATGCTGAAGGTACCCAGCTTTGACCAGAGTGAATTGAGGTTCAGCGTCCCGCCGATGGCCCGGTTGTCGGCATTACTGCGCCGTATCCGGTCGCCAATCTGCGTTTTTTCCTGGTTGACCCACACCGAACTAAAGCCGCCGGGCAGCGTGGCGCTGATGCTGCCGATGCTGCTCCAGGAGCTGTCGCTGGCCAGCATATTCTGCAGGTTCACGTTAATGGACTCGGCGATCGGCAGGGTCAGGCGCGTCTCGGCGACGGCGTTGTTATCATAGCCGTAGCCGGTGGCCGCCCAGCTTAAGGTGCTGAACGACCCGGAGGCCGAGGCCCCCGCCAGCCAGCTATCTTTTGCCGGAAGCGTTTTTTTACCGCTTTCGGACCAGCGATCCATATGGAAGCTGCCGCCCCAGAATTGCCAGGCCAGCGGCGCGCCGGCGCCGCGTCCGCGGCTGAATAATTTATTGACCCGCTGGGTGCGTTTGCTGACCACCCGGCCGTTCACAATCACTTCAACATCGACATCATAAATCCCGTACGGCAGGCCGCGGGTGTCGACCTCATGGTTACCCATGGCAAAGTTCTGTACGCTCATCAGGCGTCCGTCGCGGGTCAGATGGACTTCCCCGGCGGCGGGTAAAAAGGCGACCACCGGCGTAGCCGACTGGGTGTTATCGAACACCGTCGAACTGGCCTGGTTGCCCCAGGAAGCGCCGTAGATCTTCCCTGCCGAAACGGCGGTCATCGGGCCAAGGGACTGTAAATTCCAGGTATCCAGCATCCCGCCCGCAAAGCGGTGACCGGCAAAGTCGCGTTCATACATCGCTTTATAGACGTCGCTGTCCTGATTGCCGGAGCCAATACCGTAAAGCGAGCCGTCCAGTACCACGTGGTGCTCGCGCAGCGCGGTAACGTTGTTCAGCGACAGATAGCTGGAGGTATTATTGCCGCCGTTGCGCATCTGGTTGTTATAGACCCCGAGGTTATAGTTCAGGGTGCTGCTAAGGGTGTTGACGCTGGACTGACCGATATCTTCGCTGCGCGAGCGCAGCACCGTACCCAGCGCCTCTTTTTTTACCACCAGCTGCAGAAGCAGCTGGCGCAGGCTGAGCTGTAGCCGGGCGTCATCCGTCAGGCTAATGTTAAGATCTTTGCTGAAAGCTTCATTGGCCAGCGCGGTCAGCTGTTTGCGGGTCTGCTCGCTGACGGTGGCGTTATTATCGTTTTCTTCCAGCTGAATCTGCCGAACGCGCAGAACGCCATTATCCAGCCAGATAAAGGCATTGCCGATCCGCTGATCGTCCTGGGTACCGGTGCTGCCTTCAAGATGAATAAACAGTGGGATGCTCATTCCGTCCTGCAGCGCCTGGCTGAAGGCCTGAGGGATAATCACGCCGCCGATTTGCTGTACTTTGTCGGTGGCGGCAGTGACGCTAAACGGAACCAGCAAAATGACCATGCCGGAGGCAAGGAGTGTTTTTAATCCTGGAGCGTTCCCTGGTAGAGCCATAATGTTGATCCGTCAGAAGAAATGTCTATTTCACGGGAACAAACTGCTCGCCCTGCCAGAGCGCGACCCGTCCTTTTTTATCCGCCACATTCACGCGCGTGAAGCGCCGTTCTTTTCCCGGCATCAGGAAATAATTTTCCTTGCACTCTTTACCGTCAGCCGGCTTCAGACACGGGCCGTAGGCAAGAATGCGCAACGTCGCGTTACCGGTATTGACCAGCGTGCCGTTGGCGTACTGATAGCGGAAATTGGCTTTTCTTGGCGCGACCACCAGGATGGTGCCGATCCGCGCCGAGGCCGTCGCTACCGCGCTGCGGGTCGAGCCATTGCGCTGGGCATCGCTGAGCGCCTGATCGAACCAGACAATGCGGTAATAGCGTTCTTTATCGTCCGCCGGGCCTTTGTAGAAAAAGCGGATCACGTCGCTGGCCTTCGCGGGCAGCAGCAGACTGGCGGGGGTCAGTAAAATCTCGTCCTGCTTATCCATCGGGATCACCTTGCCACCGTCCAGCGGCGAAGAGAGGCGTTCCATATGGATGTTAATTAAGCGACCGCTGTCGGTCGTGTTCTTGATCTCTTTGCTCAGCGTGCTGCTGCCGCTGTTCATAAATGAAGAGATATCGCCCACATCCAGCGCCAGGGCTGGCGTCATTGTGCTGAGCAACAGGCCGATGGCCAGAATGTGTTTTTTCATATGAATTCAATCCGTGAAATAAGGCAGGGGGAGCCCCCCTGCCTGGTGCTACGAGAGGATCAGCTGGTCCAGGTCGCGTCGAACTGTACGCTGACGTCGCCGCTCCAGATACCTTCCGGCAGCGTGCTGTAGTCAGTAACGGCAGTGGTGCCATCGGTGGTGCCGCTGATGATGGAGAACGTGAAGCCGTCCTGAGCGGTGGTGCGACCGGCGACGTTATAGCCGTTAGACAGCGCGCTGAGGTTGCCGCCCAGGGTGCCCGCCGCGGTGTCGATCATGGTGGTGTCAGCCGTTTTTTCGACCGCTGCGCCGTTGTAGTCAACGCCCACGCTCAGGGTGGAACCAGAGGTATCCAGCTGAGTCAGGGTATTGGTGATCAGACGAGAGGTCAGCTTGAATGCGGTCGCGGTGGCGTCACCTTCGATAGCCACATCAAACAGGCCTTTCTGTGAGTTAAAGCCTTTAACCCCTTCGGCATACTGGAAAGCCAGGCTGCCCAGCGGAGTCACCACCAGCTTGCTGGTAGTGTCTTTTTTGGCGGTTGCGGACCAGGTAGCGACTGCCTGAGCAGTAACGTCAGCTGCCTGAGCGACACCCATACCGGCAAACGCGGTTACCAGAGCAATTGCAAGAACCTTTTTTTTCATAGCTTTTTCATCCTGAGTTTATTAAGGGACCTGATGTCCCACGTCTGTGTGCATTCCCGCCATAGTTCAGGCCGCATCATTATTATCTGCGACGCAAATTATTTTGGGTGTTACGACCTGGTGCACAATTTTAAAAACAACGTTTATTACTAATTACAGCGCTAACTTATATATCTTTGAATACAGTTTGGCCTCGGCATTTCGCCGATGGGTATAAACCGTTTTCACACTACAATTTTCAATCTTGGCAATAGATTTCGGGTGCATTCCCTGTGCCGTCATCCGAATTATTTGCATTTCCCTGTTGGTAATTTTGTCTTTCTTTATATCTTTACGTAGAAAACGGCCGTTGATAACGTATGCCAGCTCCTGACGAATATCCTTGGCTAAGTCCACATAGACCACGCCACGAATAGCACCATTGTAATACCAGTAGTTGGCCAGCGCTTCCGAGCGCCTCGCGGCAATTAATACAATTTGCTTGCCTTTCATTTCAGCCAGCCACTCGCTATCGCGGCGGATAAAATAATTCAGCGAACTGGCGCTAAGATTAATAAATACAAACTCCCGGCGTACCTTTTCAAGCGACAGGTAAATCAGGTCATCAATATCAATAATTAGCTCAGCGAGTCCTTTTAAAAAATAGCTGTCATGCGCTGGCCAGATGCACTGGTCCAAAGAATATTTATAATCCATATAAAGTTAAACCCCATAGTCCTGGAAATCTTGAACGTATCACAACACTGCTGATAGCCCAGGCCTGCAAAGTCTAAGTCAGCAAATTCCCTCTTTAATATATTCAATCAAAATTCAAAATAGTATTGCTAGAGATAAAGAGCACTAAATGACTTGCTTGTTTCTTGTGTTACCAAATTTAGGATTTTTCTCCATGTGTGTCAATAAGTGCGCAAAGGGCTAATTACCGACCAGGTCAATTTAAGTCAGAAGAATAAAAATAAGGATATTGAGTTAAACACAAAAATCATTGGTTTTCATACGGTTATTGGTGGGATATGCGTAGATTCTTAAGTGAATATTATATGTTCCAGGATCTTAGCCATTAGTTGTTAAGACTATTCTTAACCTCACTTTTATTTAAAAAAGCGAAAAAACCGAATAAATTCAAAAAATAAGAACATAAAACCAATAAACAACACAAAATCAGTGGTTAATTTCATTAATTAGCGTAAATAATGGAATTACACGCCGCACAAAAGGGATAGTCACCGACTAAAAATTTTCCGCCGCGAATCGTAATCCAGTACCTGAAGATTATCTACTCGGTTAAACCGACTCAGATATAAGAATTGCACGAGCGTCCAGAGTCGTCCCGTTGTACCCGCGGCGATAGCATTCCCCGGCTAATGTCGCATAAAACGCGTCATCTTTATCAGATGAAATACGTATCATTATTAATCTCATGCGCTATCGCGTATTAAAGGTAGGCAGAGTATTCTCAGATGCCCGATTGCTGATGCAAAAGTGTGATCTATGACGAACTTTTTTTCCAACAAATAGGCCAGCTTTCGCATCCGTTCACTATTTGTTCGCCTTACTGTCATCCGGCAGTCATATAAAACACCATTAATAGTGCCCAGTTTACTGACGAACCTGGACGCATTTATGAACAGTTCCCTGGCTGCGGTGGCAGAAACCGATTATCAACCGTTTACGCCGCCCTTTATCGACCGGCAGCGTAAGGTCCTGAGCGTACGCAACCTGAGCAAATCCTACAGCGCGCAGCAAACCGTACTGGACAGCATCAGTTTCGATCTTCATGCGGGCGAGCTGGTTGGCGTCATTGGCCGCTCCGGTGCCGGAAAGTCAACGCTTCTGCACGTACTGAACGGTACCCACAGCGCCAGCGGCGGCGAGATCCTCAGCTATCCGGAAGTGGGTACGCCGCAGGACGTATCAAAGCTGTCGGGCCGCGCGCTAAACGCCTGGCGCAGCCAGTGCGGCATGATCTTTCAGGATTTCTGCCTGGTGCCGCGTCTCGACGTTTTGACCAACGTGCTGCTGGGTCGCCTGAGCCAGACCTCCACCCTGAAATCATTATTCAAAGTTTTCCCCGACGCGGACCGCGCCCGCGCCATCTCCCTGCTGGAATGGATGAATATGCTGCCGCATGCGCTACAGCGGGCGGAAAACCTCTCCGGCGGGCAGATGCAGCGCGTGGCGATTTGCCGGGCGCTGATGCAAAACCCGGGTATTTTGCTGGCCGATGAACCGGTCGCTTCTCTCGACCCGAAAAATACGCAGCGGATTATGAATGTCCTTCGCGAAATTAGCGAACAGGGTATCAGCGTGATGGTAAACCTGCATTCGGTGGAGCTGGTGCGTGAATATTGCACGCGGGTCATCGGCGTAGCCAAGGGCAAGATTATTTTTGACGATCATCCCACGCAGCTGAATCAGGATATTCTGCACCGGCTGTACGGCGATGAAATTAGCCAATTGCATTAAATTTCACTCACACGGGCAAAATAATGAAAAAGTACATCACTGGCGCAGTTCGTTTATCCGCAGCGGTTGCAGGCATTATGATGGCGTGGCAGGCAGGCGCTGCTGAACAGCCGAAGGAATTAAATCTGGGCATCCTTGGCGGTCAGAACGCAACCCAACAAATTGGTGATAACCAGTGCGTTAAACAGTTTCTTGATAAGGAGCTGAAGGTCGATACAAAATTACGTAACTCTTCCGACTATTCCGGCGTGATTCAGGGATTGCTGGGCGGAAAAGTTGACGTGGTCTTAAGTATGTCGCCGTCATCATACGCTTCCGTTTATATTAACAACCCTAAAGCCGTCGATATTGTCGGGATTGCCGTTGATGATAAAGATCAGTCCCGCGGCTATCACTCGGTGGTGATTGTCAAAGCCGACAGTCCGTATAAAAAGTTAGAAGATCTGAAAGGCAAAGCGTTTGGCTTCGCCGATCCGGACTCCACTTCCGGCTTTTTAATTCCCAACCACGCCTTTAAACAGCAGTTCGGCGGCACCTCGGATAATAAATATAATAACTTCTTCTCCAGCGTGACCTTCTCCGGCGGCCACGAGCAGGATATTCTGGGCGTGCTGAACGGTCAGTTTGCCGGCGCGGTGACCTGGACCTCGATGGTGGGTGATTATAATAGCGGCTACAGCGTCGGCGCCTTCAACCGACTGATTCGCATGGATCACCCGGATTTGATGAAGCAAATCCGCATTATATGGCAATCGCCGCTGATCCCGAACGGCCCAATCCTGGTCAGCAATTCCCTGCCTGCTGACTTTAAGGCCAAAGTCGTCACCGCGATTAAAAAGCTGGATACCGACGATCACGCCTGCTTTATCAAAGCGATGGGCGGCACGCAGCATATCGGCCCGGGCAGCGTAGCCGATTTCCAGCAGATCATTGATATGAAACGCGAACTGGTTACCGCGCGTTAATCCCGCCCTGACGCCGTCGCCCGGCCAGTCTCGCGGGCGGCGGCGACTCGTTGAAGACACAGCGACGCATGAATAATACCCATACCGAATTCGAACGCTATTACCAGCAGGTCCGCTCGCGGCAAAAGCGCGACACCTTTAGCTGGTCCCTGCTGCTGCTGGCGCTCTATTTTGCCGCCGGCAGTATGGCCGAGTTTAATCTCTTTACTATCTGGCACTCGCTGCCCAATTTTCTCGATTACATGTTTGAGACGCTGCCGACGCTGCACGTCTCCGACCTGTTTGCCGATTCGCACACTAAAGGCTCTCTGGCTTACTGGGGCTATCGTCTGCCCATTCAGCTGCCGCTTATCTGGGAAACGCTGCAGCTGGCGCTGGCGTCCACGCTGGTGGCGGTGGCGATTGCCACCCTGCTGGCGTTCGTTGCGGCCAACAACGCATGGTCCCCTGCCCCGCTGCGTTTTGCCGTCCGCGTGCTGGTGGCTTTTCTGCGCACCATGCCGGAGCTGGCGTGGGCGGTGATCTTCGTGATGGCTTTTGGTATCGGGGCGATCCCCGGCTTTCTGGCATTAATGCTCCACACCATCGGCAGCCTGACCAAGCTGTTCTATGAAGCGGTGGAGAGCGCCCAGGATAAACCGGTACGCGGCCTGGCCGCCTGCGGCGCGTCGCATCTGCAGCGTATCCGCTTTGCCCTGTGGCCGCAGGTGAAACCCATCTTTCTCTCCTACGGCTTTATGCGCCTCGAAATTAACTTCCGCTCCTCAACGATCCTCGGGCTGGTGGGCGCGGGCGGCATCGGCCAGGAGCTGATGACCAATATCAAACTGGACCGGTACGATCAGGTCAGCATCACGCTGCTGTTGATTATTATCGTGGTATCGCTGCTGGATATGCTATCCGGCCGCCTGCGGCAGTGGGTTCTGGAGGGGAAAAAATGAGTCAGTGGCAAAATCAACCGGATATCGCCGCCAGCCGTCGCCAGCATCGGCATTTATACCAGGCCCAGGGGCGCTATCTGCGCTACGTCGGCCTGCTTGCGCTGGCCAGCGCCCTCTACTATGTCTGGTTCTTTATGCAGTTCGGCATCAGCGGCGAGCAGCTCGCCACGGGGCTGCAGCAAATCAGCCGCTATCTGCTACGGATGTTCGTTTGGCACGACTTTTTCAACTGGCCGTTTCGCTATTACTTCACGCAAATCGCCATTACCCTGGCGATTGTTTTCGCCGGGACGCTTACCGCGACGGTCATCGCCCTGCTGCTCTCGTTTCTGGCGGCGCGGAATATTATGCGCGGCGTGATTCCGGGAACGATCGCCCTGCTGATGCGCCGGTTGTTCGACGTGCTGCGCGGTATCGATATGGCTATCTGGGGGCTGATTTTTGTCCGCGCCGTGGGGCTCGGGCCGCTGGCCGGGGTGCTGGCGATAATTATGCAGGATACCGGGCTGCTGGGCCGTCTGTACGCAGAGGGACACGAGGCGGTTGACCGCTCGCCGGGACGCGGCCTGACGGCGGTGGGGGCGAACGGTTTGCAGAAGCACCGTTTCAGCATTTTTACCCAGTCTTTCCCGACGTTCCTGGCGCTGAGCCTGTATCAGATTGAATCGAATACCCGTTCCGCCGCGGTGCTCGGCTTTGTCGGCGCGGGAGGCATTGGCCTGATTTATGCGGAAAATATGCGTCTGTGGAACTGGGACGTAGTGATGTTTATTACCCTGCTGCTGGTAGCGGTGGTGATGGCGATGGATACGCTGTCCGCCTGGCTGCGCCGCCGCTATATCGGCGGCAGCGCGGTGCCGCTGTTTAAAGCTGATTAGTTTTTCCCGGGAGGCGGTGCTGCGCACCTGTCCGGGGCTACCCAAACGGCACGAAAAAGTAGCCCGGGTAAGGCGTTTACGCCGCGACCCGGGGGAAAAATCACAGCCGCCACGCCAGCACCGGCCACTGGTGCTGCGCGTTCGCCGCCGCCAGCTGCGGGCACGGATTGACCAGCCGTACGCGATCGGCATGCAGGCACAGCGGCAGGTCGTTGATCGAGTCGGTGTAGAAGGTCACTTCCCCCGAGTATTCAGGATGCGCCTGTTGCCACTGCGCCAGGCGCACCACCTTCCCCTGCTGATAGCTCGGCGTACCGGCAATCACGCCGCTATAGCCGCCGTCGGTCATCTCAACGTCAATCCCCAGCGCCTGTTCGATACCCAGCTGCGCCGCCACCGCCTGCACCAGCAGGCTGACCGAGGCCGAGATCACCAGCATCTGCTCGCCTTTAGCCTGTAAAGTCCGAATCAGATCCCACGCCTGGGGATACACGCGCGGCATAATCTCGTCGCGCACGCAGCGCGCCAGCAGCGCGTCCACCTCCCGCTTTGCGACGCCAATCAGCGGCGCCTGAATCAGAGCCACATAATCGGCGATATTCATTTCGCCGCGGTCGTAGTCGTCCATCAGCATCGCTTCCCGTGCCAGGTAATCGGGATCGTTTACCCAGCCTTCGCGCACCATAAAGCGGCTCCACAGCGTACTGCTGTCGCCCTTAATTAACGTATTATCCAGATCGAAAATGGTCAGCGTTTTACCCATCGTTTATTTTCCTTTATCGGCCACGGCGTCTGGCGAGAGCATGCGCAAGAAAAATGACAGCAGAATGACCCGGGCAAAACGCTCGGATGGATGCGCAGCGCCGCGTCCCTCATTATCCCCACACGCTCATCACCAGCAGTACGGCAATCAGCAATAGCGGATAAATTCGCACATGCCAGCGGTCCGGTAAACGCGCCAGCCAGCGGGAGGCGATTTTTAATCCCAGCCAGCTTCCCGCCACCAGCTGCGCCGCCGCCGACAGCCAGATATTGCCGACAAACCCATTCGGTAACGCCACCGGCGAGAGCCAGGCCATCAACAGCCAGGTTAGCGTCGCCGTTGCCGCCAGCGGCAGCGTCAATACGTTGGCCATCCCTGCAGCTTCAGCCATCAGCACGCCGCGACGGCGCATCAGAGGGACGGTCATCACGCTTCCACCCACGCCGAGAAAAGAGGCGATCAGGCCAATGATCCCCCCTACCGTTAGCTCATGCGGCACCGTCGGCACCACCCGGCGGGATGGCGGGGTCATAAATCCGGCGCGAAGGTAGCAATCGGCAACGGTTGCCAGCAGATAGATAACGAACAGCCAGCGGATCCACGCCCCGCTCGCCTCAAGCGCCAGCAGCGCGCCCGCCGTTCCGCCAACGGCAATGCCGGTGAGCATGGCCCATAAGCGGCGCCAGCGGAGGGTACCGGTACGCGCGTGTCGCCAGCTCGCCAGCAGCGCGGAGCAAAGCATGACCAGCGCCGAGGTGGCGACGGCGATGTGCATCGCCTGTTGCCCGACGACGCTTTGCGCGCCCCACGCGCCGGTCACCAGGAAATAGAGCAGCGGGACGGTAACGAAACCGCCGCCGAAGCCAAAGAGCCAGGTGGTCACGCCCGATAGTATGCCGCACAGAAAAAGCCAGTCGCTCATTCGCACTCCTCCACAAAGGGAGGTAACGATATAGAATAACGCCGTGGCCGGCTTACGCTTTAAAGCCAATCTATTACGAATTTCAGCCAGGGCTATCTTCATGCGCAACGTTGCGATTAATGACGTCGACCATCTTCCTCGCCGGGTGCTGGCGCTGGGCAGCGACTATCCGCCCAACACGCTTCTGGAGCGACATAGCCACCGCCGGGCGCAGTTTCTGTACGCTATGCACGGATTAATGAAGGTCGAAACGGACGACGGCCAGTGGCTGGTGCCGCCGTTCAGCGGGGTCTGGATCCCGGCGACGAAACCGCATCGCGTCTGGATGCCCGGCGTCAGCACCCACAGCCTGTATATTGACGCGCGGGACGCCCCGCGGGAAAGCGAACGCTGCGAAGTCTTACAGGTTTCTCCGCTGACCCATCAGCTGCTGCTGGCCGCCTGTCAGCTACCGCTGCTGTACGACGAGAGCGGGCGCGATGCCGCCCTGATTGCGCTGCTGCTCCATGAACTGCGCGCCGCCGCGCCGCTGCCGATGTTTACGCCGCTTCCGCAGAACAGCCACCTCGCGGCGCTATGCGGCGATTTTCAGCGCCAGCCGAGCATCCGCAATACGCCGCAGCAGTGGGCGCAAAAACTGAGTAAAAGCGTACGCACGTTTAATCGTCTGTTTCGCCGGGAGACCGGGATGGCGTTTTGCGACTGGCGCCAGCAGGCATGCCTGATGTACGCCATGACGGCGCTGCGCGAGGGGCGTTCGGTTACCGAAGTCGCGCTCAGTCTGGGCTATGAGTATCCGGCCGCCTTTACCGCGATGTTCCGCAAAGCGATGGGCTATTCGCCGTTGGCGTTTATCCGCCAGATAAACGGCGGACCGGCACACGCCAGCCCGCCGTAGTCGCGGATTACCCGGCTGCGCGATGCAGCCAGTCGAGCAGCGTGTCCACCGAGAGCTGCGCAGGCGCGCGCGATGCTGGCTGCCCCGGTTTAATCAGCAGCAGCGTCGGCAGGCCGCGCACGCCGAGGTCGCTCGCCAGATCCTGATGCCGGTCGGCATCCAGATAGCGCGTATCCAGCTGAGCAAGCCGCGGGCTGAGCTTTTCATGCGCCAGCAGCTGCCAGAGCTTGCGGCAGTGCACGCAGCGTTCCGCGCCGACGAACAGCAGAACCGGCCGTTCGCTCTCCAGCTCGCCCGCCGCGCTTATCGGCGTGAACGCGCTTTCCGCGACGCGGAACAGCTTCGGACTGCGGCGCAGGGTATCGTTATCGGTTGCCACGCACAGCGCATCGGCGCTTTTACTGTACGGCTGTACGCCCACCACCCGCACCACGCTCTGCGCCGGACCGGCCGCCGCCGCGCCGGGCTGGCGCAGGGTTCGTACATCGATCGCCGCAATCGGCGTCTCCTGCGGCTGCGCCAGCTGCGGGATCCAGCCGTAGGGAATGCGGTAGGCGCGATAGACCATATTGTTGTTCAGGGTCTTGCCCCAGAACGGCGAAATATATTCCCAGACAATTTCGTGGTCGCGGGTCACTTCAAAAATGCGCCCGTTAGATCCTTCGTTAATCAGGGTATTGCCGTTTTCCAGGCGCTGCATATTGCTGATGTAGGGGCTGTAAAAGCGGTACGAATCGGTTGGCTGCGGCAGATCCGCTTCATAGGGCGAGTAGCGCCATTCGATATCGAGGGTCAGCGGGTTGATCTCCAGGATCCGTGAATAATCGCGCCAGGCGTTTTTCACCCCGTCCGCCGACGCCGGATTCGGCGCGCCGTATCCGGCCCAGCCGCCGTTATCGAAAATCAGGATATTACCCGCGCCCGGCAGCCCCTGCGGGATCATATGCGCATGGTGCTGGCCGATGATCCAGCCGATGTGCTTCAGCTCCGGTTTGCTGTAGTCCGGGCCCAGCTGCCAGACGATCTTGCCGCTCTGTTTGTCGATAATGGCAATAATGTTGGATTCGCGGGCGTCCCAGATAATGTTGTCGGGATGAAAACGCGTATCGCCGGCGTCGTACCACTTATTCGGCCCCAGCGCCGACATCGAGTTGATATGCATCCAGTCGCCCATTCCGCCGCCGCTGGCGCGCATATTCGGGTTGTTGTAGAGCGCGGTGCGCGCCGCATCGTCGAAGCCCAGCTCGTGAAAATGGTCGCTGCAGCGCCACTCCCACACCACGTTACCCTGCCAGTCGACTTCAATAATGGTGTCGTCCAGCAGCAGCTTGTCGGAGATCGCTTCATTCACCAGATTGGTGTGGGCGAGGATCAGGGTATTGCCGCCATCCACCTGCGGCTCCAGCCCCGGCGCGTAATAGCCCACCGGGTTGCCCGCCCGCTGATAGTCATGATGCGCGCGCGCCATCCAGCGCGTGGCGTTGCCGGGATCGCTCACCTGCTCGTAGCGGTCGAATTTCCAGGTGACGTTGCCCTCCCAGTCCACCTGGATCAGATCGAGCATATCCTGCATGCCGTAGCGCGGATCGCGCTCGCCGCTGTGGCCAAGGATTGCGCCGCCGGGCAGGATTTTATTGGGAAACCCGTGCAGTTCAGGCCATTCGCGCACCACGCGGCCGTTCATGTCCACCAGCACCGCGCCGTGTTCGGTGGCCTGGAAAAGGGTATAGCCGCTCCAGGCGCGCTGCGGATCGTAGAGGGTGGCGCCGGTCGGGTAGACGGAAGGATGTCCCATATGTTGCTCCTTAAATAATAGAATCAGGCAGAAGTAATCAGGTTGCGAATCTGGCGGCAGGCGGCGGTAAACGCGGCATCATCGCGCTGGCGCGGATGGGGCAGCGCCAGGCTTACCACTTCCCGTATCCGCCCCGGACGCGGCGAAAGCACGACGACGCGATCGGCCAGGGCGACGGCTTCTTCCACATCGTGCGTCACCAGCAGGGTGGTGGTTCCCGCGCGCTGGTGGATCTGTAAAAGTTCCTGCTGCAGGGTGTGGCGCGTCAGGGCATCCAGCGCGCCGAAAGGCTCGTCAAGCATCAGGATCTGCGGACGGGCCACCAGGCCGCGGGCAATGGCCACCCGCTGGGCCATGCCGCCGGAGAGCTGCGCGGGCAGCGCGTTGACGAATTCGCTGAGCTGCACGCGCTCCAGCATTTCCAGCGCCCGCTGGCGCTTCGCCGCCCGGCTGAGCTTTTCATCCGCCAGGCCGAGCATCACGTTGTCGAGCACGTTAAGCCAGGGAAACAGGCGCGGCTCCTGAAACACAATGCCGCGCTCTTTGCCCACGCCGGTGACCGGCTCGCCGTTAATGCAAATATCGCCCTGGGTCGCTGATTCAAGGCCTACCAGCATCCGCAGCAGCGTCGATTTACCGCAGCCGCTGCTGCCCACCAGCGCCACCAGTTCACCGGCGGCAATATCCAGGCTGAAATTCTGTAGCGCCGTCACCTGTTGCCAGGATTTACGCACGTGGCGAAAAGAGACCAGGGTTGAAGAGGTCATAGCTGCTCCTGTTGACGCCAGCGGGTGGCGCGCATTTCCAGTAAACGTCCGGCTTTATCCAGCGCCGCGCCGGTGATACCGACCAGCACCATGCCGCAGAGAATGGTGGGCATATCCAGCAGCTGCTGGGCATTGATCATCAGGCTGCCGATGCCGACGCCGGAGGACATGAAATATTCCGCGCCGATATTGCCAAGCCAGGCGTAAATCAGCGCCAGCCGCAGACCGGCGAAGATCCCCGGCGCCGCGCCGGGAAGAATAACCCTGCGCAGGCGCGCTAACTCGCCCAGGCGCAGTACCCTGGCGACTTCGTCGAGCTGCGGGTTGCGCTGAAGCACGGCCTGCAGGGTGCTGAAGAACATCGGAAAGAACGACGCCAGCGCGATAAAAACGATTTTGCCGCCGTTATCGTTGCCCACCCATGCGGTCAGCAGCGGCAGCCAGGCAAACAGGGCGATATGGCGCAGCACGTTGAGCGTGGGCGTGAAGATTTGCCCGGCGCGCGGGCGCAGCGCCAGCAGCAGTCCGCAGAGCAGGCCCCCCGCAATCCCCAGCGCGCCGCCGACAAAGGCTCGCCCGAGGCTTGCCAGCATCGCCGCAGTCAGCTCCCCGCTCAGGGCGCCCTGAATAAAACGCGTCGCCACCGCCAGCGGCGAAGAGAACAGCGCGCCATCGATCCAGCCCCACGAGCTTGCCAGCTGCCACAGCGCCAGCAGGACCAGCGGCAGCTGCAGCGCCCGCCAGCTGGCCTGCGGTTTCCACGCCAGGCGTCCGGCGGCAAGCTGCGGCCAGAACACCAGACGGGCACAGGCGCGGTTCGCCGCCCACTCCATCAGCATGCCGCTCAGGCCAACCACCGCAATGGTGACGAAGACGATATCCAGCTGAAACAGCTGGCGGCCCCAGACCATCAGGTAGCCAATACCTTCTGAAGAGGCCAGCAGTTCGACGACGATAAGCGACACCCAGGCCTGCGATAGCGCCAGACGCAGGCCGGTAAACCAGCCCGGCAGGCTTGCGGGGATCACCAGCCAGCGCAGCCGCTGCCAGCGGGAAAAGTTCATCACCTTTGCGGCTTCGCTCAGGGTCAGCGGCACGCCGGCCACCGCCTGCTGCGTGTTAATGGTCATCGGCACTACGGTGGTTTTGATGATAACCGCCAGCTTGAGGCCGTTATCAATCCCGAACAGCACCATAAACAGCGGGATCCAGCCGAGCGTCGGGATTTGCGCCAGCGCGTAGAACAGCGGTTCCACCCGCTGCGCGGCGGCCGGCACCAGGCCGAACAGCGCGCCGAGCAGCGTCCCAGCAATGGCGCCCAGCAGCAGGCCAAGCGCCAGATGCTGAAGGCTGAATCCCCACTGCGCCAGCAGATCCCCGCTCAGCAGCGATAGCGCGGTATCGGCAACCACCCACGGCGCGGGCAAAATTTGCTCCGGCATCCATCGTTCGCGGGCGGCGATGTACCACAGCAGCAGCAGTAACGCAGGCAGCAGCCACGGCCAGCCGTTAAGCCTGAAGCCCGGCCTGCCTGGGGCATCGGTTCTTAAGATCATCTGCGACATATCGGTCCACTTTTCGGCAAGTTATGCCGCTATCAAAACGTGACTTCTCCTTCGCCGCCATTGCGTAAGGCGAATAATCCCGATGCATCGAATGCATTTCAGCCTGCCGGGCGCGCGGCGTTTGATTTAGCTTTTTTTCACCCAAGCTTGGCGAATAAAAGCATTTAACACGCAGCCCGTTGGCTCTTTAGGGTGAGAAAAAACTCAAGGGAGCAACACGTTATGATGAAAGCATTTTTTAGCCGCACCGTGCTGGCGCTGGTGGCGGTTATCGGCCTGGCGGCCAGCGCGCAGGCCGAAGCGCTGCGTACCATTCGCATCGGCGTGCCGGACCAAAGCGCGGGCAGCAAGCCGTTTATTGAGGGGCCGGTCGGCATGGCGTTTATCCGCCATCAGCTGGAAGAGGCGTTTAAACCGCAGGGTGTGGAAGTGCAGTGGCAGTTTTTCAAAGGCGCGGGCCCGGCGGTAAATGAAGCCTTAGCCAACCGCCAGCTGGATTTTGTCTACCTCGGCGATCTGGCGGCGATCATCGGTAAAGCCAACGGGCTGCCGACGCGCCTGCTGCTGGGCAGCCGGGGTTCGGAATCTTACCTCGCGGTGACCAAAGCTTCCGGGATTAAAACGCTGGCCGATCTGAAAGGCAAACGGGTGGCGGTTTATCGCGGCACGGCGGACCAGCTGGCCTTTGACCGGGCGCTGCAAACCGTCGGCCTCAACGAGCGCAGCCTGCAGGTGATCAACCTCGACTGGAACGCCGGCAAAGCGGCGCTGGCGGCCGGTCGCGTCGATGCGGTGTGGGGCGGCGTTTCGCTGCTGGCGCTACGCGGCGATAAGATTGATGTGGTCGTCAAAAGCGGTGACTCCGGCCGCCAGAACACCACTCAGGCCGGGTTCCTCGGCACGCAGACGTTTATAGACGCCTGGCCGCAGGCGACCCAGCAGATCGTTAACGTGCTGGTGAAGAACGCCGCGGAAATCAGCGACCCGGCCAATCGCGACGCCTGGTCCGCCGAGATGGCGCAGCAGAGCCAGATCCCGCAGGCGCTGTTTCTCGAAGAGCTGCAGCCGCAGGATCTGAACTTTACCACCTCGCCGCGTATCGATCCGTTCCTGACCGACAGCTTTAGCAATAGCGTCGAACAGGCTAAATCCGGGCGGCTAATCCGCAGCGCTTTTGACGTCAGCCAGTGGGTAGACGGCCAGTTTGTCGAGCAGGCGCTGAAAGCCCAGGGGCTGGAAAACCGCTGGCCGCAGTACGATGCCAAAGGCCAGGCGAAAAACGCCGGTTAACCCCTCTCCTCCTGCGCCAGCAGCTGAAGCTGATGCTGACGATCGGTATGAAGGATAATCTCAATCAGCTTCTCCACCAGCGGCGGCTGGGCCGCGTGAACCGGAGAGATAATGGCAAACCGGGTCTGCATCAGCCGCCACTCCTCAGGCAGATCGCTGAGCTCCAGCTTAACCAGACGATGGCTGTGCTGGCATAGCGCGAAGCCATCCTCGCTGGCGAAGCTAATCGCGTTGGTCTGCGCGAGGGTGGCAAGCAGCGCGTAGATATGATCGCACTGAATCGCCGGGGTAAAGTCCTGCTGCTGGCTGAGGGTCGCCAGCACCTTGCGCACGCCCGGCGGCAGATAGGGGGCGGCAAAGGGGTAGCGCAGCATCGCCTGGATAGAGACCGGCCCCTGTTTGGCCAGCGGATGATCGGCATGGCAGACGAAAAAGCAGCGCTGCGGGCTGAGCGGCTGCACGCGCAGCTGCGGGTCGAGCTCGGCCTGCCAGCTGTCGGCGACCACAAAAGGGTAGAGCTGAGAGGTCAGCGCCTGATGCAGCGCCAGCCAGTTATCAATCTGAAAGCGCACCCTCGCCTGCGGCAAAAGGCGATGAAACTCGCCGACGGCGGCCGGAATCAGCCTTGCGGCAGGGGCCGGGCCGCAGCCAAAAGCGACCTCGCCGTTTTGCGCATCGTCCGCTTCGCGCAGCTGGCTGCTGAGCTCCACGTTCAGCTCCTGAAAGCGGCGGGCGTAGGGCAGCAGCTTTTGCCCGTGCAGGGTGAGCGTCGGTAGCTTGCTCTGGCGATCGAATAACGGATGACCGACGCTCTGCTCCAGCGCCTGAATGCTGCGGCTGAACGCCGACTGCGACAGGCACACCGCCTCCGCCGCGCGATTAAAACTGCCGTATTCAACTAACGCGACAAAGTTGCGCAGTTGGCGAAAATCCAGATGCATTAGCCCGCCCCACTCTCTCTTTTAGTCTACAAAAGTACTGGAGGGCAGCCTGGCGGCGCAATGGCGGGATGATGAGGATCTTTCACCTTGCGCTGAAGCGGAACAGACGCGCGACACGCGGATATTTGTGAAATATTGTTTCACAGAGAAAAAATTTATTAATGGAAGATGAGACGGTCCCGGCGAAAATAAAGGCCGCCGATGTTCACCGCGTATCCAACCTATATTATTTACGTAAGGTTTCGTAAATTTTGCTTTTGGTCATTCTGAGGCCGTAGCGAATCGGCTATAAAATATCACGGCCCGTTTTCAGTGACGAAAAACAATGATATGAAGCCCAGACTCTCTCACGCGCTATTATTTGTTCCTTTTTTGCTTTTGGCAGGATGTTCATCCTCATCGAAACCGCATAAAACCGCCGCCCAGAGTAGCCACGCGACCATCGACGGAGGTTCTGACGATCTGATCCCGGTGATCGCCGCGCTGCACGATCAGATGCATACCTGGGAGGGAACGCCCTACGAATGGGGCGGGACGGAGCAAAGCGGGGTCGACTGCTCCGGGTTTGTCTGGCGTACGCTCAAAGATCGCTTCAACCTGCCGATGGAGCGCATCACCACCCGCGAACTGCTGCATATGGGAGAACGCGTGAGCCCGCGGCAGCTGCGGCCGGGAGATTTGGTTTTCTTCCGCATTAAAGGCGGCATGCACGTCGGCTTCTATGATACCGACCGTAATTTCCTTCATGCCTCCACCAGCCAGGGCGTGATGCGCTCTTCGCTGGATAATCCGTACTGGCAATCGGTATTTTATCAGGCGCGCCGCCTGCCGAAGGAATATAACGCGCAGATCACGATGAATAACGATAATCTGCATCTGGCGAAAAACCGTTAATCAGCAAGAATAAAGCCGCCCTGTCACCACGGCGGCTTTATTGTTTTTTACCGGCGACGGCTTAGAACTGGTAGGTCATACCGACAGCGACGATATCGTCATCGTTGATCCCGAGCTTATTATCGCTCTTCAGCTGGTTGATTTTGTAATCCACAAAGGCGTTCATGTTTTTGTTGAAGTAATAGGTCACGCCAACGTCAATGTAGTTGACCAGGTCTTCGCTCCCCACGCCCTCAATATCCTTGCCTTTTGACAGCACGTAGCCCAGGGACGGACGCAGGCCGAAATCGAACTGGTACTGCGCCACGGCTTCAAAGTTCTGCGCTTTATTGGCAAAACCGCCGCTGATTGGCGTCATTTTGCGGGTTTCGGAGTACATGGTCGCCAGGTAGATATTATTGGCGTCATATTTCAGGCCGGTCGCCCAGGCTTCCGCTTTTTTACCCGTGCCGCGGGCCAGCAGGTTCTGATCGTTAGTGCGATCGGAGCTGGTGTAGGCCGCGCTGACGGCGAAGTCGCTGCCGCCGAAGTCGTAGCTTAAGGCTGTACCGAAGCCGTCGCCGTTCTGTTTCTTGGCTTCACGGCCTTCGTTTTTACCCTGATATTGCAGAGTCAGGTCCAGGCCATCCACCACGCCGAAGAAGTCGGTATTGCGGTAGGTTGCCAGGCCGCTGGCGCGTTTGGTCATAAAGTTATCGGTCTGCGCGGAAGAGTCGCCGCCGAATTCCGGGAACATATCGGTCCAGGCTTCAACGTCGTACAGCGCGCCGAGGTTACGACCATAGTCAAATGAACCGTAGTTTTTGACTTTCACGCCGGCGAACGCCAGACGCGTTTTCTGCGAAGAGTCGCTTTCAGTTTTGTTGCCGGAGAACTCCGATTCCCAGCGGCCGTAGCCGGTCAGATCGTCGTTAATCTGCGTTTCGCCTTTGATGCCGAAACGAACGTAGGTCTGGTCGCCATCTTTGCTGTCATAGTCGCTCATATAGTGCATCGCTTTGACTTTGCCGTAGACGTCCAGTTTATTGCCGTTTTTATTATAAACTTCTGCCGCCTGCGTAGCCGAAGAAGCAATAAGACCCATCATCATTAATGCCAGTGAGCTCTTTTTCATTATTCAGTCCTGGTGATTTATTTATACGCGCTAATCAATTCCGGGCGGAAGCCCCGTCAAAAACTGCAGGTTTTTTAACGCTCTAATATTAAAAATTTATGACAATATGGAACTTTTTCTAAAAAAGGGTATTAAATTATTTCCGTCATGAATGTGTCACACTTCCCCGCCAGAATGCCCGATCCGCGCAATGAAGTGGTTCGTCCACCACGCCAGGTGTTGGCAAGCGGGCTGACTCCTGTTACAACATCAACTCGATATCGAAACTCCTTTTTGAACGGCAGAGAATCATGAGTGATAGCCAGACGCTGGTGGTAAAACTGGGCACCAGTGTTTTAACGGGCGGATCCCGCCGCCTGAACCGCGCCCATATCGTTGAATTAGTGCGCCAGTGCGCGCAGCTGCACGCGATGGGTCATCGAATTGTGATAGTCACCTCCGGGGCGATCGCCGCCGGACGTGAGCACCTCGGCTACCCGGAACTGCCCGCGACCATTGCGTCGAAACAGCTGCTGGCGGCGGTCGGCCAGAGCCGTCTTATCCAGCTGTGGGAACAGCTGTTTTCTATTTATGGTATTCACGTCGGCCAGATGCTGCTGACCCGCGCCGATATGGAAGACCGCGAGCGTTTTCTCAACGCCCGCGATACCCTGCGCGCGCTGCTGGATAACAATATCGTGCCGGTCATTAATGAAAATGACGCCGTGGCGACCGCCGAGATTAAAGTCGGCGATAACGATAATCTTTCGGCGCTGGCGGCGATTCTCGCCGGCGCCGATAAACTGCTGCTGCTGACCGATCAGCAGGGCCTGTTCACCGCCGACCCGCGCAACAACCCGCAGGCCGAGCTGATTAAAGACGTTTACGGCATCGATGACGCTCTGCGCGCCGTCGCGGGCGATAGCGTGTCCGGTTTAGGTACCGGCGGTATGGGCACCAAGCTGCAGGCCGCCGACGTCGCCTGCCGCGCGGGCATCGATACCATCATCGCCGCCGGTAGCCGTCCGGGGGTGATTGGCGACGTGATGGAGGGCATCTCCGTCGGGACCCGCTTCCACGCCCAGGAGTCGCCGCTGGAAAACCGTAAGCGCTGGATTTTCGGCGCGCCGCCGGCGGGCGAAATTACCGTGGACGCCGGCGCGACCCAGGCAATTCTCGAACGCGGCAGCTCCCTGCTGCCGAAAGGGATTAAAACCATCACCGGCAACTTCTCGCGCGGTGAAGTGATCCGCATTCGCAGCCTTGAAGGCCGCGATATCGCCCACGGCGTCAGCCGCTATAACAGCGATGCGCTGCGCCGCATTGCCGGGCAGCACTCGCAGCAGATCGATGCCATTCTGGGCTATGAATACGGCCCGGTCGCCGTCCACCGTGACGACATGATTATCCGTTAAGGAGCTGAAAATGCTGGAACAAATGGGCATTGCTGCCAAAGCGGCCTCGTACAAACTCGCGCAGCTTTCCAGCCGCGACAAGAACCGGGTGCTGGAAAAGATTGCCGACTATCTTGAAGCGCAGACCGACGCGATCCTGCGGGCTAACGCTGAGGATCTGGCGGAAGCGCGCGCCAACGGTTTGAGCGAGGCGCTGCTTGACCGCCTGGCGCTTAACCCGGCGCGCCTGAGCGGAATTGCTAACGATGTTCGTCAGGTCTGCAGCCTGGCGGACCCGGTCGGTCAGGTGATCGACGGCGGTCTGCTGGACAGCGGCCTGCGTATTGAGCGTCGCCGCGTGCCGCTGGGCGTGGTGGGCGTAATTTATGAAGCCCGTCCGAACGTGACCGTCGACGTCGCCTCTTTGTGCCTGAAAACCGGCAACGCGGCGATTCTGCGCGGCGGTAAAGAGACCTGGCGCACCAACGCCGCCACGGTGAAAGTGATTCAGCAGGCGCTGCAGGAGTGCGGCTTACCGGCGGCCACCGTACAGGCGATTGAGAGCCCGGATCGCGCGCTGGTCGGCGAGATGCTGAAGATGGATAAGTATATCGATATGCTGATCCCGCGCGGCGGCGCAGGTTTGCATAAGCTGTGCCGCGAGCAGTCGACGATCCCGGTGATCACCGGCGGTATCGGCGTCTGCCATATTTATATCGACCACTCCGCCGACGTGGCCGAAGCGCTGAAGGTTATCGTTAACGCCAAAGTGCAGCGCCCGAGCGCCTGTAACTCGGTCGAAACGCTGCTGGTGCATCAGGATATCGCCGAACGCTTCCTGCCCGCGCTGAGCAAGCAGATGGCGGAAAGCGGCGTCAGCCTGCACGCCGATGCGGCCTCCCTGCCCGCGCTGCAAAACGGCCCGGCCAGCGTAGAGCCGGTGAAAGCGGAGCAGTATGACAATGAGTATCTGTCGCTGGATCTGAACGTGAAGGTGGTGGCCGATCAGGATGAAGCGGTAGCGCATATTCGCGAGCACGGCACCCAGCATTCTGACGCCATCCTGACGCGCACCCTGGGCAACGCGAACCGCTTTATCAACGAGGTGGATTCCTCTGCGGTGTACGTCAACGCCTCTACCCGCTTTACCGACGGCGGCCAGTTTGGCCTCGGCGCGGAAGTGGCGGTCAGCACCCAGAAGCTGCACGCGCGCGGCCCGATGGGCCTGGAAGCCCTGACGACCTATAAGTGGATTGGTTTCGGCGACGATACCATTCGTGCTTAATGCTAATTGGGTGATGCAAAAGTAGCCGTTTGATTCGCAAGGGCATTGACGCATCACCCACTTAGTTTTAACCTTCTATCCCGTGCTTACGCTCGTCAGCACATCTTGCAGGGCCGATATAGCTCAGTTGGTAGAGCAGCGCATTCGTAATGCGAAGGTCGTAGGTTCGACTCCTATTATCGGCACCAGTTAAATCAAATAGTTACATAAACCACTATCCTTAAATCCTCTCTGGGGTTACACCGGGGTTGCTTTTACCCTGAGGTCGACACAGTCAAACTCACTGTTCTTATCGCTGAGATAGAGCATCACAACTGCCATACACAGTTCAGGATAGAAACCCCCACGATGAGTTTTAAAAACACATTAGCTTCGATATGAAGTGTCTTTTGGCATGCATACGCTTTTTCCATCTTCAGCCTTAAAAAATTTTCTCATTTATATCAATAGCTTATTAAACATTCTTTGGATCCCCCCTTCTCTCCCACGCCCCACCCGGCCATTGATGAGAAAGATGACGTAGGCGTCACATTGCGACCAGAACGCAAGCTGGAATACCAGGCAAGATCACGGCCGCGATAGCGCCCCCGGAGTGCCACCGTGCGCGGCGATGAACATGGCGACGGCCGAGCGACAATAAGCTTCGATTTCGTCGTCGTCCTCTGCTCTGGCCTCATCGAAGCGCGCGATCATCAGAAGGTCGGAGCCTTTGAAAAGCGCGGCAAACAAACGAGCGGACTGGTGAGGATCGGGCACGTTCAGAAGCGCCTTTGCGTGCAGCTGGCGCAAAAAAGCCTCGACCTGGGTGATGACATGAGCAGGGCCGGCTTCGTAATGGAGCTTGCTTAACGATGCCTGATTCTTCTTATCGGCCGTAACCATGGCTTCGACGCCGCGAACGTCCGATCTCAGCAGCGTGCGAAGCAGTAATGACCCCACCGCCATCAGCTGCTCTTCGACCGAACCCTCAACGCCTTCCAGAAGGACTTGCGGTGCAAACGACTGACTGCAGCCGGCCACGATGGCCGCACTGAACAGCGCCTCTTTATTCTCGAAGTGCCGATATATGCTGAGCTTGGATATCTTCGCTCGCTGGGCGACCTTATCCAGGGTCGTCGCCTGAATTCCCAATTCCAAAAAGAGTTCGGACGCGGCGTCAACGATGGTTTGGCCAAGCGCCTCGTTGACGGGCCGGCCCCGCCTGGTCTGACTGTTTTTATGGGTCACGAAATATAGTCCTTGACAGTATCCTAATTCTATAATTAGGATACCAATAAGTATCACAAATACGCAAGGCGCGCCACACCCAACCATCTTCCCGCATCCAAAACACGGAGCCCATCACCATGAATGACGTTATCATCATCGGCGGCAGCTTTGCCGGCCTTGCCGCCGCCCTGCAGCTTGGACGCGCCCGTCGCAAAGTCACGGTCCTCGACACTGATCGGCCGCGCAATCGCTTTGCCGGCTATTCGCATGGTGTGCTCGGCCACGACCACAAGCCGCCGCAGGACATCCTGGTCGAGGCACGTCAGCAGCTGGAGCGCTATCCAACGATCGAGCTGGTCAATGCGCGGGCCGAAAGCGTATCCGGCACCATCGACGATTTCTACGTCGTCACTGACGATAACGAAAGCCTGAGGGCGCGCCGCCTGATCCTGAGCTATGGCATCACTGACCAGATGCCTGATATTCCTGGCTTTGCTGAAGGCTGGGGGACGTCCATCATACCTTGCCCCTACTGCGACGGCTTTGAAGTCGCCGACCAGCATTGGGGCCTCATCTGGTCTGGCCCGCAGTCGCACAATCAGGTCAGGCTCTTCCATGACTGGACCGACAGGTTGACGGTCTTTACCGATGGTCACGACATCGCACCCGAAATCCGAACCGACCTCGTCCGCCGAAACAAAGCCGTCGTTGAAGGCAAGATCGTGGAAATTTTCGGTAATGAAGGCCATAAGTCCACCGTCCGACTCGATAACGGCCCCGCTGTCGCGGTCGATATCCTCTTCGCACATCCCCGTACCAGGCCATCCGCAAGTTTGCATAAGTCCCTGGGTCTCGCCACGGTTGATACGCCAACCGGCCTCGTACTCAAGACCAATGAGCGCCGCGAAACCAGCAAGCCAGGCATCTACGCCGCTGGCGACCTCGCCAACCCGGGAATGCCCTCGGTCACTACGGCAACATGGCAAGGCGCGATGGCGGGTATCTTCGCCCAGCAATCGATGCTCACTTGAGTGCAAACACATCGATCGCCCCAGTTCAATTTCATAACAGACAGGAGTCCCCCGTGGCCGCCATAAAACCATTCAAACCTTTAGACGAGAAGATCGGTAGCTGAATCAGCGAACTCCTGCGCCCCCTTCTTTTTTAAATGTCAAAAAAGCAGCGCAAGATAATTTATCTGGTTTAGTTTTAACAATATCTCTATGCAATTACATTTATTGCACCAGGGCTGATACATTTGCTCCCCGTCGGTGCAAGAACCCCGGAAAAAGCGGGCTAAATCCTTTTTTAAATGGCACCATTCTTGCTTTATCTCTTTTTCACACAATGGAGAGGTAATAAATATGGAATCGGTATTAAGTCATTTTACGGCCAGTCATGACGAATATTATACTGATGAAACGGTTTCAACCTTTGGCATATTGCAGACTCTCCCTGAACACATTCCGTCAAAAGAAAACCATATTGTCCCTGACGAAATAATTCAGAAATGGGTAAGCGCGAAATATGATGCTTTATTACCGGGCCTGGGGGAATTCCTGTAGGAGGAGACCATGCGATATATACCTGGCAGGATCCCTGTGATACTAGCGGTCAGTAATCTGTTTTTTACCTGTGCCGTGTCTGTTGATCTGACTATTGCCACCCTGGTGGGCTATCAGCTGGCGCCGTCTGCTCAACTGGCGACGGTTCCATTTGCACTTATCACGGTCGCCGGCGCGTTCTCGAGTCTGTTTGCGGCTGGCATGATTGGTCGCGGAAACGAAAAACTCGCGTTTATTCTGGGCTCTTTTTGCGGTACCGCGGGCGGATTACTGTCTTTTCTCGCTGTGCTGAAGGGCAGTTTTTTACTTTTTTGTACCGGCTGCTTTCTCGTAGGTGTCTATCAGGCTTTCAGCCAGTACTATCGTCTGGTTGCTGCCGATCACTCCCCACCGGAAGTGAAGGGTCAGTCAATCTCCCTGGTCATGATTGGCGGCGTTGTGGCAGCTATCCTGGGGCCGTTGCTGACGATTGTTGCACGGGATATCCCCGGTCTCCCTCGCTTTGCCGGTGTTTATCTCGTTGTGGCGGGACTGGGGATTCTGTCTGCGCTTAACCTGGCTCTGTTCCTCGAACGTTCAAAAAGAGACGTCCCCTCCCCGGACACCCGGGCGATCCCGGGAGTATCGCCAACCAGTCGGGAATTAATGAAACGTCCGGATTATCGTACGGCCTGGTTTCACCTGGTTATTGGCTCCTTCGTTATGCTTTTTCTGATGACGGCGGCCCCGCTCTCCGTTACGCACCACCACTCGATGAATGATGGTGCACTGGTCATTCAGCTGCATCTGCTGGGGATGTATGTCCCTTCACTGTTTACCGGCCTCCTGATACGAAAACTGGGGCTCACCGTTCTGCTGTACGCGGGGATTGCGCTCAACATATCCGCTGTCGTGATAAACCTGACCGAGGAAACGATGCTGGCATACAGCTTAAGTCTGCTTCTGGTCGGGGTCGGATGGAACTTTATGTTTGTTGGCGGCTCGACGCTGCTCAGTCTGTCCTACCGTGATAATGAGCGAAAAAAAGCGCAGGGCCTGGCCGAAACCAGCCGCTTTGTTTTCTCTGCGATAGCCACATCAGGAGCGGGCGTGATGCTGGCCTTGCTGGGCTGGAAGCTGCTGGGTCTGATGATGATACCGGTTTTACTGGTCTGTCTGGTTTCCACCTGGCAGTACAGCCACGCGATGAGGAAAGCAAATGGGACCGCCTCACGTCCTGCAGAAGACGGTTCATGAATCCCGCTCAGTCCTGGTATTGTGAAAAGCCCCTTTCCGCAAGGAAGGGGGGCAGTTCAGAAAGACGGAGATATAAGGGGGTCCGCTAACGGCCCGCATTCCCCCTCTCTTCAGAAGAAGTCAGGCAGGTGGTAAGGCGTCGCTTTATTTGACCTTTCTTATCGCCTTCGGCTGTTTTACAGACTTTTCGGGTGCCTGTGTCTTCAGCTTTTCAATATACGCGTTCACATTCCGGGCTCGCCGTACTGCTCTCGCCCCCACTGCAACGCAGTATTAATCAACCTCTCCAGCAGTTGTTGCGCCTGCTGCCCTTTCTCCGGAAGATAAGCAAAGCTCTCCTCATCCATATAGCAGCACTGGGCCATTTCTAGCTGAACAGCATGAATATGGTTGGCGGGATCGCCATAGTGACGGGTGATATATCCACCTTTAAAGCGGCCATTGAGTATCCGGCTATACTGCGGGAACGCATTGCAGCTTGCCAGCAGCGCCTGGCTGAGCTGCGTCGAACAGCTGGCGCCGTCCGCCGTACCAAAGTTCAGATCCGGCAGGCGCCCTTCAAACAAGCGCGGCACCACGGATTTGATCGAGTGCGCATCCCACAACAGCGCATAGCCAAATTTCTCACGCAGGCGTGCCAGTTCAGCGGCAAGCGCCTGGTGATAAGGCTGCCAGACCTGTTTTAGGATCGCGTCCTTCGCCGCCGCGTCAGGCGCACCGCCCGGCACGAACAGGGCTTCGCCGTCAAAAAAGATATCGGTAAACAGCCCGGTTGTCGCCGTGCTGTAAAGCGGTTTATCATCCGCCGGGCGATTGATATCCACCACATAACGGGAATAGCGGGCGCATAACGTGCTGGCCCCCATGTCCGCGATGGTCTGATAGAGCAAGGGAATATGCCAGTCGGTATCTTCCAGACGCTTCGCCCTCGGCGTGAGCCCCTGGGCGACTTCGGGGGTTAATAACGTTCCCGGGTGGGGCATACTGACCAGAAGCGGCAGGTTCCCCTGCTGCAAATCAAACGCCTTAATCACAATAAACCTCCTTACCTTGATAAATCACCTGTTTCGAAAGGGAGCCTCCCAGCCAGTAGCTTAGCTCCGCCGGATGAGCGATATCCCACGCCACGAAGCTGGCCTCTTTTCCGGCTTCCAGAGAACCACAAACTGTATCCAGCCCCAGCGCCTTCGCGCCGTTAAGCGTCACGCCAGCCAACGCCTCTTCCGGCGTCATGCGGAATAGCGTACAGGCCATATTCATCATCAGACGCAGGGACAACACCGGCGAGGTGCCGGGATTTAAATCGCTGGCGAGGGCAATCGGCACCCGGTACTGACGCAGCAGATCCAGCGGCGGTAGCTGTTTCTCACGCAGGAAGTAATAGGCGCCCGGCAGCAGCACCGCCACCGTCCCATAGCGTGCCATTGCGGCGATATCTTCTTCGCACAAATATTCCAGATGATCCGCCGACAGCGCATGGTAGCGAGCGGCCAACGCCGCCCCATGCTGTAGCGTTAGCTGTTCAGCATGGAGCTTCACTGGCAGCCCCAGTTCCCGGGCTTTCTGAAAGACCCGCTCCACTTGCGAGGGCGAAAATGCCAGGTGTTCGCAGAACGCATCCACCGCATCCACCAGCCCTTCCTGATGCAGTTCCGGCAGCAGTCGTTCGCAAATATAGTCAATCCAGGCATCCGCCCGCTCCTGATACTCGACGGGCACCGCATGGGCCGCCAGGCAGGTACTGCGCACGGTCAGCGGCAATATGTCGCCTAAACGGCGGATCGCCCGCAGCATTTTACGTTCGTTAGCCAGATCCAGGCCGTAGCCGGATTTGATCTCCAGCGCCGTTACGCCGTCCCGGCACAGCTCCCGGATACGCTGCCGCGCGCTCTCCAGCAACTGGCTTTCGCTGGCCTGTCGCGTGGCGTTGACTGTACTGGCGATCCCGCCTCCGCCAGCCGCGATCTCCGCATAGCTCGCCCCGTTGAGACGCATTTCAAATTCCCGGGCCCGGTCGCCGCCAAACACCGCGTGGCTATGACAATCCACCAGTCCCGGCGTGACCACCCTGCCCTGCAAATCCACCCGCTGCGCAACGGGCAAGTCCGGCAATTCTGCCCGGTTCCCGACCCATAACAGCACTGCGCCGTCGGTCAGCATCGCGCCATCGTCAAGCAACTGATAATGCCCTGCGGCCATGGTGGCGATCCGGCAGTGGTGCCAAAGGGTATACATGGCGCTCTCCTTTAACGACTGATGGCGGCGCCAGCCGCCGCTGCGGACTGCGCTTTGCGCAGGACATAGTAGAGCCCCGCCGGTAGCGCCAGCCCAATAAGCCAGGAGATATCGATACCGCCCAGCATCTTCACGAATGGGCCGGAATAGAATCCACTATCAATAAACGGCGTCTGTACCGCCACTCCAACGAGATAAACCCCGAGCCCCGTCACATTCCACGCCCGATATTTCCCGTTCGGATCGTTCAGCGCCTCCATGTCTATCGCCTGATGGTTGAAGAAATAGTAATCCACCAGGTTAATCGCGCTCCACGGTGTAAAGAAAGTCAACAGGAACAACAGGAAGGATTTAAAAGCCGACAGGAAAGAGTGTTGCCCGATAATCGCGATAGCGGTCGCCAGGGTAATAATCATCGCCAGCACCAGCAGACGTACCGACTGGCTTACGCGCACTCGCTGCTTCCCGCAGCTGTACACCGTCGCCAGGCACATCAGGCTGCCGTAGGCATTCAGGGTATTGATCGTCAGTTTACCAAACGCGATGCTCAGATATAACAGCGTGGCAATCGCGCCGGTGCCGCCCAGGCCGACGATATAGTCCACCTCATGACCGACCAGTTTTCCCTGAGAGAGAGCGGCAGCCAGCACCCCGACGGTCATGGCGATTTGCGCGCCAATCACCGAACCGCTCCCGACGGCGAAAAAGACCTTCCCGGGAGAGGTGCTGCGCGGCAGATAGCGGGAATAATCGGCAACATAGGGGCCAAAGGTGATCTGCCAGGAAGCCGCAAGGCCGGTGGCGGTTAAAAACGTACTCCAGCTAAAGGGTCGGATACTCAGCAGGTCGCCAATAGCCGGAAAGGAACTGATTTTCCACAGCAGGTAGATAAACGCGATAATCCCCACCAGGCTCGCCAGCTTACCCAACAGGTGGATCAAACGATAGCCGACATAGGCGATAACCAGCGTGGCGGCAGCAAAAAGCAGAATGCCGCTGGTTTCCGTAGTATGGAAAACCGCTGAGATCGCCTGGCCGGACAGCACCGCCCCGGTGGCGATAAAGCCAAGGTACATCAGGCAGACCAGCAGAATCGGCAGGCAGGCGCCGTAGACGCCGAACTGTACCCGGCTGCTGATCATCTGTGGTATCCCCAGCTGCGGCCCTTGCGCGGCATGCAATGCCATCACAATCCCACCGGCAATCTGCCCCAGCATAAGACCGGCCAGCGACCAGAAAACATCCCCGCCGAATACAATAGTTAATGCGCCAGTGACCATGGCGGTGATTTGCAGGTTAGCCCCCAGCCACAGGGTGAACTGGCTAAAAATGCTACCGTGGCGTTCACCGTCAGGGATGGGTTCAATAGAACGTGTTTCGATGTATGTTGTGTTGTTATTATTCATGGCAGCACTCCGGTGAGGCGAAGGGGATACATTGCCCCCTTCGCCGGAGAAATTAGTCCGCAATCATTGGCAAGTTGAGTCCTTGCTCTCTGGCGCATTCAATCGCGATGTCATAACCCGCATCCGCATGGCGCATCACACCGGTGGCCGGGTCGTTGCTCAGCACCCGGGCGATGCGCTCCGCCGCTTCATCGCTGCCGTCGCATACAATGACGACGCCGGAGTGCTGGGAGAAGCCCATCCCTACGCCGCCGCCATGGTGCAGGGAAACCCAGGTCGCGCCACTGGCGGTATTCAGCAGCGCGTTCAGCAACGGCCAGTCGGAGACCGCGTCGGAGCCGTCCTGCATCGCTTCCGTTTCGCGGTTAGGGCTGGCAACGGAGCCGGAGTCAAGATGATCGCGGCCGATCACGATCGGTGCCGACAGCTCGCCGCTGCGGACCATTTCGTTAAACGCCAGGCCCAGCCGGGCGCGCTGTCCCAGGCCGACCCAGCAGATCCGGGCCGGCAGCCCCTGGAAGCTGATGCGCTCTCTGGCCATATCCAGCCAGTGGTGGAGGTGTTCGTCATCGGGTATCAGCGCTTTAACTTTCGCGTCGGTGCGGTAGATATCCTGCGGATCGCCGGAAAGCGCCGCCCAGCGGAATGGGCCAATCCCCCGGCAGAACAGCGGACGAATATAGGCGGGAACAAAGCCTGGGAAGTCAAAAGCGTTTTCCACCCCCATCTCTTTCGCCATCTGGCGGATGTTGTTGCCGTAATCGAAGGTGGGAATGCCCTGCTGCCTGAAGGCGAGCATGGCTTTAACGTGTTCGGCCATTGAGGATTTCGCCGCGTTGATCGTCTCCACCGGGTGGGACTGCGCGCGAGCGCGGTAGTCTTCCCAGCTCATGCCCAGCGGCAGATAACCGTTGAGGGGATCGTGTGCGCTGGTCTGGTCGGTCACCATATCCGGGCGCACGCCACGTCTGACCAGCTCCGGTAAAATTTCCGCCGCGTTGCCATGCAGCGCGATGGATACCGCTTCTCCTTTTGCGGTATAGCGGGCGATGCGGGTCAGGGCGTCATCCAGATCGCTGGCCTGCTCATCGACATAACCGGTACGCAGACGGAAGTCGATACGCGACTGCTGGCATTCAATATTCAGCGAACAGGCTCCCGCCAGGGTTGCGGCCAGCGGCTGGGCGCCGCCCATCCCCCCCAGGCCCGCAGTCAGCACCCAGCGTCCGCGCAGGCTACCGTTATAGTGCTGGCGCCCGGCTTCCACAAACGTTTCGTAAGTGCCCTGAACAATGCCCTGGCTGCCGATGTAGATCCATGAGCCTGCCGTCATTTGCCCGTACATCGCCAGACCTTGTGCATCAAGCTCGTTGAAGTGCTCCCAGTTTGCCCAGTGCGGTACGAGGTTGGAGTTGGCGATCAGCACCCGCGGGGCGTTGTCGTGGGTTTTGAAAACCCCCACCGGTTTGCCGGACTGGATCAACAGCGTTTCATCATCATTGAGCTGCTTCAGGGTCTCAACGATCTTGTCGTAGCATTCCCAGTTGCGGGCCGCCCGGCCAATACCGCCGTACACCACCAGCTCTTTTGGATTTTCGGCGACATCAGGATCCAGGTTGTTCATCAGCATGCGCAGCGGCGCCTCTGTGAACCAACTTTTTGCGTTCAGCTTAGTGCCTCGCGGGGCTCTGATTTCAACATCGCGAAAACGGGTTGCTTGTTTACTCATGCGCTTTACCTTCTTATCCGTTACCTGTCATATGTTAATTAATTGTTAGTTTTGTTATTTGCATTTTAATTGTATATACATGATAAGCATATTGGATGCCAGGTTAGAAATTAATTTATAAAACCAATAAAATTCAACAAATTAACATAAAAACAGAAGGACATACTGCGCTATACACTCGTGAACACACCGTGATGATGGGCCATTTTGGTGCAAAAATACAGCTCTTCGCCTTATTTTTGTGCACTAAAACATCACAAAAAGATAACACTAGTGCATTTTCTATCTCGTCATGACTTCTTATCTCGCCATAGACGGCAGTGCCAGATAACGCAAATAGACTATAAGCAATTGTTTTAAATTAACTAAATAACCATCTCATTGCATATCCCTCTGGCAGTGGCACAAGTTTTGCTAGTTGTACATACAAGATTATACATAGCAGCATTTTGTCGCGTGACTCCCCTGCATTCGGGAACACCACACACAACAATCAGAGGCGTGAAGATGATTACCTTCCAGAATGTGACTAAGCACTACGACAACGGTTCGGTCGTAGTAGATGGCCTTAGCCTGGTAGCGCCGGGTGGCAAAATTACGGTATTTGTCGGCCCTTCGGGCTGTGGAAAAACCACCTCACTGCGGATGATTAACCGGTTAGTGGAACCGTCATCGGGCCGGATCCTGCTTAACGGCGAAGCCACCGAGCAAATGGATATCGTGCAACTGCGCCGCCGTATTGGCTATGTCATTCAAAATGCAGGTTTATTCCCCCACAAAAACATTATCGACAACATTGCCACCACCGCGATTCTCAACGGCGCCGCCAAAAGTAAAGCCAGAGCAAGGGCCGGGGAATTACTGGAAGTCGTCGGTCTGGATCCGCAAATCGCCAAACGCTTCCCCTGGCAGCTTTCCGGAGGCCAGCAGCAGCGCGTGGGCGTTGCCCGCGCCCTGGCGGCAGACCCGGAGTTTATGTTGATGGACGAACCGTTCAGCGCGGTCGACCCGGTGGTCCGCGAACAGCTGCAGGAAGAGTTTTTGCGTATTCAGAAAGAGGTGAGCAAAACCATCATTATGGTCACTCACGATATTGATGAAGCCATGAAGCTCGGCGACCTGGTCGCGGTACTTAAACCTGGCGGCAAGCTGGCGCAGATGGCCTCTCCAGGCGAACTGCTCAATACGCCGCAAAACGCCTTTGTGGCGGACTTTATCGGCAAAGACAGAGGCTATCGCAAACTGAGTTTCCACGCCGCCGACACAGAAACCGGGTTACGCGACGAGCCCTATGCCGAGCTGGATTGTTCCTTCGAGCAGGCCAAAGAGATGGCCATCGACCGCTGGCTGCTGGTTACCCAAAACGGCAAAGCGTTTGGCTGGTTCGACACCCATCAGCCGGCAACAGCAATTACCCACGACAACATCAATCTGGGGGCGACGTTCCACCAGCAGGGGAGCCCGTTGCGCCATTTGCTGGACGCTGCGCTGAGCTCGCCCAACCACCGGGCCGTGATCGTCGATGAACGGCAAATCCCGCAGGGGACCATCCACCTCGATCAAGTACTCGACATGTGTAAATCCACGCACCAGGAGGGAGCATGAGATTCGATTGGCTATGGGCGCAGAGCGATAAAATCTTCAACCTGTTTCTCTGGCACAGCTATCTCGCAATTGTGCCGGTAGTGATAGGGTTAATTCTGGCGATCCCTGTAGGCTGGGGCATTCACCACCTGCCATCGGTCAAGTCGGCGATCGTTAACCTGTTTGGCCTACTCTATACCATTCCCTCCCTGGCGCTGTTTGTGCTGCTGCCCCCGCTGCTCCACACGCAGATTCTGGACCCCATTAATGTTGTGGTCGCACTGACCATCTACAGCTTTGCGCTACTGGTTCGCACCGTCTGCGACGGGCTGGACTCCGTATCGGCCGATACCCGTCAGTCCGCGGCAGCGCTCGGGTATAAACCCGCTCAGCAGTTTTTCCAGATCGACCTGCCGCTGGCCGTGCCGGTGATTGGTTCCGGCCTGCGCGTTGCCGTGGTGTCTAACGTCAGTATCGTTTCCGTCGCGGCATTAATCGGCGCACCGCAGCTCGGCTCGCTGTTTACCCTGGGCTTCCAGCTGCAATTTCTGACGCCCATCATCGCCGGGATCGCGCTCAGCATCATTCTGGCGCTGCTGCTGGATATGCTGGTGGTTTACGCCACTCGTCAACTCAGCCGCTGGCAACCTCAGAGAGGATAATTATGCTTACCTGGTTTATGGATCCCATCCACTGGTTTGGTGAGGGCGGCATTTTCCCCCTTCTGGCGCAGCATATCAGCTATAGCGCTGTCGCTCTGGCGATCGCCTTTATCATCGCGTTTCCCGTCGGCTGCTACACCGGCCATACCGGTAAAGGGGAAGGCCTGCTCATCGGTACCACCAACGCCCTGCGCTCCCTGCCCTCATTTGGGCTGATTATTCTGCTGGTGATTTTACTTTCCGGCGAGTTTGAGTCCGATATGGCCTTTATTCTGCCCTGTATTCTGGTGCTGGTGGCGCTGGCGCTCCCGCCGATTGCGCTGGGTGTACATGCGGGTATTCGCGCGCTCGATCCCTATGTCCTTGATGCCGCTCGCGGCATGGGGCTGACGCGGCTGCAGATCCTGCTACAGGTGGAGTTGCCCTGCGCGCTTCCGCTGATCCTCTCCGGCGTGCGCAGCGCCACGTTGCAGATTATTTCCACCGCCACCATCGCAGCCTATGTCTCGCTGGGGGGATTCGGACGTCTGATTATTGACGGACGCGCGGCGAACGATTTCAGCCAGATGATCGCCGGCGCCATGCTGGTGGCGCTACTGGCTTTACTGATCGACTGCTTGTTCTCTTTCTCGCAAAAAATAGTCGTTTCACCCGGTATTACCCGGCGTATTAAAAACCCATAACCTCATTCCACTGCTCAAAAGGATACCTCAATGAATATGAAAAAACGTGTTTTGACGCTGTGTTCAGCGCTGCTGCTGTCGGCGACCTCATCGGCCTGGGCCGCGCCGAAAGTCATTGTCGGTTCTGCAGACTTCCCGGAAAGCCAACTGCTGGGCACCATTTATGCGGGTGCGTTAGAAGCGCAAAACATCCCGGTGGAGAAAAAGCTGAACATCGGCAGCCGCGAAGTGTATATCCCGGCGCTGCTGGACGGCTCCATCACGCTGATCCCGGAATACAGCGGCGCGCTGTTGAGCTATCTGGATGCGAAAAATGCGGCACACGGTAGTGAGGACGTCGCCAGAGAGCTGGCCGCTAAGCTGCCGGAGAAAGTTAAAATGTTGCAGATCTCCCAGGCTCAGGATATCGACGTTCTGGCCGTGACGCAGAAAACCGCCGATAAATATAAACTGAAAACCATCGCCGATTTACAGCCTGTTGCCAGCCAGCTGGTGCTGGGCGGCCCGGCGGAATGGAAAACCCGCCATGAGGGGCTCTCCGGCCTGCGCGACGTGTACGGGCTGAACTTTAAGAGTTTTAAAGTGCTGGACGTCGGCGGGCCGCTGACGCTCAGCGCCATGAAAAATAACCAGGTCCAGGTCGCCGATCTGCTTTCAACCTCGCCAGCAATCAAAAAAGATAGCCTTGTCGTGCTGGAAGACACAAAACATCTGTTCGCGGCGCAAAATATTGTGCCAATCGTCGCCAGTGAAGCGCTGAATGACGCCGTGACCACCACGCTGAATAAAGTTTCTGCTCAGCTAACGACTGAAGATCTGATCGACATGAACGAGAAAATTGCCGAATTTGTCAGCATCGACGATATCGCGCATCAGTGGCTGGTAAAACACGGATTTAGCCAATAAGGTCGCAGACATGACAACTCCTCTGAACGGCAGCATTACCCTCGGGCAGGCACCGGGTACTGTGGATGAGATAGTGCGGATTGCCGACGGCGCGCCGATCGCGCTGGAGAAGGCCGCGCTGGATAATATGGCGCGGGTCAGCAGCCGTATTCAGCGCGCCATTGAACAAGGCCAGGTAATCTACGGGCTGACGACCGGCGTCGGCGATCTGGTCACCACCCGGCTGTCCCCGGACAGGATGACGGATACTCAGCTGAATATGCTGCGCAGCCACGCCTGCGGAGTCGGTCCGGACCTGACGGTGCGTGAAGTGCGGGCCATGATGGCGGTGACGTTAAAATCCCTGCTGCAGGGATACAGCGGCGTTACCCCGGCGCTGGCGCAGCGTATCGCCGATATGTTGAACCGTCAGGTCACGCCGTGGTCACCCGCCGGCGGCTCCGTCGGTTACCTGATTGCCACCGCCCATATCGGCCTTGCGGTCTTCGGCGAGGGCAAATGCTGGTATCAGGGAGAACTGCTGCCGGCGCAACAGGCGCTGACGCGGGCGGGTATCCCGCCCTATGTTCCCGGTCCCAGAGAGGGTCACGCGTTGGTCGGCGGCACCTATGAGATCACCGCGCTGGGCTGCCTGGCCGTGGCGGATTTCCAGCGTCTGCTCCCCGTCGCCGATATGGCGGGCGGGATGTGCCTCGAGGCCATGCGGGGCAATACGCGCGGCTACGATGCCCGCCTGCACGCCCTGCGCCCACATCCCGGACAGCAGGAAACCGCGCAAAACCTGCGCCGCCTGCTGAAAGGCAGCGAGATCCTGGCGCGTTATCGCGACCACCGGGTTCAGGACGCGCTTAGTTTACGCTGTATCCCCCAGATCCACGGCGCGGTGCGCGACCAGCTGACCCACTGTCGACAGATTATGACCATCGAACTCAATTCGGTGACCGATAATCCGCTGTTTCTGGTAGAAGAAGACAGGCTTATCGTGATGCCAGGGGGCAACGGTCACGGTGCGCCAACGGCGCTGGCGCTGGATGCGCTGGCCGTTGCGATTGCCCAGTTGAGCACCGCTTCCCAGGCCCGTTGCGACCGAATAACCAATACGCATCTCAGCGGGCTGCCGGCCTTTCTTATCTCGCCGGATTCGGGGTACTCCGGGATGATGATCCCACCCTACGTCGCCGCTGCGCTGGCGGGCGATAACCGCAGTCTGGCCGGCCCGGCCAGTATCCACACGGTATCCACCTGCGCCGGTCAGGAAGATCATGTCAGCATGGGGGTTGCAGCCGCACGTAAAGCGCTTAAGGCGGTAGAAAACGCCGTGGACATCGTCGCCATCGAACTGCTGTGCGCCTGTCAGGCGCTGGAGTTCCATCGCCCGCTGCGTGCCGCCGTGGGCAGCGAGGCGACGCTGGAGAGAGTGCGTCAGGCGGTGCCGTTCCGGGATAAAGATACGCTGCTCTACCCCGATATACATGCGCTACGCGCCCTGATTAATCAGGGCGAACTCAGCGCGATGCTGCAGGCATTGTGCGAAGAGGAGTGACAACAGGCGCCGCAGGAGGAACCTGCGGCGTGATTAAAGGGGAATCAGCGTGATGCGGGCCAGACGCGCGCCCGGAGAGTCCTGGATAACCAGCGCCACCGCTTCATCCACCAGTAGACTGTCGTAATGTTCCAGTAAATAGCGTTGGTCGCCGATGCTCACCCGCAACGCGGGCCCGGCATTAAACAATATCCGCAGTCCGCCCTGATGCGACCACGTCCCCGCCCCGCACCAGCTCACCGTCGCCCGCAGAGCGGCTTCCCGGTAAATCACATTAAAATCCAGCAGCGGGCCGCCGACAATCTCACAGGATACGCCGCTCGCGCCGTTAAACCCCAGCGCCTGGAAAGGCGCAATCAATGCGCTGCGCTGCCCATCGATTGTCAGGTACATCCCGCTGCCTTCCAGCACGCTGATATTGCGCAGGTAGCCGGGAAATGCGGAGAACGGACCAGGCTGGCGAATGGTCGCCAGGGATATACGCCAGTCATATTCCCCCGCTTCCGGATAGCGGGCCACTTCGCGCGTCACGCCCTGGCCGTTTTTCCAGGGCATTTCCGTATACAACCCGGCAGGGAGCAGACGGATCATTTGCGCATGCTCCCTTCCAGGCGGTAACGCGGACCGGGATAGACCAGGCGCACGCTGGTGACGATTTTCTTCTCCTGACGGCCGGTCCACGTCCGACGATTGACCAGCAGACAAGGCGTATGTTCATCAATTTCCAGGTAAACACACTCGGCCCGCGTGACGTTGACCGCTTCAATAACGTGTTCGCCTTCAACAATCGGCGCAATTGAGGAGAGATAGGCGTTCGGCGTGATACGTGTAAAATCCTGCTGCAGGTAGTCCGGCACAACCTGCATATTCACCAGTCGGTCTTCCAGCATAACCGGTACGCCATTTTCATAATGGCAAATCAGCGAATGGTACAGACCGCAACCCTGCTGCATGCCAAAGCTGAACGCCTGCTGGGCATCGGCTTCGATTTCCGTCAGTCTGAAGACTCTGGCGTGGTGGCGATGGCCACGGCTGGCGATTTCGTCAGCGATATTGTTAATGTCCAGCAGCGCCGACTGGCCGCGAATTTCGGCGACAAAAGTACCGACCCCCTGCATCCGCACCAGCAAGCCCTCCGCGGTCAGCTCTCGCAACGCGCGGTTAATCGTCATTCTGCTATAGCCAAACAGCGTGACCAGCTCGCTTTCAGAAGGAACACGATAATTCGCGGGCCATGCCCCGCTGTGGATCTTGGTTTTGATCATGGCCTTTACCCTTTCATAAAAGGGGGCGGGATGTTCAAGTAACTCATCCATGGAATCCGAATTTGACAGGTCGTTACGCGCCATTAACCATTCCTCATATGCTGACGTTGTCAGTTTACTCTATGACCTGTTAGATGTATATATATGTACATGTATATACATTAGCACTGATAATAAGGTGGTAAAATGGCAGTCTGGTTGGCAGAAAAAGCGCTGTTGCCTGATGGCTGGGCAAATAATGTCGGCATAACCGTGTCCGAAGAAGGCATCATAACCGCGCTGGAAAAGAACGCAGCGCCGAATCCGCAGGCGACGCGCATCAAAGGGGTCGTCGTGCCGGGTATGCCGAACCTGCACTCCCATGCCTTCCAGCGGGCGATGGCCGGGTTAACGGAGGTGGCGGGAAATCCGTCGGATAGCTTCTGGACCTGGCGGGATCTGATGTACAGGCTGGTAGATAAAATTACGCCAGAACAGCTGGAAACCATCGCCAGCTATCTGTACATCGAAATGCTCAAAGCCGGGTACACCTCGGTCGCCGAATTCCACTATCTGCATCACAGCAGCAGCGGCGCGCCTTATGAAGAGCGGACGGAATTAGCGCTGCGTATCGCCAGCGCGGCGAAACATACCGGCATCGGCCTGACGCTGCTGCCCGTCCTGTACAGTTACGCCGGGTTTGGCGCGCAGCCGCCCTCCGTTGGACAGCGCCGCTTTATCAACGATAGCGACAGCTATCTGACAATGTACGAGTCGCTCACATCGCGGCTGGCCGGCGAGCCAATGCAGCGTACCGGTCTGTGCTTCCACTCATTACGGGCCGTTACGCCGGAGCAGATTGGCGCCATTCTGGCCTGCCATCCTGGCCAGCAGCCGATTCATATTCATATTGCTGAACAGCAAAAAGAGGTGGATGACTGCCTGGCCTGGTCCGGCGAGCGCCCGGTGGAGTGGCTGTACAACCATCTCCCCGTGGATTCGCGCTGGTGCCTGATCCACGCCACTCATCTGACGCCTCCGGAAACGATGAAGATCGCCACATCCGGTGCGGTGGCCGGCCTGTGCCTGACCACCGAAGCCAATCTCGGCGATGGCATATTCCCTGGCCCACAATATCTGGAGCATAACGGCGTCTGGGGAATTGGTTCCGACAGCCACATTAGCGTCAGCGTCAGCGAGGATTTACGCTGGTTCGAATACGGGCAGCGCCTGATAGCCCAGCGCCGCAACCGGCTCATCGTCCCAGGCGAGCCTCACGTCGGCAACGTTCTGTATCAAGGGGCGCTACGAGGCGGCGCCAGAGCGCTGGGCCAAAACATTGGCCAGCTAAGCGTAGGATATCGGGCCGATCTGGTCGTATTGGATAGCCAGAATCCCTTTATCGCCAGCGCAGAAGACCAGATGCTGCTCAACCGCTGGATCTTCGCCTGCTCATCTAATCCCATTACCGCGGTGATGACTGGCGGACGCTGGGTGATTGAGGATGGGCATCACCATAAAGAAGAATCTGTCTCTCAGGCATTTATTCAGGTGATGAAAGATCTTGCAGCCTGATATCGAAAAAAGCGGTTCACCGACGGTGAACCGCTTTGTTTTCGGAGGTATTCAAAGTAAAAGCCTCAGGCGATTCACTGAATCCAATAAGCCAGCCCCGCGGCGAAGAGCATTGAAAGCAGGACCGATGCCAGGCCAGGCAGCAGAAAAGGGTGATCGATAATATGTCGGCCCAGTCTGGTGGAGCCGGTATCATCCAGCTCTACCGCCGCCAGCAGCGTCGGATAGTTTGGCAGAATAAAAAGAGAAGCCGTTGCCGGGAAGCAGGCAACCAAAATAGCCGGGGCAACGCCCATACTCAGCGCGGCGGGGAATAAAATTTTTGTGGAGGCCGCCTGAGAATACAAGAAGCATGAGGCCGCCATAATAATAATGGCCAGCATCATGGGCGAATCCAGCAAGTGTGACGAGACCGCGCTTTGCAACCACTGTTGATTACTGTCCATAAAGGTTGAACCCAGCCAGGCGACGCCGAGAATACAGATGCAGGAGGTCATCCCGGTTTTAAATACCGAGCCGGACGGGACCTTGTGTACGTTAACCCGGCAGCACACCACAATCAGCAGCGCAACCCCCATCATCACCCCTACCCGCGCCTGTCCGCTGCTCATGACCGGATGGGCAATCAGCCCGAGTTTCGGACTGGTGACAATCGCATAAACCAGCACCACAACCAGCCCGACGATAAAAATCAGCACCGAACGACCGGCGCAGGGCGGGATCGCCCGCGCAGTCCTTGCCTGCACCTGAACCGGATTGTCATTGAGCCGATCCTGCTGGCGGATCCTGTCCCAGCACAGGTAAAAAACGGAGGTGACCAGCAGCGCCAGAAAGGTGGACGGGATTGATACCGCAATAAGCTCAATATAGCCCCAGCCAGAATGACCCTTTTCCAGAATCCCCGAGAAGAAAATCACCGCCGCAGAAATGGGCGACGCCACAATGCCCAGCAAAGAGGCGCCGACCGAAAGAGCAAGCGCCCGGGTGGGTTTTATATTGTTCTCTTTCGCCACGCCGACAATAACCGGCATACAGGCAAAAGAGACCTGCCCGGTGCTGGCCATCATGGTTAATAGCCAGGTGGAAAGCGGCGCGGTGATGACTAACAATCGCGGATAGCGGCGCAGCAGGCGCTCGGTGAGGTCAACAAGGTATTCAATACCGCCGGCCTCCTGCATGGCGGCAATCGCCACGATCACCACCATGATAAATACGATAACCAGCATCGGCATATCACCCGGCGTGGCGCCGAGCGCGCTGAGGACAATCACGCCGGCGCCGCCGGCAAACCCCACGCCGATCCCCCCGACCCGCATGCCGATGTACAGAAACAGCAGCACCACCAGAAACTGAACCAATATCATACATTGCCTCCACGGCTCCCTGTCCGGCATTAACCCTTTACATGATTAAATGGCCTGCAAGTCCTGGCCGCCGGGCAAACGCGCTCTCACCCTGTTTTTGGATACAAAACGATAACTTATCGCGCTACCGCGGCATCGCTGCGCACGCTATTTATCAGGCATCCGATCTGCTCAATCTCGACTTCCACCCTGTCCCCGGGCTGCATAAAGAGCGGCGGGGTACGTTTTTTTCCGATACCTCCGGGCGTGCCGGTCAGAATGACATCCCCCGGAGAGAGCGCGCTGAAGGTGCTGATATACGCAATGAGTTCGGCAATTGAATACAACATGCTGCCCGTATTATCCTGCTGCACCGTCTGGCCATTCAGTCGGGTGGTAATATTCAGATTTTGCGGGTCGGGGATAGCGTCCGCGGTCACCAGCCAGGGGCCGAAGCCGCCCGTCGCTGGCCAGTTTTTGCCGCCGGTAAAGCAGGCATGCTGCCAGTCGCGCACGGAGCCATCCATATAGCAGCTGTAGCCGGCAACATAATGCAGCGCCTCCTGCTCTGGTATATTGCGTCCTCCACGGCCCATCACCAGCGCCATTTCGCCTTCATAGTCAAACTCATTGCTGCGTTCCGGCTTGAGGAGCGGTGCCAGATGCCCGGTCTGTGAATCCGCAAAGCGGATGAATAGCACTGGGTTAGAGGGCTTCTCGTCACCAGCAGCGTTTTTATCGCGATAATTCACGCCAGCGCAGATAATTTTTTTCGGTTCAGTAATGACCGGCAGGAAAGCGATCTCGTCGAAAGAATAGTTCGCCTGTTTCGCAGACGGCGGCAGAGTATCAACAAGATGAAGATGCGGTATAAATTCCAGCAAGCTGCCATATTGAGGAAACCGCGCCTGCAGATCGATGACGCCGTCAGCGGTCGCCAGGCCATATTTGTTTTTATCATTAACGCGAAAGCTTAATAGTTTCATAAATCACCCAGCAATATACAGAGGTGAAAGCCCCGACGTTATGATGAAGAGCAGCAAAAAATACCGGGGCGAAGTAACCGATGATCCGCAATACAGTAAGCGATATCTCTGCATTGCGGATTAACAACAGACGCAGAATAAATTAACCGACGCGGCCCAGCTCAGCGGCGCGCATGGCGTCGTGGATCTCTTTTTCAGCGCCATTTTCGAGCGGCAGCAGCGGAGAGCGAACGGTGGCATGTTCAAGGATCCCGCGCGCAACCAGAGCATGTTTAAGGGCCACGGTACCTTCCATGTGCGAACCGCGGTGGTAGACGCTTTTGGTCACCGGCAGCAGTCGGTCGTGCAGCTCACGCGCTTTAACGTAATCGCCCGCTTTACCCGCCTTAATCATTTCAATTAACGGCTCAGGCGCGATATTGCCGTAGCCGACCAGGAAGCCATCCACATCAAAGGCGGTATGCAGCAGATATTCATCGTGGCAGCTTAAGATTTGCAGATCCGGACGCTCGCGGCGAATAACCGGAATTTCGGTATCCCAGCGGCGCATATTACGTACGCCATTCTTCATGGCAAATACGCCCGGCTGCGCGGAGATATCCAGCAGCGTTTTCAGGTTGTAGGTGGCTTTAGTGACATCCGGATACTGGAAAAGAATCAGCGGCAGGCCGCTTTCTTCGTACACCACGCGGTAGCGATCCTGAGGCGCGCCATCCTGATAGCCAAAGCGCAGCCAGCCGTGGGAAGGATAGAGCAAACCGGCGGATGCGCCGGCGGCAACGGCGCGCTTCGCCTCCAGCGCAGCCACTTCCGTCCCTTCCCCGGTGATGCCGGCAATAATCGGAAGCTTATCATCCACGGACTTCACAAACGCGCGGATCACATTCGCCTGCTCTTCCTGGGTTAGAAAAGTCCCCTCCCCTGCGTGTCCCAGCACCACCAGACCTTTCACCCCGTCGATGCTGCCCAGCCAGCTGCCGAGGCGCTGAATGGCATCATAGTCTACGCGTCCATCGCGAGTGAAGGGTGTAACCGGAGCCGGAGTCAAACCTCTCAGATCGATGTTAATCATAAATATCCCCTTGATGAGTAAGCATTTGTTTACGGTTAAGCGATTCTTTGAAACGGAAGTGAAATCGTTTCTGCAATCGTTTTCACGACGTTGACATTGAACCTCAAAAATAAAACCGTCAACGCCATGTTGGTTAAAAATGCAACGCAGATCACAAACTAAACCGCGATCTGCATCCGGGATGAGATCCGTTATACAAAATTCAACCCTCCCCGCTTTCTCCTGGAAAGTCGGGGGAGGATCGCAGGGGGATTATTTACGTGGAGACGCGGTAGACTTACGGGGAATAAGGGAAGGCGTGGTAATCCGAATATTATTATTTATCTCTGGATTCAATAACATATCAACCGCATTGCTGGCGATATGCTCCAGCGGCGTTCTGACCGAGGTCAGCGCCACGGGCAGTCTGCTCACCAGGGGAATATCATTGTAGCCGACCAGGGAGAGATCTTCGCCAATCACCAGCCCCTGCTGGTGCGCGGCCGCGAGGACGCCGATCGCCAGCTCGTCATTGACGGCAAATAGCGCGCTCGGGCGATGAGGCTGGCTGAGAATTTTCATTCCCTGCTGCTCCCCCGAGGCGATATTAAAATCTGAATGACAGCACCATTCCGCTTCGATCCTGAGCCCGGCTTCCTGCATTGCCCGCTCAAAACCCTTACGCCGGTTGCGCGCGTTGGAGGCAAAATCAGGGCCGCCAATCAGGCCAATATCGCGGTGGCCTAAATCAATCAGGTGTCGGGTAGCCAGATAGCCGCCAAGCTCATCGTCCCCGACCGATGAGGGGCTAAAACCGTCGGTACGCAGCGCCAGAACGTGGGGCACATCCCGTTCACGCAGGGTTTGCGGCAAAGGATCGTCCAGCCGGCAGGTGGACATGATCAACCCATCCACGCGACGATCCAGCAGCGATTCCACGGCGTTTTTCTCCTGATCCTTGCTATCACCGCAGGTCGCAACGATCGCGAAATAGCCTCGCCTGGCCGCCGCCCTGGCTATCTCTTCGAAAAGCATCGCCGTAACGGCATCGGTCAGCCTCGGCACCAGGACGCCAAGCGTTCCGGTATCGCCCCGGCGCAGGCTGGAAGCAACATAGTCCCGACGGTAGCCCAGCTCACGGGCCACCTGGCGAATTTTCTCTGCCGAGGCGCTGCGTGAAGTGGGTAACCGTTCATCGAGTACGCGCGAAACGGTCGAGACGCTCACGCCCGCAGCGCGAGCAACATCCCGCATTGTCGCCAGCTTTTTTTCCGGCAAATCGTTCAGTTCACTTTCTTGATCCATCTGCTGCTCCAACTCATCAATGCGGGTAAAAATCCGTGTTGCCCGTTCAACGGATACCATCGTGCAAACCGTGGGGTTAAAGGATCTTACGTCAAACCTCGCCCGGACAAAAGGAATGGTGCTTCACTTTGCCGGGTTCATTCGGCTGGTCGTTAATTCACATTTCTTATCCATTTTGCTTTGCATTCGCCGCTTCGCCTTTTTGCGCGTGAGTTTTTTCAGATTGTGAACTGCTCGACATTTATACAACAGGCGTAATTGACTTAGCGGCGAATCCAGCAAAGGATTAGCTGCAAGTGAAATCGATTGCAGTAACGTTATCATAAACACATCAGGACAGCATTATATGCAGCACGTCGATGAATAAGGGTTCGTTGCCCTGTGGTTATTCAGAACCTTACGTGTATGCCCCAGACAACGTTTAACAGGGTAATACTATGTCAACTCAGGCCATTGCTTCAGATTACGCCGTTGCCAGCGGAACGGCGTCCACGCCAGACGCGCTGCTGGCAAGGCTGGAACGCCTCCCCATCACCCGACGGCTGAAAGCGATCCGCGTTATCGTCGGCTTATCGACGTTTTTCGATGCCTATACCATTATTGCAATCGCATTTGCGCTCCCCCAGCTTACCCAGGAGTGGGGTCTCACGCCGACGTTTGTCGGTCTTATTATTGCGGCCAGCTACGTGGGCCAGCTGTGCGGCGCCCTGTTTTTCGGCTCGCTGGCGGAAAAAATAGGCCGTATCGGCGTATTGCGTATCACCATCATCATGTTCGTACTCATGGATGTGGCCTGCCTTTTTGCCTGGAACGGCTGGTCAATTCTTGTTATTCGCTTTTTACAGGGGGTGGGTATCGGTGCGGAAGTCCCCGTTGCCAGCGCCTATATCAATGAATTTGTCGGTGCCAAAAAGCGCGGGCGTTTCTTTTTGTTGTATGAAGTGATTTTCCCTATCGGCATGATGTTTGCCGGATTGGTGGGGTATTTTCTGGTGCCCATCTATGGCTGGAAGGTCATGTTTTTAATTGGCTTAGTCCCCTCCGCGCTGACCGTTCCCCTGCGCTGGCTGATGCCGGAATCACCGCGCTGGTTGACAGCAAAAGGGAGGCTGAAGGAAGCGGACAGCATCGTATCGACGCTGGAATCAGAGGTCATCAGGCGCGGGATGACGTTGCCCGAACCGGAAATAAAAGCCCCCGCGGTGCAAAAAGCGGCTCCGGAAGGGGTTAAAGCCCTCTTTGGCGGTATCTATAAATCCCGCACCTTTATGCTCTGGGGACTGTGGCTGACGGTTTATAGCGTCAACAACGGAATGATCACCTGGTTTCCAACCCTCTACAAAACCTGGTTTAACCTCTCCCTCGATACCAGTCTGGCCTACGGCTGGATCACCTCTTCCTGCGGCGTCGTGGCTTCGGTGATCTGCGCCTTGATGATCGACCGCGTCGGGCGCAAGCGCTGGTACACATGGGCCTTTTTACTGGCCGTCGTTCCGCTGATTACGCTCTCCGTTCTGGGCGCGAAATCCGCCGTTGAAATTCTGATTCTGGGCAGCCTGACCTACGCCATTCTGCAGACCATCGCTTTCTCGCTTTATCTGTACGCGGCAGAGCTTTACCCCACCCGACTGCGCGCTATCGGCACCGCGTATTCCAGCGCATGGCTCCGGGCGGGGTCATCCATCGGCCCACTGATGGTCGGTTTTATCGTCAGCGGCTTCGGGATCCGCTTTGTGTTTATCACTTTCGCGGTCATTGCGCTGATTGGTGGCTTAATTACCTGGCTTTTTGCCATTGAAACCAAAGGAAAATCGTTAGAAGAGCTGTCGCCATAGACGGCTGTGGCTCCAGGAAACACGGAGCCACCTCTGACGGGAGGTCGGCGCAGCCGGCTGATTCAGCTGCGCCTTACCGGGAATTATTCATAGACCTGGATCATTAACAGGCGGTAAAAACATGAACAAACTCATCCACAGCGGCACGATGCTGCTGGCTTTACTACACCCTTTACAGACGCTGGCCAACGAGACGCTTTTTTCTCCCACCGCAAAAAACATGACCGGAGAATGGGGAGGCGTGCGTACGGATCTGCGCCGTCATGGTTATGATTTTACGCTGGAATATAGCGCAATGACGGCCACGAATATCTCCGGCGGTTACGATCGCGATAAAACCCTGCGCTACAGCGACCAGTATATTCTCGGCGTAAATATGGATCTGGAAAAGATTTTAGGTATTCACGACGGTGAATTTAAAGCGTCGGTGAATAATCGTAACGGGCGAGATCTGACTCAGGATCGCCTTCAGGATCCGCGCGCGCCGGTAATAGGGTCCGGTGTTCAGAGCAACTACGGTCGGGGGCAAACATGGCACGCGACGCAGTTTTGGTTCAAAAAAACCGGGTGGGATAAAAAGCTGGATCTCAAGGTGGGCCTGATGCCGCCGGGAGAGGATTTTGATAACAACGGCTGCTTTTTTCAAAACCTGTCGCTGTGCGGCTCTTTAGCCGGCCACGGCAGCGGCGTCTGGTATAACACCCCCATAGGCCAGTGGGGCGGCCGTATTAAATACAGCCCTGCCCCGGCGCTTTACGTCCAGGCCGGCGCGTTTCAGTACAATCCTGCCTACGCCACCCGCCACGGAAGCTTCCAGCTGGATGGTACCGGGCATCTGGGGTACATGTACCTTTTTGAACTGGGATATCGACCTACTCTCGGCGCGGCAAAACTCCCCGGCATCTGGAAACTCGGGGGATGGTATAACACGGCGGACGCCAATGATGTGCTGGATGATGACAATGGCGATCCCTATGTGCTCACGCACCAGGACGCCCGGCGACACGACGGCCGCTACGGAGGTTATCTCTATATCGTCCAGCAGCTGACCTACTCGAGCAGCCAGCGCCAACGTGGCCTTAGCCTTTTCGGGCATCTGGCAATGAATGATAAAGATACGGCGACAATGGACTATCAGATTCAGGCCGGCGCCATTTATCAAGGCCCTTTCGCCAGCCGTCCGCAGGACTTTATCAGCTTCGGCGTCAGTAAAATGCACGCCAACGACAGAGTCGCCCGTCGGGCGCAGCTCCTGAACCAGATGCGGGGGATCGATGATTATGATAACCCTCTGTATGTTCCGGTTCGCAGAGCCGAGTATGCCGCAGAGCTGCATTATAGCTTTCGCGCGACGCCATGGCTGACCGTGCGCCCTAACCTGCAGCTGCTCGTTCATCCGGGAGGAAGCGAAGAGATTAAAAACGCCTGGGTGCTCGGCAATCAGGTGACCGTCAAATTCTGATAAAACGGACCGCTACCGTCAGGTCTGACCCAGTGCGTGTGATCATTACCCATGGGCGCCCTTTCCTGCGGTTCTGAACCCCCCTGATCCCGGCATAGCCTTCCTGCTATGCCGGGTATTTCAACTACCGCTTGATTAACGCAAATACGCCCCAGCCAAAGTATTCGCGCGTATAAGTCGTATGGCGTTTTGGCGCCATCGTCAGCTCCGCCCGGACTTCTGGCACAAACTCATCATCGGTGTTTTCCTCTAACCAACGGCGCATGGTGAGCCATTTCGCCGCTTCGTAGCGGTCCCAACCTTCCTGGTCCGCCAGCACCATTTCGACGAGGTCATAGCCAAGCGCATCGTAAGAGGAGACCAGATCGGCAAGCGTCAGAAAGTCGGCGAGCGAAGAGGCGCCACAGGCCTGTGCTATCTCTTCCGTTGCCGGTACCTGGCGCCAGTACGGTTCGCCGATCAGCAGCATACCGCCGGGCTTGAGGCTTTTGCTCAGCAGCTCGATAGTCCCGGCGACGCCGCCGGCGATCCAGGTCGCGCCCACGCAGGCGGCGATGTCGCATTTTTCCTCGGCCACATAACCGGCGGCGTCCTGGTGAATAAACGTCACGCGGTCGGCAACGCCGAGCTCTTCTGCCCGCAGCTTAGCCTGCTCGCTGAACAGCGCGCTCATGTCGACGCCGATGCCGCGAATGCCGTGATCGCGCGCCCAGGTACAGAGCATCTCCCCCGACCCGCTGCCAAGATCGAGTATCCGGGTTCCGGCCTTCATTCGCAGCACCCGGCCAAGGGCGGCGTATTTTTCCGGCGTAAACGGGTTATGGATGCGATGAGCGCTTTCACTAATGGTGAAAATACGTGGGATATCCAATGGTTGAATTCCTTTTATGGGTTTTGCGGAAAGAGAATCGGGAACGTTTTTTTCGGCCAGCAGCGCGTACAGCTTGCCGGTAAAGGTTTCGCTGACCGGCCATTCCGCCTCATCCGGGCGAGTAATGGTGGTCAAACCCGCCGTGCGCAGCAGGTCGAGATAAGCATCATCATGCCAGGCGGTCATCCGGCTGCCGAAGCGCGTCACCTTGCCGCTCTCTTCAATCGCCATAAACCGCGTGGAGCTGGTTTGCGCCGCCGGATCCCAGGCGTGCTCCGTCAGCAGCAGGTGCGGAACATCAAGAAACAGCCCCTGCGGACAGCGCTGCCAGCCGGGATCGGCCATTCCCTGACGTTTAACTTCAGCATAGGTATGAACCTCGATGAGCAGCTTTCCCCACGGAACCTGCCACTGCGCGCAGCGATGAACCAGCGAGCGGGCCTCAGCCGCGCTGAACACGTTCAGTTCACCGAAGGTCATCATAATGAAATCAAACTGGGTTTCCGGCGCGTACTCGCGAACGTCCTGCTGGTGATAGGTAATATCCAGCCCGGCCGCCTGCGCCTGCTGCCGGGCCCAGGCGATCGACGCCGGCGAAAAATCCACGCCCGTACAGTAAAAGCCGCGCTCCGCCAGCAGGCGGGTGTAAAAGCCCGGCCCGCAGCCGAGGTCCAGAATGCGCGCGCCGGCGGGTAGCTGTCCGGCAATCCACGCGACCTGTTGTTCGATAACCGCCCGCCTGCGGCTGGCCCAGTCGTGCTCCTGCGACAGATGGTTCTCCAGCATACGCTGGCTAAAAGCCGGTTCATCCCAGGGGATTTTGCGCTCCCGGGATGACAACGCGATATGCCTGGAACCTGTAATAATCGTGCCAATAGTCATCATCATCTCCTTATTGATTACTCGCACCAGTGCTCGGGTTTCATTAACGCCCGGGCGCACTGTATCTGGCCCGTTCGTCCCAGCGGCTGAGACGAAATCGGCTGCAGCATCCAGCAGGCTTTATGCGCCTCGGGAATCGGATAAGGCGCCGGATAGCCTTTATCTCCCGCGCATGGCTCAAACCCGTGCCTGGGGTAGTAAGCGGCGTGGCCCAGAACAAATACCATCTGGCTTCCCATTGCTTTCAACTGCTCAATGCCGTGCCGGATAAGCTCTCCGCCAACGCCCGCGCCCTGGTATTCCGGCACCACCGCCAGGGGAGCAAGGATGTGCATCATCGGCGAGTCCGGCTCCCCTTTGAACGTCGCCCGGGTGAAAAAAATATGCCCAACCGCCTCTCCGTTATGCCTGGCCAGCAGCGATAGCGTCGGGCAGGCGCTCTCATCGTTGAGCAAATCGGCCACCAGCCTGGCCTCTTTGCTGTAGCCGAAAGCCCGGGTTTCGACGTCGAGAATGTCATCGGTATCGCCTTCAGAGGCGACATGAAAAGTGAAGCTGTGGTTTGTCATCAGAGGCTCCTTAGCGATTGTCCAGCTGTGCGCGGACGTTATTCAGCCCGGTGGTATTGATGCGGTAGGGCTGTCCGTTGACGGACTTAATCAGCTTTTTGGTTTTGAGTTTTTTGAAAACGGCGAGCGTGCAGTCGCTGAGCAGGAGCCCTTCGCGGCTGTAGCATTCAACAGAGGTGACGCGGCCTGATGCATCGCGGATGTGCGCGATCCGGCCACCTTTAGCGAGAACGTGTAAGGTACGTTGTTCCTGACGGGATAGATTCATACTGAAGAAACCTGTTAATCATCATGCGTAAAAACGAGCCAACACCCGCAGGTGTTCGCGTAAGGTTTAAGCGCAGCGATAACCAGTCCGGCCTGAAAAGGTCGGGAAGCTGATTATCTGATGATGACATTCTCCAGCATCAAAGCCTCGGTGAGAGTTGAAAAGGTATTTACCAGCGGAATGATAACACGTAGTTTTTATATGGAAATCGTAATAATCAAAAAGTGTGATCTGCTGCGAGTCCGTACGCGCTCCGGCCAGCATCAATGACCGCCTCCGTTCTTCTGGTCGATAGGTTTGGCACATTGGTTAACCATTTCGCAACACGACGCTACCCGCCGCGCACTGACCCTATGCCCATGAAGAATTCCACTTCCCCGGTTCTGAGTAATCTCTTGAAGTACATGAAAAATGCTTAACACTAACGCCAGCAGAATCAGCCCGCGCCCCGTGGCGGTTTATCAATGCCGCCCTGTTTAACGTTTCCTCCCCTCCGCGCATCTCCGTCACATTTTGGTTTACCAATTTACCATTCATGGTTGACATGTTCGACCAATTGGAGGAATTTATACGCCATATCGTCTGGTTTCCCCTCCGTTACGATGGTTGACCGGAACCGACGCTACCATCAAAGCAGCGGCCTGAAGCAGGTCAATAACGTGAAAGAGGTTAAGCATGGAACAGACATGGCGCTGGTATGGCCCTAACGATCCGGTCACTTTAGCTGACGTCCGTCAGGCGGGCGCGACCGGAGTGGTTACCGCCCTGCACCATATTCCGAACGGTGAAGTGTGGACGGTTGACGAAATCCTCAAGCGTAAAGCCATCGTGGAAGCCGCCGGGCTGGTATGGTCGGTGGTCGAAAGCGTACCGATTCACGAAGAGATCAAAACCCATACCGGCAACTACGCCAAGTGGATCGCTAACTACCAGCAGAGCCTGCGCAATCTGGCCCAATGCGGCATCCGTACCGTGTGCTACAACTTTATGCCGGTCCTCGACTGGACCCGTACCGACCTGGAATACGTCCTGCCGGATGGCTCCAAAGCCCTGCGTTTCGATCAAATTGAATTCGCCGCCTTTGAACTGCATATCCTCAAGCGTCCGGGCGCGGAAGCGGACTACACCGCCGAAGAGGTCGCTCAGGCGAATCAGCGTTTCGCCGCCATGAGCGATGAAGATAAAGCGCGCCTGACCCGCAACATTATCGCCGGTCTGCCGGGCGCGGAAGAGGGATATACCCTCGACCAGTTCCGCCAGCACCTTGCCACCTATAAAGATATTGATAAAGCCGCGCTGCGCGAGAATTTCGCCGTCTTCCTGAAAGCGATTATCCCCGTCGCCGAAGAGGTTGGCGTACGTATGGCGGTACACCCGGACGATCCGCCGCGCCCGATTCTCGGCCTGCCGCGTATCGTCTCGACCATTGAAGATATGCAGTGGATGGTCGACACGGTGAACAGCATGGCTAACGGCTTTACCATGTGCACCGGCTCCTACGGGGTCCGCGCCGACAACGATCTGGTGGATATGATTAAGCAGTTCGGCCCGCGCATTTACTTCACCCATCTGCGCTCTACGCTGCGCGAAGAGAACCCGAAAACGTTCCACGAAGCCGCTCACCTGCACGGCGACGTGGACATGTACGAAGTGGTGAAAGCGATTGTTGAAGAAGAGTACCGCCGTAAAGCGGAAGGCAAAGAGGATCTTATCCCTATGCGTCCTGACCACGGCCACCAGATGCTCGACGATCTGAAAAAGAAAACCAACCCCGGCTATTCCGCGATTGGTCGCCTGAAAGGGCTGGCTGAAGTTCGCGGCGTCGAGCTGGCGATTCAGCGCGCTTTTTTTAGCCGCTAATTCCTGACTGGCGGGGCCGACGTCCCGCCTTTACCTCTTCGGCCGCCTTTTGCGGCCCACTCTGGAGTTTGCTATGACTGCAACCATTGCCGACAGCAACCTGCCGGTGACGCGCCCCGCGTGGGATCGTTCTCGCCTGGAATCCCGCATCGTTCACCTGGGCTGCGGCGCATTTCACCGCGCGCATCAGGCGCTTTATACCCATCATCTGCTGGAAACCAGCGACAGCGACTGGGGCATCTGCGAAGTCAACCTGATGCCGGGCAACGATCGCGTTCTGATTGAACAGCTGAAAAATCAGCAGCTGCTCTACACGGTGGCGGAAAAAGGCGCTGACAGCACCGCGCTGAAAATTATCGGTTCGATGAAAGAGGCGCTGCATCCGGAAATCGACGGCTGTGACGGCATTCTGCGCGCCATGACGCGTCCGCACACGGCAATCGTCTCCCTGACGGTCACTGAAAAAGGCTACTGCACCGATGCGGCCAGCGGCCAGCTCGATCTCAACAACCCGCTGATTCAACACGACCTCGCCAACCCGACGACGCCGAAATCCGCCATAGGCTATATCGTCGAAGCGCTGCGCCTGCGCCGTGAGCAGGGGCTTGAGGCCTTTACGGTGATGTCCTGCGATAACGTCCGCGAGAATGGCCACGTGGCGAAAGTGGCGGTGCTTGGCCTGGCCCAGGCGCGCGACCCGCTGCTGGCGGCGTGGATTGAAGCCCATGCCACCTTCCCGTGCACCATGGTTGACCGCATCGTACCCGCGGCGACGCCGGAAACGCTGCAGGAGATTGCCGACCAGCTTGGGGTCTACGATCCGTGCGCCATCGCCTGCGAACCGTTCCGCCAGTGGGTGATTGAAGATAGCTTCGTCAGCGGCCGCCCGGCGTGGGATAAAGTCGGCGCGCAGTTTGTTGAAGACGTCGTGCCGTTTGAAATGATGAAGCTGCGGATGCTCAACGGCAGCCACTCCTTCCTGGCGTATCTTGGCTATCTCGGCGGCTATGAAACCATCGCCGATACCATGACCAACCCGGCCTATCGCGAAGCGGCTTTCGCCCTGATGATGCAGGAGCAGGCGCCGACGCTCTTCATGCCGGAAGGCACCGATCTCCAGGCCTACGCCACGCTGCTGATTGCCCGTTTCAGCAACCCGTCGCTGCGCCATCGTACCTGGCAGATCGCCATGGACGGTAGCCAGAAGCTGCCGCAGCGCCTGCTGGATCCCATCCGTCTGCATCTGCAAAACGGCAGCAGCTGGCGCCATCTGGCGCTCGGCGTGGCGGGCTGGATGCGCTATACCCAGGGCATCGACGAGCGGGGGCAGCCTATTGATGTCGTCGACCCGCTGCTGGCGGAGATCCAACAGATCAACCAGCGTTTTCAGGGTGCAGAACGCGTCGCCGCGCTGCTGGCGTTAAGCGGAATTTTTGCCCACGATCTGCCGGACAATAGCGATTTTATTGCGGCGGTGACGCAGGCTTACCACGCGCTGTGCGAACGCGGCGCCCGCGAGTGCGTTGCGGCGCTCGGCGGCGGCCTGTAACGCTCTGTCCTGCCATGGGTCAACTGCACACCAATGTGGTTGACCCGTTTTCCCACTCTCCGCGCACGGGGAGGTGCCAACCCCCTGGCCAGATGCTATAGTCAGCCACCGGGCTATCGCATCTCACAACATAACATCATGAAATCACAAACTTCTCAGCACAGACCCTATCAGGAAGTCGGCGCGTTGATCCGCAATCTGATCGTCCAGACGCCCTATAACCCCGGCGATCGCTTACCGCCGGAACGTGAAATCGCCGAGATGCTGGACGTGACCCGCACCGTGGTCCGCGAGGCGCTGATCATGCTGGAGATTAAAGGGCTGGTCGAAGTGCGCCGCGGCGCCGGGATCTACGTGCTCGATAACGCCGTCGGAGAAGGCGCGGCGGAGAGCGCGGACATCAATCATTGCAATGATGCCGGTCCGTTTGAACTGCTGCAGGCCCGCCAGCTGCTGGAGAGCAATATCGCCGAATTTGCCGCCCTGCAGGCAACCCGGGAAGATATCATCAAAATGCGCCAGGCTTTGCAGCTGGAAGAGCGCGAGTTGGCCAGCAGCGCGCCGGGCGGCTCCGAAAGCGGCGATATGCAGTTTCATCTGGCCATTGCCGAAGCGACCCACAACAGTATGCTGGTCGAGCTGTTCAGGCAGTCATGGCAGTGGCGGGAAAATAACCCCATGTGGATCCAGCTGCACCGCCATCTCGGCGATACCCACTACCGTCAGGAGTGGCTGGTGGATCACAAACGGATCCTCGCCGCCTTAATCAAAAAAGACGCCCGGGCGGCCAAGCTTGCCATGTGGCAGCATCTGGAAAACGTCAAACGCCGCCTGCTGGAGTTCTCCAACGTCGATGATATCTACTTCGACGGCTACCTGTTCGACTCCTGGCCGCTGGACAACGCTGACGCCTGATCCCTGCCGCTGGCGCACGGATAGCGGCCGTCCGCGCGCCTTCTGTGCCGCAGCGCAAAAGTTGATAATGATTCTCATCTTTATTGTCGCCCTGCCCGCGCAGTGATAAGGTGACGTCATCCGATGACGCCCTCTCCGGTGCCGAAAACCGCATGAACAAGACAACTACGCAGAACGAACCCGCCCGCCAGGCGCTGAGGAAAACCTTCTCCGTCAGCGAGTTTATGGCGTTTGGTGAACGATACGGTATCGACTACCGCTTCCCGCAGCTGCTGCAAAAGCCGGAGCCTCCGCACGCCAGCCCGGTGCTGCGGGGAGAAGTGGAAGAGTTGACCCTGCCCTGCGGCATGTGCGTCACCCATTCTGATGTTCACGTATTGCAGCCTTATGAGACCACCTCCCGCCACAGTAGCCCGCTCTATATGTTGGTGGTGCTGGAAGGCTGCGTCGCGCTGACCCTCAACGGGGAGCAGCACCTGGTGCGTTCCGGGATGGCCTTCACCTCGCGCCTTAGCGAACATCAGGCCATGCGCGCCCGCCACGATGCCGACAGCCGGCTCCGTACGCTCTCCCTCGGACTCTACCCGGACGGCACCTGGCGCGATGGCCTGCTCGATTCATTGATGCGCGAGTGGGAAAGGTGCCAGACGCCAACGCTTATCTGGCAGATACCGGGTTTTCTGCTGAGCGGACTGCAGTACGCGCAGCAGAGCGCGCTGAGTCGCGTGTCCCGACAGCTGATGCTGGAAGGGCTTATCCTGCAGCTGTTCGGCCATGGGCTGAGCGTCTGTCAGGATGAAAGCGCGAAGCACGTCGCCCCGGCGGGCGGCGAACAGCAGCGGCTGGAGAGAGTTCGCCGCCTGCTGGAGCAGGCGCCGGAAAACGACTACACCCTCAATGAGCTGGCCCAGCGGGCGGCGATGAGCTCCAGCAGCTTGCGCAGTAAGTTTCGCCAGGCCTACGGCTGTTCGGTTTTTGACTACCTGCGCGATTGCCGCCTGGCGCGGGCAAGAAGCTATCTGCTGGAGGGCTATAGCGTGCAGCAGGCGGCCTGGATGTCGGGCTACCAGCACGCCACCAACTTCTCTACCGCTTTTCGTCGGCGCTACGGCATCTCGCCCTGCGATGTGCAAAAGCCGGGCTAATCCATTTTTCCCCTTTTTGCGAAAAATAGTCAGCGGCTTTGGCAGCGCGCATACGTATCCTGGCATTGCGCATAGCTATAGACAGCATCAAAAAGGTAATAATTCTTATTAACAATTAGAAATGCCTTTGGAGATGTTCATGTTTGCGAAAACTCGCCTGGCGCTACTGGTAGGATGGGTGACCGGCGGCGTCGCCTTCCCGCTGCTGGCCCAGGAAACAACAAAAAACGAAACCATCGTGGTCACTTCGCAGATGCAGAGCGGCGCGACCAAAATTGCCACCCCGGATATAGAGACCCCGCAATCGGTGTCTATTATCACGCGCGAGCAGTTTGAAGAACAGGGCGCGATCAGCGTCCGCCAGGCCGTGAGCTATACCCCCGGGGTATACAGCAACCAGATTGGTGCCTCCAACCGCTTTGACTATATCGTCCTGCGCGGCTTCTCCGACGGCAGCCTGGATAACGTCTATCTCGACGGCCTGAAAATGATGGGCGATACCAACTCGCACAGCTCGCTGGTGGTCGATCCGTGGTTCCTGGAAAATATCGAAGTGGTGCGCGGCCCGGCCTCAGTGCTGTACGGCCGCTCTTCGCCCGGCGGCATCGTCGCCCTCACCTCGCGTAAACCCTCATTCGATCCCGGCGGGGAAATTAAGCTGTTTGCCGGGAATAACAACCAGCGCGGGGCGGCGTTTGACGTTACCGGGGCGCTGGACGATAACGATCGCGTGGCGGCGCGCTTAAGCGGCATGACCCGCTATGCAGACTCGCAGTTTGATACCTTAAAAGAGCAGCGCTACGCGATTATGCCCAGCCTGACCTGGCGCATCACCGACCAGACGCGCCTTGATTTAATGGCCTATCTGCATCGCGACCCGGAGGGCGGCAGCCACTCGGGCCTCCCCTATGAAGGTACCGTGGTGCCGCACTACGGCAAGAAAATCGCTAACACCTTCTTCGAGGGAGAAGATGACTACGACAAGTACGATCGCCGCGAAAATATGGTCGGCTACAACTTCGAGCATCTGTTTGATAACGGCTGGTCGGTGCGGCAGAAGCTGCGCTACCTGCATACCAAAGTCGAGCTGAATCAGGTTTATGCCGCGGGCTGGCTGAACGAAACCGAGCTGAACCGCGGCTATTCCGGCTCGGACGAAAAGATGAACGCCATCACCCTCGATAACCAGCTCGACGGCAGCGTCGATACCTGGGCCGTTAACCATCGCCTGCTGATAGGGATCGACTATCAGGACCGCAGCAACGACACCACCGGCTATTATGGCGCATTCCCGGCCATCGACGCCTTTAATCCGGTCTACGGCGCGAAGCCGGATTACATCACCATGTACAGCCGCGAGAAGCACAAGCTGCGCCAGACCGGCTACTATTTACAGGATCAAATGTCCTGGGAGCGCTGGCGTTTGACCCTCGGCGGGCGCTACGACCAGGTCAGCGTCTCCAACATCGATAAGCTTAATCAAACGCGCAGCGATCTGGATAAGAACAACTTCAGCACCCGCGCCGCGCTGCTGTATCTGTTCGATAACGGGTTTGCCCCGTACATCAGCTACTCCACCGCCTTTACGCCCACCAGCTTCGCCGACGAAAACGGCAACGTGCTGGATCCGATGAAAGGCAAGCAGTGGGAAGCCGGGCTGAAGTATGAGCCGGAAGGAATGAACAGCCAGTTCAGCGCCTCGGTATTCCGCATCAATCAGACCAATATCGCCACCAAAGAAGAGCCGACCGATCCGTATCGTTCGATTGGTGAAATTGAGTCGAAAGGGGTGGAGCTGGAGGCGATAAGCCAGCTAACGGATAGCTTCCGCCTGCAGGCCGCCTATACCTACACCGACATTCGCTATAAGAAAAGCAGCCCGGAAGAGCAAGGCAAGCGTGCCGTTTACGCACCGCGCAATCAGGCCAGCGCCTGGCTGAGCTATGATGTGAAAAGCGGCCCGCTGGATGGCCTGACGCTGGGTTCCGGCGTGCGCTACGTCAACGGCATTACCAGCGACCGCCTGAATACGCACACTCTGCCGTCCTATACGCTGGTGGATATGGCGATCGGCTATGACCTGTCGAAGGTGGGAATTAAAGGCCTCAGCGCCCAGCTGAACGTGAATAACCTGACCGACAAGAGCTACGTTGCCGCCTGTAACTCGCTCTCTTACTGCTACTTTGGCGCAGAGCGCAGTATCGTCGGCAGCGTCTCCTGGAAGTTCTGATCGCGCTAAAAAAGCCCGGAGTGTTGCGCTCCGGGCTGCGGGTTACTCTTCCGCTTTATGGGCCCACGCGGGCATGGCCGTTAAGTAGCGCATCGCCCGCTTGCGCGCTTCCGCGGGGCCGACCTTCTGCCAGGAATCGAGGAACTCGGCCAGGCCGGAGACGGCGTCCTCCCAGGATTTAAGCTTCCCCTCGCTATCGCAGCACCAGGCGCAGTACTCTTCGCTTGCGCTTTTCGCCTCCCCGGCGGACATTGGCATTCCACAGGCCTGACAAAACCGTTCTTGCTGTGACATAGAGCGCTCCTTTCTTGCGGATTGAGCATAAAAAATACCGCGTTTTTCGTCCAATAACGTCCTGCCAGCTCAAATAACCGTAAATTACCCGTGGTTATTATAGCCACAGCCTGGCTTGTGCCCGGCTTCCTGAACGCGTTCGACTACACTAAACAGGGACAGATGTTTGATGCCGCTGCGTCTGCCGGGAGCTTCTATAAACGGCAGGCCCAGCCGAGCCGGACGCATTCACTGCTAAAACAGTTTACGACAGGACGCAACCATGCAACTTAACGACCCTACCCTTTTTCGCCAGCAGGCGTTGATTAACGGACGCTGGCGCGACGCCAGCAGCAAAGAGACCCTCGCGGTCACGAACCCCGCCAACGGCCAGCAGCTGGGCAGCGTGCCCAAAATGGGCGCCGCAGAAACCCGCGAGGCTATCGATGCCGCCGCCGGCGCGCTGCCCGCATGGCGCGCCCTTACCGCCAAAGAACGCTCCGCTATCCTGCGCCGCTGGTTTGAGCTGATGATGGAGCATCAGGACGATTTGGCGCGCCTGATGACGCTGGAACAGGGTAAACCGCTGGCGGAAGCAAAAGGTGAAATCAGCTACGCCGCCTCCTTTATCGAGTGGTTTGCCGAAGAGGGCAAGCGCATCTACGGCGATACCATTCCCGGCCATCAGGCCGACAAGCGGCTGCTGGTGATTAAACAACCGATTGGCGTAACCGCCGCTATCACCCCGTGGAATTTTCCCTCGGCGATGATCACCCGCAAGGCGGGCCCGGCGCTGGCCGCAGGCTGCACGATGGTGCTCAAGCCCGCCAGCCAGACCCCGTTCTCCGCGCTGGCGCTGGCGGAGCTCGCCAACCGCGCCGGGATCCCCGAGGGCGTGTTTAACGTGGTCACCGGTTCGGCCAGCGAAGTCGGCAATGAGCTCACCGGTAACCCGCTGGTGCGCAAACTCTCGTTTACCGGCTCGACGGAAATTGGCCGCCAGCTGATGGAACAGTGCGCGAAAGATATCAAGAAGGTCTCGCTGGAGCTCGGCGGCAACGCGCCGTTTATCGTTTTTGATGACGCCGATCTGGATAAAGCCGTCGAAGGCGCGCTGGCCTCCAAGTTTCGCAACGCCGGGCAGACCTGCGTCTGCGCCAACCGCCTGTATGTCCAGGATGGCGTCTACGATCGTTTCGCCGAAAAGCTTCAGCAGGCGGTGAGTAAGCTGCAAATCGGCGATGGCCTGCAGCCGAACGTCACCATCGGGCCGCTGATTGACGAGAAAGCAATCGCCAAAGTACAGGAGCATATCGCCGATGCGCTGGGCAAAGGCGCGCGGATAGTAACCGGCGGGAAAGTTCATGAGCTCGGCGGAAACTTCTTTCAGCCAACGATTCTGGTGGACGTCCCCGGTGATGCCAAAGTGGCGAAAGAAGAGACCTTTGGCCCCCTCGCCCCGCTATTCCGCTTTAAAGATGAAGCGGATGTTATTGCTCAGGCCAACGACACAGAATTCGGCCTGGCGGCCTATTTCTACGCTCGCGATCTGAGCCGCGTCTTTCGCGTCGGCGAAGCGCTGGAGTACGGCATTATCGGGATTAACACCGGCCTGATCTCCACCGAGGTCGCCCCGTTCGGCGGCGTGAAATCTTCCGGTCTCGGCCGCGAAGGGTCGAAGTATGGCATAGAGGATTACTTAGAAATCAAATACATGTGCATTGGGATTTAGCCAATAAACGCGCCAGCCCCGCTGGCGCGAATTTTTTAACGCTCAAGTGTGGATCGGCCAGGAAATGTAGTCATGACGGCCGTTCGTTTGCCACCCGGGTCTCTCCGCCCCTATTTAATCGTAACCGCCATTTTTATGCTTCAGGCAATGATAAAAATATTATTGCCCGTCAGGAAAAGTTATCTCCTCTCAGTCCGGGGCAGGTTCGACATAAGATTAATCGTAGGCTACAATAATCAACGCCGAGCTAAAGCTTAATTTTTGAATAGATTCATAGACATAAATTCAGCTTTAAAGAAGGACAGGACATCATTTTATTGACTATAAAACGAGCAAAAAGATGACGGATAGCACCATTAAAATTTACAACGCCCGCTATAGTAAGCTGATGAAGCTACTGGATTTTATTGCCGTCAACTTGTTCATTTTCGCTTATTTAAAATACTTTTTCGTCGAACCCTCAACGGCCTCTCTGTTCCTGGGCATAATATATTCACTGATATTTATCAGAGCCAATGAACACTTTCAGCTATATTCTGGTCAGTTTAAAGGCCAGTATTTAAAAAAATTAACTAAATTGTTTTTCAGCGTCAGTATAAGCGGCTTGTTATCATTTTTATTGTTTGTAAGCGCCGAATTATTACTGAACAATCACGCCAGCACAAACGCGGTGCGATTAGCTGAAATTATTGTGCTGTGCTCGATTGCCATATTTATTAGTATGTTTCTGATTCGCGTTATCTCCAGCCGCTATTTTTTCAAATCCAGACTCAAGGTGGCTATTTTAGGCATAACGCCAGCCGGGCTGGCCATCGAGCAGGCGCTGTTTAAGGAGTATACCCACGACGGGATTGACATCACCTTCTTTGAGGACCGCGCCGTGCAGCGCGACAGTCGCCTGCTCAGCATTGAGAAAAAAGGCAATTCACGAGACCTGCTGGCGCTGGCGAAAGCCGGAGAAATCGATGAAGTCTATATTGCCCTGCCGATGGTCGCCCAGCAGCGTATTCGTCAGTTCTTGAATGAATTTTCCGACACCACCGTAGATGTGTTTCTGGTACCGGACCTCTTTTCCTACAGCTCACATATTTCTCAGCTGCGGATGTTTGGCAATATTCAGACGATCAGCATTTTTACCTCGCCGTTTGAAGGCGAAGGCGCGGTACTCAAGCGTATCGAAGATATCGTGCTTGGCGCTTTTTTTACCCTGGTCAGCCTGCCGGTCATGCTGGCGGTGGCGATCGGAATTAAGCTGACTTCGCCGGGCCCGGTGCTGTTTAAACAAAACCGTTACGGCCTGAACGGTAAACAGATCCCCGTCTGGAAGTTCAGAACCATGCGCGTGATGGAAAACAGCGCGGTAGTGACCCAGGCAACGCGTAACGATCCGCGCATTACCCGCTTCGGCGCCTTTTTACGTAAAACCTCACTTGATGAACTGCCGCAGTTTTTTAACGTGCTGCAGGGAACCATGTCGATAGTGGGCCCACGCCCTCACGCGGTCGCGCATAATGAGCAGTATCGCGTGCTGGTGGAAAATTACATGATCCGCCATAAAGTGAAGCCCGGCATTACCGGGCTGGCGCAAATACACGGTTTTCGCGGCGAAACCGACACGATTGATAAAATGGAAAAACGCATTCAGTACGATCTGGAATATATTCAGTCGTGGTCGCTGCTGCTGGACATTAAAATTGTGTTTTTAACGTTTTTCCGCGGATTTGTGGGGAAGAATGCGTTCTGAACTCACTTTCCTCGCAGGTTTGCTGGCGATGCCTTACGCATGGGCTGACCTGCAGGCAAAACCACATACCGGTGTGGCTGGCATCGATTTCGAGAGCCAGGTGGGTTATGACGTCGGTTACAATGACAACGTGACCTGGCAACGCTACGGCGGGAATGAAATCGGCTCCGCTTATCAAGGCGTTAAGCCGATTTTCAAAGCCATCGGCGAGCGCTACGAGGACCGCTATTTATTGATGTACTCCGGCGATTACCGCCGCTACGCCAGCGATAGCGCAGATAACCGCGACAACCATTTTTTTATGTTTAACGGCAAGTGGCGCTTCGGCAGCATGCACGGGCTGTCGTTGGATCTCGATGAAACGTTCGGCCATGAAGAGCGCGGCCGCGATACCACCGAGGGGTTTCTCCCCGAGCAGTTTAAAGAGTTTGGCATTAATAAGCCCATCGCCACGCGCTTCTTTAACAGTGAACTGCGCTATAGCTACGGGGCGCCGGAAGGCCGCGGTAAAGCAGAAGTTGCGCTAATGCATAAGCAGCTGCGCTTTCGCAATCTCGACAGCATTGAGGACGCCAGCGCCGACTTTCATTATTACATGCACGATCAGGAGTGGCATGAAAACAGCGTGGTCGCCGAGCTTTTTGATCAAAAAGCCAAAACGCTGCGCTATCGCTACAGTTTTATTACCAACCAGCGTCGCTATGAGCTCAACCCGTTAAAAGACAGTAATGAATATTACCTGCTGGTCGGCATGAAAAATCGTCTTTCCGGCAAGACCGAGATCCACGGCAACGTCGCCTGGCTGTATAAAGATTTTATCCATAATCCCGACTCGCAGGGGTTCAACGGCCTGAACTGGGATATTAACGCCGACTGGAAACCACTTGAACAGATAAAGCTCAACTTACATAGTTCACAACGAATAAAAGATCCCACCGACTCCGGCGGCTATATTCTGGTATCAAATTTCGGTCTGGGCTATGAGCACCACTGGCTGGTCGACAGGTTCTCCACTCTGGTTGATTACTCTTATATTACAGAGGATTACAAACACCAGACCAACGGACGCAAAGATCGATCAAACCTCGTTTCGCTCACCTTCAACTACGACTACCGTCCATCCGTTAATTTTCAGCTGAAGCTGCAATGGAACACGATGCATTCTAATAAAGAAAAAGATGCCTTTTATATTGGCCCGGACTATGACCATGAGGTCGAGCGCACGCTGGGCTACAACGACTCGGCCATTATTTTTATGACGCAGGTACAAATATGATCCTTAGCTATGGAAAACGGGCGGTGATTTCTCTTCTGGCGCTATGGCTGGCGGGCTGTTCGGCGCCGCCGCAGACAATCCGAACGCCGCCGGATGCCGTTTATCATCTGGACCAGGGAGATGAGATCAATATCGCGGTTTCCGGCGAACAGGATCTCACTATGCGCGTAAAAATCGATAATAGCGGCAGCGTTGATTATCCTTATATAGGCTCCCTGATGCTGAAAGGGAAAACGCCTGAACAGGTCGGCAACGAAATTGCCGATAAGCTGCGCGGTAACTATCTGCAGGCGCCAATGGTGACCGTAAGCATTGCCGAATACCGTAAAATTTATCTGTTAGGCGAAGTCAAAAAACCGGACGGTTACGCCTGGGAACCGGGCTTAACCGCTGAAAAAGCCATTGCGCTGGCCGGCGGGTTTACCGATCGCGCCGATCGCCATGACATCCGCATTCGTCAGTTTCGCAGCGGTAAACTGCTGGAAAACGTCGCCGCCGACTCCGCCGTACAGGCCGGAGATACCATCATCATTGGCATGAGTTTCTTCTGATATGGCTATTTCATTAGTTGAAAATGGAAAGAAGAAAGAAGGCTTTATCGACTTCACGCCTTATTTCAACAAAATTAAGCACAAGCTGATCTGGTGCCTGGTAGTGGTGGTGGTGGCTGCCGCGGCGTCGTGGATCCTGACGCGCTTTATGTCATCCAGCTATACCGCAACCGCGACGGTGCTGTTTAAAGCGCAGTCGCAGGATGTTACCCCCCTGCCGCGGCTGGAAAACTATGATTCCACCCGCAGCGATTACTATGAAACCAAATACGCGCTGATGGGCTCCCGCGTCGTGCTGGAAGCCGCGGTAAAAGCGCTAAAGCTGGATCGGGACCCGGAATTTAACGGCGGGGACAATCTTGATGAGGCCGCACGGGTCAATAATGCGCTGCGCGCCCTGCAAAAAAACCTGACCATCTCCGGCGTGCGCACCACGCAGCTAGTATCCGTTTCGATGGAGGCGAAATCGCCGCAAAAAGCCGCCGATATCGCCAACGGCGTGGCGCAGGCGTTTATCGATTACAGCCTGGCGCAGAAGCAGAAAATCTTACTTCAGGCCCAGGGCTGGAACGAGAAAATGATGGACGATCTGCGCGATAAGCTCGATCGCCAGAAAGCCGACATCGATGATTTTCTCAAACAAAACGGCCTGCTGACCTTTCGCAGCATGGATGGCTACGAGACCGAGCGCCTGGGGATCGTGATTAACCATCTGGCCGACGCCACCCAGCGCCGTCTGAAAGCGCAAACGGTGTGGGACAAAGTGCGCCGTCAGCAGGGAAAAGCGCCGGAAGCCATCATCTCGCTGCCGGAAATTTCCGGTCATCCGCAGATTCAGGATCTGCGGATCGCGCTGATCCAGACGCGGCGTAACTTATCGGAAGCGGCGAAACACTATGGCCCTAAGCATCCGAAATATCTTCAGGCTCAGGCCCAGCTGCAGGTCGTCAACGGGCAGATAGGCCAGGTATTGGGGGAACTGCTTAACGGCTTACGCCAGCAGTATCAGATTGCGCTGGACGATGAACAGCACTATCAGAAGATGCTCGACGATCAGAAAGCCGACTTCCAGGCGCTGGGCGCCAAGCGCGATAAATACAACACCATGATGACCGCGCTGAACAAAACCGAAGAGCTGTATAAATCGCTGTATCAGCGGGCGAATGAGCAGAAGCTCTCCGAGAGCTTTTCGGTTCCCGATGAAGTGATCTACGATGCCGCCGTGCCGCCAAATCTTCCTTCTAAACCGCAGCGCGGTCTGCTTATCGTGATGGCGACCCTGATGGCGCTGGCGCTGTACATCATGTACCTGATAGTCAGCACCGCGCTCGACAAAACGGTGAACAGCATCAGCGAACTTAAAGCCAAAACGGGCCTTGATGCCAGCGGTGAGTTTCCGCTGTTGCCTCAGGCGAACAGCGCGAAGCTGACGTTCCAGAACCTGCTGTATGCCGATATGCTCCACAGCCTGCGCCTGGCGCTGCTCGGCCAGAATACTCATAGCGGGACGATACTGGTGACCTCGGCGCAGGCAGATGCCGGCAGCAGCCTGATTGCCGAAATGCTGGCGTGGTCCGCCGCTAAGTCAGGCAAAACCTTGCTCATCGATGTAGATTATCTGGCAAGCGCGGGGCTCTCCGCGCGCTATCCTCAGCATAAAACAGGGTTCAGCGAGCGTCTTGATGGCCGCAGCGCCGCGTCCCAGGCGGTGGCCCCCCTTTCCGAGACGCTGGATTTTATGCCGCGAGGCGAACTCAGCGACTCAGCCCTGCTGCTGCTCACTTCTGAACGGCTCCCGGCGCTGCTGACGACGCTGCGGCAGACCTACGATTATCTGATTATTGATGCGCCATCGCTCGGGCTGGCCCAGGACGCCCTGCTGCTGGCGCCGCACGTCGATATCAGCCTGCTGGTGGTCAACGCAGGCGAGCAGGCGTCGCGCATCCGCGACGCGCAACATCGTCTGCAAGCCGCCGCGCCAGCGCCTGTCGCCACCATGCTTAACCGGGTGCAAGAAGAGAACCTGGAGACGCAGGAGGGCAAACGCCTGCCCGAGCGCGGCATGGGCGAACTGATTTCACCGAAGTAGCGATTATGAACTTAATTAAGAGTATTTCTTCAATCGCCAGCTCCTCGGTCCTCTCGCAGGCGATCGGCGCTTTTTCCGTATGGCTGATTTCCCATCGCTACGGCATGGCGGAAGTCGGGCACTATGCGATGATCTACAGCAACGTGCTGATTGGCGCGCAGGTTTGCACCTTTGCGTCGCAGCTGCTGATCCCGCGCCAGGAAGAGCATGAGCTGGGGCAGAACGTGGTGTTTTGCCTGCTGCAAAGCCTGCTTCTGGCGCTGCCGTGGGCGGTCATCACCGGACTGATATTCCATCTCAATATCGCGTTTCTCTACCTGCTCACCTTCGGCTATGCGCTGGTTTTGATCGCCGAGAACCTCTCGCTGCGCGGCGGTAACTATCAGTTCCTCACCTTCCAGCGTATCGCCGTGTCGCTGGTGGTGGCGATAGCTCTGCTGGCGATGCCGAATACCACGCTGTTCTATATTGCCTGGATGGCGGGCATTTTGCTGCTGCTCGGCCTCTGCCTGCTGCGTTTGTTTCGCTTCAGTACCCTGACGCCGGCGCACTTTTCACCACGGGCGAACGGCCTTTTTGCGCGCCAGCACTGGCAGCACCTCAGCCGCGTCGGCAGCGCGGAAGTGCTGGCGATGGCCAGCAATAACCTGCCTACGATGTTGATAAATATCTGGTTTTCACCGCTGGTCGCCGGCTATTTCTCGGTGGTGAGCCGCTTCTGTTTATCACCGGTGATGATTGTCGGTAACGCGGTGCGCAACTCCATCTTTTCAAAATGGTCGATGGATTTTCGCAACGGCACCTTTAACTATCCGGAGTACAAAAAGATTCGCCTGATGCTGATGGCCGCGGCGCTGATCTGTATCCTTGGGATCTGGATTTTCTATCCGCTGGTCATGCGCCTGGGCTTCAGTCAGGAGTGGCTCAATTCCATTCCGACCTCACGCTATATGCTGCCCTATCTGTTCGCCGCGCTGGCCGTCAGTCCGCTGACCGTTATTGAGCTTATCTTTGGTTCTAAACGCTATTTTTTACGCATTCAGATCGAGCAGCTGCTGATTATTATCGTCGCTTTTATCGCGCTGCCTGAATTGGGCCAGCGCTATGAGATAGCCCTCCTGACGTTCTCCGTGCTGACCAGCATTCGCTATCTGTTCATCCTGCTGAAAATGAACAAACGGGCGCTACAGCTCTCCCGGCAGGAGCAGAAAATATGCAGCTAAACACTGGTCGCTATCTGGAGGTATTCGCGCTGACGACCATCGTCTTCTGCGGCACGATTCAGTATTTCACCGGCGTGGCAGCCGTGCTGTGGCTCCCCTTTTTCATGGTGCTGGTGATGGTGGTCCTGCTGATGATGCAAAGCCGGCCGCAGCCGCTGGCGCTTAGCACGCGCGAGAAGGTGGTGCTGGCGCTGTATCTGACGTTTATCATCCTCAGCCTCTGCGCCACGGTTTTACAATCCGGCATCGTTACCGCCATCGTCGGCTTCAAAAATGAACTGGCCCTGTCGCTGGTGATGTTTTGCATGCTGCTCGGCATGTTTCGCGAGTCGCAGCTGCACCGCCTGACCCGGCTATTTTACTGGCTGTTCTACGTCCAGTTCCCGCTGGCTATCTATCAGGTGCTGGTGGTGGTGCCAAAACGCGTGGCTTTGCGCGGCGAGGATGAAAAGTGGGATTCGGTGGTCGGCACGTTTGGCGGCGACCCGATGGGCGGCGGCAATACCGCGGCCATGGGGATGTTCTGCCTGCTGATTATGCTGCTGAAGGTGTCCGAATTTAAGCACGGTATCTGCTCGTTCAAGTCGATGGCGGCGCATATCGTGCTGGCCTTTTTCCTCTGCGTGGTGGGCGAGGTAAAATTCGTGATTCTGCTGTCGCCTTTCTTACTGGCGCTGCTGTGGATCATGCCCGCTTACGTCAGCGGCATCAGCAAAGTCACCCTGCGCTCGTTGATGATTATCGCCGCCGGAATGGTGGTGCTAATTTTTGCCGCTATCACCATTCTGGCGTCCAATTACTCGTCGGCCTTCGGCGGGGACCCGACCAAAAGCGCGCTCTCGGTATTTATCGATTCCCTCGGCTATATCTTTGATACCAATTACATTATGGAAAGCGGCGAGCTCGGCCGGTTTACCACTATTTTCTTCTGGCTCCAGCATAACGAGCTTTTTGGCCCCGGCGGGATGCTGTTTGGCTACGGTCTGAACGCCACCAACAGCGGCAGTACCGTCTCCCCCGGCTATATTGGCGCCTGGTATCATCTGATACTCGACTCCACCGCGCTGAGCATGATGCTGTGGGAAGTCGGTATTATCGGCGTGATCTTATTTATCGCCATGATTGCCGCTATTCTCATCGGCATGCGGCCCAAAGAGACCTTTTCCCGCTACGATCTCAAACGGGAAGATTTACAGCTGCTCAGCTCCGCGCCTGCGTTTTACGTCTTTGCCATTGGCTGTTTGCTCAGCCTTCCCTACAGCCAGATCCTGATGATCATTCCCATGCTACAGTTTTTATTATGGCTGGCCCTCGGGGCGCTTATTGTCATTCATCGTTCCGTCCGTCTGAACTCCGGTACCCAATATGAATAAAACGCCATCAATTACCGTCAGCATTAAGACCCTCAACGAAGCGCAGGGTATTGAAAAAACGATCGACAGCGTCCGCAAGCAATTGCAGCCTTACCCGCATCAGATTATCGTCGCCGATAGCCTGTCCACCGACAATACCCGCGAGCTGGCCGTCGCCAAAGACGCGATGGTGGTTTGCCTCGATAACGCGAAAGATCGATGCTGCGGTGTGGGCCATCAGCTGGGCTGGTTATTCAGCGAAGGGGACTATCTGCTGCTGCTGGACGGCGATATGGAGCTGGAGCCGGGTTTTCTCGACACCGCCGTGGCGTTTCTTGAAACGCATCCCGAATATGCGGGCGTGGCGGGCAGCGTCGAGATGGATGACGCCGCTAACTATGAGTTTAAATCGCGCAAGCAGCGTCTGCATCTTATCTATCCGCAGGGCGATACCGATCATCTTGGCGGCGGCGGCCTTTACCGCCGTTCGGCAATCGAGAAAATTGGCTATCTGACCAATCTTAACCTTCACGGTTATGAAGAAGCCGAATTGGGGATCCGTTTACAGGCCGCGGGCTATAAACTCCACCGCCTCGCCGCGCCCTATTTTAGCCATGCGTCCTATACTATGCCGACATTTAAAATGTTGACCTATCGCTGGAAGAACGGTTTTTTATGGGCGCCGGGTGAGCTATTACGCAACTGCTGGGGGAAAAAGCATTTCCCCGCCGCGCTTAAGATTGTTCGCAACGAACTGATATTCACGCTGTATATCCTGGTATTGATTATTTGCCTCCTGTCGTTCAATCCCGGTGTGATTATTATCGCCCTGCTTCCGCTGCTGGCGTTTATCGCGCTGAAGGCGATTAAAAATAAGTCGCTGCGGGACGGCCTCCAGAGCGTGATCAACTTATCGTTATTTTCCGCAGGTATGGTGCGAGGCCTGCTTAACTCCGTTCGCGATCCGCTGAAACAACCCGCCGTGACCGTCTCCAACCCAAAACATATCCAGACAGAACATGAAAATATTATTCGTTAATAAATTCTTTTTTATTAAGGGCGGAGCGGAAACCGTTTTTTTCCAGGAGCGAGACGCCATGCTGCAAGCGGGCTATCAGGTTGTCGACTTCAGCATGCAGCATGCGGAAAATAAGCCTTCGCCCTGGGAAAGCTTCTTCGTACATAACGTGGATTATCATCAAAGCCACGGGCTGACGGGCAAGCTCAAAGCGGGCATCGACTTTATCTACAACGCTGAGGCCTGCAATAAACTCAACACCCTGCTGCTGGAGCAGCGCCCGGATATTGTGCACTTTCATAATATCTACCACCAGCTGACGCCCGCCTTGATTGGCGTCGCTAAGCGCTTTGGCTGCAAAACCGTACTGACGGCGCACGATTATAAAATCGTCTGCCCATCGTACACCATGCTACGCGATGGCCACGTCTGCGATGACTGTCTTACCGGTTCGGTGAGCAATGCCTTTCGCCATCGTTGCCAGCAGGGCGATACCTTTAAAAGCCTGCTGCTCTCGCTTGAGGCCTACTGGCAAAAGTTCGCGCAAAATTACGCCATGCTCGATTGCATTATCGCTCCCAGCGAATTTATGCGTCAGACGCTGCTGCGTAAATTACCCAGATCGCGGATCGATGTGATCGTCAACGGTATTGATGCCAGCACCACGATCCCGGGCGATACGGCGGGGGATTATTTCCTCTATATCGGCCGCTTGAGCCGTGAGAAAGGCGTGGCCACCCTGGCGCTGGCGCAGCAAAAAATGCAGCAGTCCATGCCGCTGAAAATCGTCGGCGATGGCCCTCTCGGCAGCGACCTGCGCGCCCGCTTTAGCGGTCCGGAATTTCTCGGCTATATGCGCCACGGAGACGCGCTCAACGCGTTGATTCGCGGCGCGCGGGCGGTGATCGTCCCTTCCGAATATTATGAAAACTGCTCGATGTCGGTGCTGGAGGCCATGGCGTTCGGTCGCCCCGTCGTCGGCGGCAATATCGGCGGCATTCCGGAGCAAATTCGCGATGGCATTGATGGCTATCTGGTGGAACCCGGGGATGCCGACGCGCTGGCGCGCATCATGGATAGCCTGGCCGCCAATCCGCAGCAGGCGCGTGAAATGGGCATCAACGCACGCCAGCGTTTAGAGGAGAAATACGATCTCGCCCGGCATATGCAGGTTCTGCAGGAACTCTATCAGCAGCTCGTGGGGGAAACGAAATGAAGCTCAAAGTGACGGTGCTTGGCACCCGCGGTATTCCGAACGTCCAGGGCGGCGTTGAGACCCACTGCCAGAATCTTTATCCGGAAATCTATCACCAGAATCACGCCGATATCTGCGTCATTGCCCGCTCACCGTACGTGGACTATCGCCATAGCGAATATAAAGGCGTGCGGTTGAAAAGCCTGTGGGCGCCCAAAAGCCGTAAATTCGAAGCCATTATTCACTCTACGCTGGCCGCCTTCACTACCCTCTTTGACGGCTCAAATGTGGTTCACGTTCACGCGGTCGGCCCTGGCCTGGTGGTCCCGCTGCTGCGCCTGCTCGGCAAGCGCGTCGTTTTTACCCACCACGGGCCGGACTACGATCGCCAGAAGTGGGGCAAAATGGCGAAAGAGATGCTGCGCCTCGGTGAGAAATGGGCGGTGAAATATGCCAACGAGGTTATTGTTATCTCGGAAGTGATTAATACGCTGATTAAGACCAAACACGGCCGTACCAACGCTAACGTGATCTATAACGGCGTGCGCCAACCGCAGCTTCCCGCCGAAGAGACGCGACGGGCCACGCTGAATCAGTATTCGCTGGAAGCCGGACAATACGTTGTCGCCGTCGCCCGTTTTGTGGAAGAAAAAGGGCTGCACGATCTGCTTGCCGCCTACAAAGCCTCGAACTGTTCGCTGCCGCTGGTGCTAATTGGCGATGCCGACCATCCCGATGAGTACAGCGAGCGGCTGAAGAAGCAGGCGGCCGAAACCCCGGGAGCGATCATGACCGGTTTTATTAGCGGCGATCCGCTGCACACTTTGTTCTCACAGGCCGGGCTTTTTGTTCTACCGTCTTATCACGAAGGGCTGCCCATTGCCCTGCTGGAAGCCATGTCCTGGTCACTGCCGGTTATCGTCAGCGATATCCCGGCCAACCTCGAGATTGGCCTGCCTGCCGAGGTCTATTTTCCGACGGGCAATGTCGCCGCGCTGGCGCAAAAGCTCCAGTCCTGGCGCGGCGAGGAGACCGCGGATTACAGCCAACTGATGCCTAAATACCGCTGGCCGGACATTGCGGCAAAAACCGCTCAGGTCTATCAGCGTTTAATGAATAAGAGTCAACCGTGACTAAATCAACATCCGACCTGGTCGTCGAGCGCTTTTATTCCGCGCTTGACCCGGAAACAGAAACCTCACTCACGCCGGAACAAAAGCGCGGTATTGAACAGGCGCTGGTGAGATCGAGCCTGGCCTCGCGCCATCGCATCGATTTTCGCCATAGTTTTCCTTTTCTGCATCGCCGCTATTTCGTGGTCTTTTTATGCGGCCGCGATCTGCGCAAAATTCCGCGAGAGAGTACGCTGCTCGGGCGTATATTCTCCACCCTGGCGATTACCATCGCCGTGCTGTTCGCCATTCTTGCGGTGCTGCTGGCGCTCTATATGCTGAAATCCGCGCTGGGTATCGATGTGTTTAAAAACTTCCACGTCGGTATCTGGACGTGGTTTGTGAACCTCCACGATAAAGTGAATTAACGATGAGCTCTTATTCGCTGCGCCGCGCCGCGCGCCTTGTGGCGCTACTGCTAGCCGGAGTCATACCCTCAGCGGCAGTGCTGGCTGAACGCACGGTTATCACCCCGCCGGCCTTTACCGGTCTGTTGACGAACCCAGGGATCGGCGTGGCCAGTTTCCACGATGGTTATGGTCAGAAACCCTCTCTGAAAGAGTATCCGGACACCGGGTTTGAATACGATCGCTTTTACTGGAGCGATCTGGAGCCTGAAGAAGGCGTCTATGATTTTGCGCCGATCGATCGTGCTTTCAGCGTCGCCGCCCAGCATCAGCCGGCGATGAACGTCGGATTGCGTTTCATGGCGCTCGATGAACCGCAATCGGGCTCGAAAATCCCCGCCTGGCTTATCAAAAAAGGCATTCAGGGACAATGGGTCGAAAATGGCAAAACCTTTGTGCCGGACCTCAGCGATCCGACCTTTATCGCCTATGCGCAAAAGCTGCTTAACGCCCTCGGCGCGCGTTATGACGGCAATCCGAACCTCGCGTTTGTCGATATCGGCATGGTGGGTTCGTGGGGGGAATGGCACAACTCCAATTTCACTGACGTTGCGCCGTTGCTGGAAAAGTACGCTCCGGAGCAGCTCAATCGCTACGTTGATATGCACTTCAGCAGCTTCCCGAAAACGCCCAAAATCATGTTAATCAGCGGCGGTAATTCGCTGGCCTGGGCCAGCCAAAAAGGCGCGGGGTGGCGCGCGGATTGCTGGGGAGACTGGCATAACTTTTCCGCAGAGTGGAGCCATATGCGCGATGATTATCCTCAACGCCTGGCCGCGGCGCAGACGGCGTGGTCCGGGTTTAATGATAGCTGGCAGCACGCCCCCGTTAGCCTGGAAATTTGCGGTTATATGGCGGAGTGGGAAAGCGTGCAGCACTACACCCGCGAAGAGGTCCAGGCAAGCTTCGACTGGGCATTAGCGCAGCACGCCAGTACCCTGAATCTGAAATCGCGTCCGGTACCGGCAGCGTATCGCGATATCGTTGATAGCGCGTTATTGCGAATCGGCTACCGCTACCGGGTGGGTCAGATGGAATGGGATACGCCCGTACGCAGCGGCATGCCGCTTACGCTAAACGTCACCTGGCGTAACGACGGCGTCGCGCCAGCCTATCTCCCGTACCTTGTGCAATGGCGGATAGTCAATGACGCCGGAACGACCGTTACGCAAATCAAAACGGCGGATGACGTTCGCCAGTGGCTGCCCGGCGATCATCACAGCAGCGCTACGCTGCCGCTGCCTGCCGGACTCCCGGGCGGCCAATATCGCCTGGAAGCGGCCCTGACCAATTATCAGGGCCAGCCGCGTATTCAACTCGCTAACGAAGGTAAAACCGGTGATGGATGGTATTCACTGGCTTCGTTTAACCTTAAGGAATAACCATGTTTGAGGCTATCAGGCTGGTCGCCCGGGAAATCAAATCCTGCGGCGGCATAAAAGCGAAAATCGCGGTTCTGCTTTATCGTCTGGCGACGCTCTATCGCAGCCGTAATCCTCTGTGGAAGATCTGCGGGATCCCCTTCGTTATTCTCAATATCGTGATTAACGAGTGTTTATTTTGCATTGAGCTGCCGTGGCGAGCGCGCATTGGCTATGGGCTGAAGCTGTATCATCCGCACTGCATCGTGATTAATCGGGGAACGGTCATCGGCCAGAACTGCACCCTGCGCCAGGGCGTCACGATTGGCAGCGTGACCGACAGTCAGGGTCGTGAGGGCGACAGCCCGCGCATCGGCGATAACGTCGAATTTGGCGCCCACGCCGTGGTGATTGGCGCGGTCACGCTGGGCGACAACGTCAAGGTTGGGGCAGGCACGGTGGTGACCAAAGATCTGGCCGCAGGAATGATTGCCGTCGGTCAACCCTGTCGGATATTAAACGGTATTTAGCGCGGGTTTGCCTGGGAAGGAAACCCGCGCTGGTCGAAACGCGGGTTTTATTGCGAGCAGGATGACAGCCGCCGACCGGAACTCAGGCTCTCAGCTTAACCGGTTCGCTAAAATCATCGGCGGGCTCCAGCTTAAGACTGAACGTCGCCAGCAACGCTTCGGCTCGTTCGTGAAAACCACGTAGCGTCTTTTCAAGCTTTTCAGTGACTTCAGGATCGTCAATCGCGACCGGACGCCAGACGCCCTCTTTGTCGAACAATCCAAACTGATAGCTATAGGTGAAGCGCGATTCCTGCGCTTCCATCTCCATCCACCATCCCCAGAACTCGCGTTTTTCAGGCGCTGGTTTTACGTTGACGCAAACAGCCAGGCAATCGAAAAAGAAGCGGTTGTCTTCACATTGCTCCTCACGGATGTAAGGGCCAAGCGCCGTGAATTTCTTAATCAGCTTACTCTTCAGGTGTCCACTCGGTAACGTCATTGCGATCTCCTTTAGTGATGCCATGACGTTACCAAATCGATAGAATTTAGCAATATATTAACTAAATCTATGGCTAATCCAGCGGGCGATCTGCCGCAGCGCGTGATCGAAATTGCGATAGACCGGATTGAACGGGATCTCCAACAGCTTGCCGTCGGATGATGATGAAGTAATCAGCCGCGACTCCTCCTCCGGGCTGAACGGATCGTCTTTCCAGAAGCCTGAGAGCATCGGCGTGGGGCAGCGGCGTCCCAGCAGCCCCTGAACCTTCAGGGAATAGCGGTTAAGCTCAACGCGCAGCGCGTCGTCGGAAGCGTCATGCATCCCCAGCCGCGAAGCCAGAACGTCAAGATACATCTCCGGCACCCGCCCCTGATGCAGCGGGTCCACCAGCAGGCCGTGTACCACCGGCCCCAGGCAGGCCACCGCCTTCAGGCGCTGGGACTCAAGATAGCCCAGCCGCACGGCGATATTCGCGCCGAAACGGAAACCAAAGGCGGCCACGCGGGTATGATCGATCCAGGGCACATTAGCCAGATGCTGCAGCACATACTGGTGCAGCAGACTGGTATCCTGGGTCAGCTTGCATTTTGAGGAGAAACCGATGGAGGGCATATCCACGGTCAGCATAGCGATACCCAACGGCGCAAAATAGTTTTCATACAGGTTGTAATAGTCGGTCTGTAGCGCGTCAAGCCCGCCGCACATCAGTACCGTCGGGAACGGCCCATCGCCTGGCGGCATATGCAGGAAACCGGTGATCGGCGCGGCGCCGGGGATAGAGAACTCCAGCTCTCGCAGCTTGCCGGGCAAGCGCTGAGCGGCTTCTTCATAAGCCCGGTATGCCAGCACCTGCGCCTGTTCCGCCAGCTCATCGCCCTTGATGTGCGGATAGGCGGCAATGCTGTAAAGGTTTGCCGCATGGAGCCAGTGACGACCGCTCACGAGCAGATTCTCTTCCTGACCGGCCTTCTGCTGCCAGTCCATCGCCTGTTTGGCCCATTCAAAGATCCAGTTGCCGCCGCGATAGCCAACGACCGTATCGTAAAGCTCCGGGTCGGTTCGCTCGGCATCGCTCATGACGATGCGCGCCTGCACGTCGAGGATTTCCTGCGGCGTCACGCCACGCCAGATCCACATCAGGCGGTTAATCAATCGATACCAGTGATCAACGTGATTACCGCTGAGCGCAGACTGGATCGGTTGCTGCGCTCCGGTATTAAACCGACGCACCAGCGTGGAGGTTTCCGGATGTTTGAATCGGGGTTTAAACAGCGTTTCGCTAAGGTTAGCCTGGGACATGTGCAGCCTCCATCATGTTGCCACTGAAGCTATTGTAACCTGCGCAAGGGTAAAAAAAACCACGCCCGGCAAAACCGGGCGTGGTAATTAGCATTTATGCTGGAAATTAACGACCTGCGATAGGCGGTACGAACACCACGCCCATATCCCACGGCTGTTCAATCCAGGTATCCTGGGGAATATCAACAACATAATCATCAACCAGCGGGCGACCGGCCGGTTTTGCGAAGATAGTGACAAAATGTGCTTTCGGATACATTTCGCGGATGGCTACGGCGGTACCGCCGGTGTCGACGAGGTCATCGATCACGATAAAGCCTTCGCCATCGCCTTCCGCACGTTTCAGCACGGTCAGTTCACGCTGATTATCGTGGTCATAGCTTGAGATGCAAACGGTATCAACATGACGAATACCCAGTTCACGCGCCAGTAGTGCTCCCGGTACCAGACCGCCGCGGCTAACGGCAATAATGCCTTTCCACTGTTCAACCGGCAGCAGGCGAGTGGCCAGCTTGCGGGCGTGAATCTGCAACATGTCCCAGGTGACGACGTATTTTTCGCTCATGTGAAGTGTCCCAGCCTGTGTAATACGGCTTAAATAATGTTCGAGGGGGAAAATGGTTGCGCGAGATTATAGAGATCTGACGCGCTAAAAACCAGCGTTAAGCGGCCACGACGACTCTTTTTACGTGGTTTACACTACCAGAGTACACGGAAAGTGGTATTCTCAACCCCATCGCGCAAGCCCGGGCTTGTAGTGTATTTGATTGCTAACCCCTCGATCTGCAAACGACTTTTGCAGGTGATTGTAAGGAGACTTATCGTGTCTGAACTGTCTCAATTATCCCCGCAGCCGCTGTGGGATATTTTTGCCAAAATCTGCTCTATTCCTCACCCCTCCTATCACGAAGAACAGCTCGCTGAGCACATCATGGGCTGGGCAAAAGAAAAAGGCTTACACGCGGAACGCGACCAGGTTGGCAACATTCTGATTCGTAAAGGCGCGACTGCCGGTATGGAAAACCGCAAACCGGTTGTGCTGCAGGCGCACCTCGATATGGTGCCGCAGAAAAACAACGATACCGTTCATGACTTCGCTAAGGACCCGATTCAGCCGTACATCGACGGCGAGTGGGTCAAAGCGCGCGGCACCACCCTGGGCGCCGACAACGGTATTGGCATGGCTTCCGCGCTGGCGGTACTGGCTGACGACAACGTGGTTCACGGCCCGCTGGAAGTGCTGCTGACCATGACGGAAGAAGCCGGTATGGACGGCGCGTTTGGCCTGCAGGCCAACTGGCTGCAGGCGGATATCCTGATCAACACCGACTCCGAAGAAGAAGGTGAGATTTACATGGGCTGCGCGGGGGGTATCGACTTCACCTCTGACCTGGCGCTGACCCGTGAAGCCGTTCCGGCCGGTTTCCAGAGCTTTAAGCTGACCCTTAAAGGACTCAAAGGCGGCCACTCCGGCGGCGAGATCCATGTTGGTTTAGGTAATGCCAACAAGCTGCTGGCACGCTTCCTCGCAGGCCATGCTGAAGAGCTGGATCTGCGCCTGGTCGATTTCAACGGCGGCACCCTGCGCAACGCGATCCCGCGTGAAGCGTTCGCGACAGTCGCCGTGGCCGCGGATAAAGCGGACGCGCTGAAAGCGCTGGCTAATGAGTACCAGGCGATCCTGAAAAACGAGCTGGCGGCCAAAGAGAAAAACCTGACTGTGCTGCTGGAGTCGGTTGCTAACGAGCAGCCTGCGCTGACGGCCCAATCTCGTGATACCTTTGTGCGTCTGCTGAACGCCACGCCAAACGGCGTCATCCGCAACTCTGATGTGGCAAAAGGCGTGGTGGAAACCTCGCTGAACGTCGGCGTGGTGACCATGACCGGCGACAACGTGCAGATTCACTGCCTGATTCGCTCGCTGATCGACAGCGGCAAAGATTATGTCGTGAGCATGCTGGATTCGCTGGGCAAGCTGGCCGGTGCGAAAACCGAAGCGAAAGGCGCCTACCCGGGCTGGCAGCCGGACGCCAACTCGCCGGTGATGCATCTGGTGCGTGAAACCTATCAGCGTCTGTTCAACAAGACGCCGAACATCCAGATTATCCACGCGGGCCTGGAGTGCGGGCTGTTCAAAAAACCGTATCCGGATATGGACATGGTTTCTATCGGGCCAACCATCACCGGTCCTCACTCCCCGGATGAGCAGGTTCATATCGAAAGCGTGGGCCAGTACTGGACGCTGTTGACTGAACTGCTGAAATCCATTCCGGCGAAGTAAGACAACACAGGCCCACTCCGCAGAGAGTGGGCCTTTTCTTTATAAAATGACCGAGCGAAAGCACGCCGTGCCGATTGTGGTAACCGCATCCGGGCATACCTGTCACGCGCTGTATGTGGGGTCGATTTGCCGCCGCATCAAATAATTAAGAAATTGTTCACCCCGCGCCGTCACTTCCTGTGGCTGCATAACGGTGAAGCCGTGACGCGCAAAAAAGGGCTTTGCCGTAATACTGGCCTCTACCGTATAAACGCGCTCAGGAAGCTGCCTCAATAGCGTATTGAGCAGCGCGCTGGCGACGCCCTGGCGGCTATAGTCGGGAGAGACAAATAGTAAATCGATATAGTCATCCACGGCGGTAATAAACCCGACCGGCGAGGCATCATTTATTGCCACCAGTACGCGTGACGCCGCGAGTTTTTGCCGCCAGCGGGCTTCATCAACCTGCGCCCAGGCGGCAATTTGCCGGGGGGAATAGTCAGCGCTGGCGGTCTCTTTAACGGCGCGTAAAAATAGTGCGCATAGCGCCGGAAAATCCCCCTCTTCGTACATTCTTATCGTTAACATCGTTACAATCCCAAAACGAGTTGCCGCTCCAGCTGCGGATCAAGCAGCGTCACGTGCAGCCCCACCAGCCTGACTCCCCGACCTCCGCGCCGCTCGTGCCAGGCTTTATGCGCGGTAGAAATCAAATCATCTTTATTCAGCCGGGGCCAGACATGTTCCTGGGTGGTGAGCTGAAAATCATTAAACTTCAGCTTGACCCCCTGACGGGCAATCAGCAAATCCGGTTTAACCTTCGCCAGTCGCCGTTCCAGCTCCGGGTAGAGGTTCTCAATAATCGATTCACACTCCGCCCATTCGTGGATATCTTCTATCAGGGTTCGTTCAACGCCCACCGATTTGCGCTGGCGCTCGCTGCTGATTTCTCGTTCATCAATCCCCTGGCTGCGCTCCCACAGTATCCGCCCAAATTTACCAAAGCGCTTGAGCAGCATCGCCAGATCGCTGTTCTGCACATCTTCACAGGTCCTCAGCCCCATGCTCTCGAGCTTCGCGGCGGAAACCTTGCCGACCCCCGGGATCTTCGATAGCGGCAACGTTTTGACAAACTCCGCGACCTGATGCGGCGCAATAACAAACTGACCGTTGGGTTTATTCAGATCCGAGGCGATTTTTGCGAGAAATTTTACCGGCGCAATTCCTGCGGAGGCGGTCAAATTTAGCTCTTGATGGATGGTCTCGCGGATCTCCTGCGCCATCAGCGTCGCTGACCCCTGACAATGAACGCTGTCGCTAACGTCGAGATAGGCTTCGTCCAGCGATAATGGTTCGATTAACGAGGTATAGCGGGAAAAAATCTCCCGGATATGGTTCGACGCCTCTTTATAGGCGTCAAAGCGGCCGGGAAGCAGCGTCAGGTGGGGGCAAAGTTTGAGCGCGGTGGCGGTTGGCATGGCGCTGCGCACGCCGAATTTACGCGCCGGATAGTTAGCCGTACTGATAACACCGCGCTGCACCCGACTGCCGCCAATGGCAATAGGGATGTCGCGCAGTGCCGGGTTGTCACGCATTTCCACCGCCGCGAAGAAGCAGTCCATATCAACGTGGATGATTTTACGCATAGCCAAACCTTAGACTGTACATGCATACAGTATAGCAAAATACGGCGAAATTTAATCTTTTTAAATCCACTATCCTGAAAAACGTGCTACAACATAAAAATGCAATAAATATAAGTTACTTTTCATATAGTTATATGAGCATATAAGGTGAATGCAATCATGAAGTCAATACTTACTGCGCTTGGTTTGCTTATTGCCAGCAGCGCCTGCGCCGCGCCGCAGCTCATTGCCCATCGGGGAGGCACCGGCGATGCGCCGGAAAATACCCTTCCGGCGATAAAACTTGCGCTGGAGAATAAGGCCGAGGCGATTTGGATAACGGTACAGTTAAGCCAGGATGGCGTTCCGGTCTTATATCGCCCGAGCGATCTGTCCGCGCTGACTGACCATACGGGGAAAATCTCAAGCTTCAGCGCTGCCGAGCTGACTCGTATGGACGCGGGATGGACATGGGGCGGTGAAACTCACCCTTGGCGCGGTAAAAACGCAACCATTCCAACGCTGCAATCGGTACTGGAACAGTGGCCGCAGACCTTCTTTTACATCGATATCAAATCACCTGATGCAGATCCGGCCATCATGGCGGCGCGTCTTAGCGAAGTACTGCAAAAGACCAATAGCCTCTCGCGCGTACGGGTGTATTCAACGGAAGACCGCTATATCGCGGCGCTGCCAGCATCTATCCCCCATTTCGTCAGCCGGGGCGAAACGCGAACGAAGCTGGCTAATATTTCGCTTAGCCACCAGTGCCAGCCAACTGCGGCGTCGGGCAATGAATACTGGTACGGTCTGGAGCTGAAACGCAAGGTAGAAATAGTGGAGAAGTTCACGCTGGGCGAAGGCGTATCGCCAGCCACGCTCACCTGGGATAAAGAAGCTATGGATTGTTTCCGCTCACAGGGCAAAGCCCATATTGTCTTCTTCGGCATTAATAGTGCCGATGATTTTCGTACCGCAAGCGAGCTTGGCGCCGACGGCGTGATGGTAGACTCGCCGGCGAAAGCGAAAACCTGGTAAATCAAAAAAGGCCGCACGGTGCGGCCTGCTGATTATAGGATGCGATCCTGCTTGCGCTGCGCTTCGCGAGCCAGGCGTTTTTTGCGCGCATCGCAGGGCTCAGGACAGTCGCAGACCTTTTCCATACCCAGCGATGAGATCCCGCCGCAGCTGCCCTGAATACTTTTGCGCTTGATCAGATAACCAAGCGACATTCCCAGGATAACCAGCGCGAAAATCACGAAGGTCGCGACAAATACCGTCAGCATCATCAGCCTCCAAAATCGTCCAGCATGATGTTTTCATCCTCAACGCCGAGATCTTTAAGCATTTTAATGACCGCGGCGTTCATCACCGGCGGCCCGCACATGTAGAATTCACAATCTTCCGGCGCCGGGTGATCGCGCAGATAGTTTTCATACAGAACGTTATGAATAAAGCCGGTATGGCCGGTCCAGTTATCTTCCGGCTGCGGATCGGAGAGCGCCACGTGGAAGGTAAAATTCGGGTTTTCCCGCGCCAGCTGCTCGAATTCGTCATCATAGAACATTTCTCGCAGAGAGCGCGCACCGTACCAGAAGCTGATTTTACGTTTGCTGTGCAGCCGCTTAAGCTGGTCGAAAATATGCGAGCGCATCGGCGCCATCCCCGCTCCGCCGCCGATAAAGACCATCTCAGCATCCGTTTCTTTGGCAAAAAATTCCCCAAACGGCCCGGAAATCGTCACTTTATCGCCCGGCTTCAGCGACCAGATATAGGAGGACATGATCCCCGGAGGCGCATCAGGTACCTGCGGCGGCGGCGTTGCGATACGCACGTTGAGCATGATGATACCCTTCTCTTCCGGATAGTTAGCCATGGAGTAGGCGCGTAGCGTTGGCTCTTTCACGTCAGAGACGTAGCGGAAAAGGTTAAATTTATCCCAGTCGCCGCGATACTCGTCCGGAACGTCAAAATCGGCATAGGCAACCTTGTGCGAGGGGCATTCGATCTGAATATACCCGCCGGCCCGGAACGGAACCGCGTCACCGTCCGGCACGCGCAGCTTCAGCTCCTTGATAAAAGTGGCTTTGTTATCGTTCGAGATAACTTCACACTCCCACTTCTTAACGCCAAAAATCTCCTCCGGCAGCTCAATTTTCATGTTCTGCTTCACCGCGACCTGGCAGGCCAGACGGCAGCCCTCTCTCGCCTCACGCTTGGTGATATGAGACAGTTCGGTAGGCAGAATATCACCGCCGCCCTCTTTCACCGTCACCCGGCACTGGCCGCAGGAGCCGCCGCCGCCGCAGGCGGATGAAACGAAGATACCGTTGCTGGAGAGCGTATTCAGCAGCTTGTCGCCGGCCGGAGTACGAATTTGTTTATCCGCTTCGTTATTGATTTCAATGACCACGTCGCCCGCATTCACTAATTTCGAACGCGCGGCCAGTATCAGCCCCGATAGTACCAGGACGATCAGCGTGAACATCACTACGCCAAGAATTATTTCCATACTTTCCGCCCTTATAGCTGCACACCGGAGAATGACATAAAGCCCAGCGCCATCAGACCCGTGGTAATAAAGGTGATCCCTAACCCGCGCAGACCCGCAGGCACGTTTGCGTATTTCATTTTTTCACGAATGCCCGCCATCGCCACAATTGCCAGCAGCCAGCCGATGCCGGAGCCAAAGCCGTAAACGATGGATTCGGTGAAGTTATAGTCACGCTGCACCATGAAGGAGACGCCGCCAAAGATCGCACAGTTGACGGCGATCAGCGGCAGGAAGATCCCCAGCGCGTTATAGAGCGTCGGGAAGTACTTATCGAGGATCATCTCCAGGATTTGCACCAGCGCGGCAATCACGCCAATAAAGGTGATAAAGTTCAGAAAGCTTAAGTCGACGCCTTCAACCAGCGCACCGTCGCGCAGCACCAGGTTATACACCAGATTATTGATCGGCACCGCCAGCCCAAGTACGACCGTTACCGCCACGCCGAGTCCGAAAGCGGTCGAGACCTTTTTCGATACCGCGAGGAAAGTACACATCCCAAGAAAGAAGGCCAGAGCCATATTTTCAACAAACACGGCGCGAACAAACAGGCTAATATAATGAGCCATAATCGGTTACTCCTTTTCCTGCTGTTCAGGCTTCCAGCTGCGCACCGCCCAAATCAACAAACCGATAATGAAGAACGCACTGGGCGCCAGAAGAAACAGACCATTTGGCTGGTACCAGCCGCCGTTCTGCACCGTTTCCAGCACGGTAATACCGAATAGCTTACCACTGCCGATCAGCTCTCTCAGGAAACCGACGATGATTAGGATCGCCCCGTATCCCAGACCGTTGCCAATACCGTCCATAAAGCTCGCCAGCGGCGGCGACTTCATGGCATAGGCTTCGGCGCGCCCCATCACGATACAGTTAGTGATGATCAAACCGACGAAAACCGAAAGCTGTTTTGAGATCTCATAGGCAAACGCGCGTAGCACCTGATCGACGACGATAACCAACGAAGCGATAATCGCCATCTGTACAATGATGCGCACGCTATTCGGAATGTGGTGGCGAATCATGGAGATAAACATGCTGGAGAATGCCGTAACCAGCGTCACCGCAATGGTCATTACAAAAGCGGTCTCCAGCTTGGTGGTCACCGCCAGCGCGGAGCAGACGCCCAGTACCTGCAGGGTGATAGGGTTATTAGCGATAAGCGGCCCCACCAGCACGCGCTTCATTTCTTTCATGTCGCCCAAATCAGCCATTATTCAGCTCCCCTTCTCGCACCTTTTGCAGGAATGGGCCAAAGCCCAGTTTGCCCATCCAGAAATCAAAGCTATGCTGCACGCCGTTTGACGTCAGCGTTGCGCCCGACAGGCCATCAACGGCGTGCAGGTCGCCAGGACGCGCGCCGCCTTTGACGATTCTCAGCGCAGGCATCCCTTTATCATCAAGCACCTGTTTACCGACGAACTGCTGGCGCCAGTTGGGGTTTTCAATTTCCCCGCCCAGCCCCGGCGTCTCACCGTGATCGTAATAGGTGATCCCTTTGACCGTGCGGCCATCGGTTTCCAGCGCAACAAAAGCGTACATCACCGACCACAGGCCGTTACCGTAAATCGGCAGTACCACTTCCTGAATCTGCTGCTTTTCATCGCGCACCAGGTAAATTTCGGCAATATTACTGCGGCGTTTGATACCGGCAGGATCCTGGCTCGCCTCCAGCTGTAGGCTCTGCTGAGGGTCTTTCAGGGCCTGTGCCTGATTAAACTTGCCCGGATCTTTATCCAGCAGCTCACCGCTGGCTAAATCGACTAAACGCGGAGAGATATGGGCCTTAAAAATGTCAGCCACTTCATCTGCGCTCATTCCCTGCTTCATCAGACCGGCAACCGCCAGGATATTGCGCTGTTTATCGAGAGCGCGCTGCTCCTGCTGGCGTGATTTTAGCCCCACGGCAGAACCGGCGACCACAATTGAGCAGACCAGACAAAGCACCAGCACCACCAGCAGCGTTTTGCCGATGCTATCGTTACTTTTATTCTCAGCCACGCGATTTCCTCCGCTTAATATTGGCCCGCACCACCAGGTAATCAAACAGCGGCGCGAAGAGGTTGGCGAAGAGGATCGCCAGCATCATCCCTTCCGGATAGGCCGGGTTGACCACGCGGATCAGGACGCACATCACGCCGATCAGCAGGCCGTAGCTCCATTTACCTTTATCCGTAAACGACGCGGACACCGGGTCCGTCGCCATAAACATCATGCCGAAGGCAAAACCGCCGAGCACCAGATGCCAGTACCACGGCATGGCAAACATCGGGTTGGTATCAGAGCCTATAAAGTTAAACAGCGTCGCGGTGGCCACCATGCCGATGAAAACCCCTGCGACAATGCGCCACGAGGCCACGCGACCAAAAATGATGATGGCGCCGCCGATGAGAATCATCAGCGTCGAGACTTCGCCAATCGACCCCGGGATATTGCCGAGGAAGGCGTCCATCCAGCTTACCGGCTGACCGGTAGAGACGTTAACCAGAGATTCACCGCCGCCGCTTGCCCACTGGGATAACGGCGTCGCGCCGGAGAAACCATCCGCCGCAGTCCATACCAGGTCGCCGGAAATTTGCGCCGGCCAGGCAAAGAATAAAAACGCGCGCCCCGCCAGGGCCGGGTTGAGAAAGTTACGCCCGGTTCCGCCAAAAATCTCCTTGGCCATGACGACGCCGAAGGTGATCCCGCACGCGGCCTGCCATAGCGGCAGCGATGGCGGCACAATCAGCGCGAACAGAATTGACGTCACGAAGAAGCCTTCGTTTATTTCGTGCTTGCGCACGATAGCAAACAAGACTTCCCAGAACCCGCCGACAAGAAACACGGTGATGTAGATAGGCAGGAAAAATACCGCCCCCAGGGTCATCATACTGAGCCAACCGGCGTCAGCGGTGAAGTTCACCCCCAACCACTGCGCGATGCTGTAGTGCCAGTTCCCGGCGATAACCTGCTGCAGCTGCTCAGCGCCGTATAATTTATGCAGTGCCGGAATGGTCTGCAGGCCAACGTTATACATTCCCCAGAACATCGCCGGGAAAACGGCGAACCACACCAGAATCATCATCCGCTTGAGATCGATGGCGTCTCTGACGTGCGCCGCGCCGCGCGTGACCTGCCCGGGGGTGTAGAACAGCGTCGCCGTCGCTTCAAACAGCGGATAGTATTTTTCCAGCTTGCCGCCGTGCGTAAAGTGCGGCTCAATTTTGTCAAACAGTTGCTTTAAGCCCATCACTTATCCTTCCTGCTCTATCTGGGTTAACACGCTGCGCAATGCCGGGCCATATTCGTACTTGCCGGGACATACGTAGGTGCAAAGCGCCAGGTCTTCTTCATCCAGTTCCAGACAGCCCAGCGCCTGCGCGCTGTCGGTATCCCCCGCCAGCAAATCACGCAGCAGCATGGTGGGCAGAATATCCAGCGGCATCACTCGCTCATAGTTGCCAATCGGCACCATAGCCCGCTCGCCGCCGTTGGTATCCGTCGAGAAATTAAATAGCTTACGCTTCATAAAATGGCCGAGCGTGGTACGGGTGATGGAAAATTTATCTTTCCCCGGCATTACCCAGCCGAACAGCTCTTTCTCACGCCCCTCTTTTACGACGCTTATCTGTAAATGAAAGCGGCCAAGAAAAGCATGGGGCCCTTGAGCGTGCGTTCCGCTGAGGACTGAACCAGAAATAACGCGGTTTTCATCATCCAGAAGTTCACCTGCCAGCAGTTCATCAAGGCTGGCGCCAGAGCAGGTCTTTAATAAACGAGGCTCTTTCACCTGCGGGCCGCCGAGCGCAACAATGCGTTCGCTAGACAACTCCCCTTCAAGGAACAATTTGCCAACGGCGATAACGTCCTGATAGTTAAGATGCCAGACCTGCTTTTTCAGGCTAACCGGCTCGAGAAAATGGATGTGGGTCCCGACCAGCCCGGCCGGATGCGGCCCGGCAAACTGGTTGAAGGTCACCTGGCCCACGGGATGCCCGCCAAGCTTGCCACCGCTGGCCTGGCAGACGTGGACCTTACCGTCGGTCAACCGCGTCAACAGGGTTAAGCCCGCGTCAAAAGCCTCGCGCTGGGCCAGAATGATTGGCTGAGGGTCTGCCGCCAGTGGATTCGTATCTATGGCAGTGACAAATATGGCCGCTGGAACGCTGCCCGGCGCAGGTATTTTGCTGAAAGGGCGGGTGCGAAACGCCGTCCACATCCCCGACTCCACCAGCTGCTGCTGCACGGCCTCGCGCGTCAACGCGGCAAGATCGGCTAATTCATAGCGGGGAAAGTGAACAGCATCATCGCCATCTACGTCAATAACGACCGATTGCAGAACCCGCCGTTCGCCGCGATGAATGGCGCTGATGGTTCCACTCGCAGGGGCAGTAAATCGCACGCCAGGATTTCTTTTATCTTCGAACAGAAGCTGACCTTTTTGTACCCGGTCGCCTTCACGCACCGCCATTGAGGGGCGCATACCGATGTACTCTTCACCCAACAGCGCAACGCGCTTGACCGCAGTCTTCGAAGAAATCTGCTGTGATGGCATGCCAGCTATGGGCAAATTCAGCCCTTTCGTGATTTTAATCATATCGTTAGCAGGTATCCGTTACGTAAACCCCGGCATCAGGCCGAGGCCAGCATAATTAATGGAAAATAAGAGGAAGAAAGGAACATCGTAGTCCTGGTGATTCACAAGACGGGAGAGAAGCATCCTTTCTTACCCTGAGTATTTAGCGGAGCAAGTGTAACATTTCGTGAGCAGCGCCTGTAGACAAACTGCCATTAAGTCGTTCTAAAATGCGAGCTATTACGCAAAGTTCTGACTGCGCTTTACCTGAATATTCGCTATAACGGAAAACTAAAACGTAAACGTGGCACGTCGTGCTTGCGAAAAAATGCCGTGATGCTAATGTGAGCGCTCTAAAACCAGAAAACTCTGATTTCGGGTCTCTCTTGCCGTCCTGGCAATGTGGTTATTTGTTTTATCAAGGAACAAGTAGTATGCGCAAAATCGCATTATTTATTGCGATGCTTCTGTTGCCGTGCGTTTCATTCGCAGGGCTACTTAGCAGTAACAGCTCGACAACGCCGATGAGCAAAGAGTATAAGCAGCAGCTCATGGGTTCGCCGGTCTACATTGAGATCTTCAAAGAAGAGCGCATGCTCGATCTTTACGTCAAGATGGGCGAAACCTACCAGCTTCTCGACAGCTACCGGATCTGTAACTACTCCGGCGGGCTCGGTCCAAAGCAGCGCCAGGGCGATTTCAAGAGTCCCGAAGGTTTCTATAACGTTTCCCGCAATCAGCTAAAACCCGACAGCCGTTTCTACAAAGCGATCAATATCGGTTTCCCGAACGCCTACGACCGCGCGCATGGCTATGAAGGAAAGTATCTGATGATTCACGGTGCCTGCGTATCCGTTGGCTGTTACGCCATGACCGATACCGGTATTGATGAAATCTTCCAGTTCGTCACCGGCGCGTTAGTCTTCGGCCAGCCCAACGTTCAGGTGAGCATTTATCCTTTCCGCATGACCGACGCCAACATGGCGCGTCACAAATTTTCCTACTTCGCGGATTTCTGGCAGCAGCTGAAACCCGGGTACGACTACTTCCGGCAGACGCATAAGCCGCCGGTGGTTTCGGTAGCCAATGGCCGCTACGTGGTGAGCAAACCGCTCAGCCACGAAGTTGTGCAGCCGCAGCTCGCGTCAAACTACTCGGTCCCCGAGGCAAAATAACGCCCACTCGCCTGGCATAATTTTATTCCAGGTTTCGTTGCCGGTAAGCGGCTGAGTGGCGATAACGGAGACCACATCATTCGGTGTGGTCTCGCGTTGAAAGTCAATTTCTACGTCCTGATCCAGCAGCGTCGCTACGCCAAACGGCGCCCTTCGCGTAATCCAGTATAAATTCGTCGAGCAAAACGCCATCACGTAGCGCCCATCGGAGAGCAGCATGTTAAACACGCCTTTTTCACGCAGCGCTCCGGCAAGCGTGGCGATAAATCTGAATACCTCAACCATATCGCCCGGCATTTCCGGATAGCGCTCGGTGATGCTGTGCAGCAGCCAGCAGAAGGCCTTTTCGCTGTCGGTCTCCCCGATAGGGTGCAGACTTCCCGTCTCGAGGCTCTCATACCCCTCCAGTTGACCGTTATGGGCGTAGGTCCAGTTGCGCCCCCATAGCTCCCGGGTAAAGGGGTGAGTGTTTTCCAGCGCAACGATACCTCGGTTGGCCTGGCGAATATGGGCGATGACCGAGCAGGACTTGATAGGATATTCCTGCACCAGCTTTGCTATGGGCGACTGGAAGCTAGGCTGCGGATCTTTAAATGTGCGACAGCCCTTACCTTCATAAAACGTAATGCCCCAGCCGTCTTTATGTGGCCCGGTTCCGCCACCGCGCTGCACCAGCCCGGTGAAACTGAAGCAAATATCTGTGGGCACATTCGCGCTCATCCCGAGCAATTCGCACATAGATCACCTCATACCACTTACTGAAACATAAAAGGCGTTATTGGTGCAGCCAGTTTGGACACGGCCAGCGCGCAGAAACCGGAGCGTACTTCATGTACGTGAGGATCTTGAGCACTGCCCGGGTTCAAAATGGCTAACAAAATAGCCTTTTAAGCTTTAACCATCTCTTTTTCGATCAGCATAATCAGGATATGAATCACTTTAATATGGATTTCCTGAATACGGTCGGCGTAGCCAAAATGCGGTACGCGAATTTCTACATCCGCTGACCCCGCCATTTTACCGCCATCTTTCCCGGTCAGAGTAATCACTTTCATCCCCTGGGCGCGGGCGGCTTCAATCGCTTTGATAACATTACCTGAATTACCGGAAGTAGAGATCCCCAGTAATACGTCGCCTGCACGACCCACTGATTCTACATAGCGAGAGAAAACATATTCATAGCCGAAATCATTGCTGACGCAAGAGAGATGGCTCACGTCGGAAATCGCAATGGCCGGATAGCCGGGGCGATTTTCACGATAGCGCCCGGTCAGTTCTTCCGCAAAATGCATCGCATCGCAGTGCGAACCGCCGTTACCGCAGGAAAGGACTTTGCCGCCAGCTTTAAAGCTATCCGCCAGCAGCACCGCAGCACGCTGAATCGCGTGAATGTTGGCTTCGTCCTGCAGAAAGTTAGCCAGCGTTTCAGCGGCTTCATTCAGTTCGTTACGAATAAGATCCTGGTACATGAGGATAATCCTTCAGTATTTGTGGGATAACCCAGGCAGTTTACCGGATAGCCGACGCAGCGAGAAGCAGCACGCAATGCAATCCCCTGTGCTTTTGATTTTATGTGCCGCATTTCCGTACAACAATGTGAGCAAGGTTGTAATTATTTTGTAAACACATTGCTAAAACAAATTACATCCACTACAACCATATCATCACAAGTGGTCAGACCTCCTACAAGACAGGGAGCATTTCTCTATGATGATTTTGAGTATTGTTGCAACCGTTGTTTTACTCGGTGCGCTCTTCTATCACCGAATCAATCTGCTGCTGAGCAGCGCGATTTTGCTTGTCTGGACCGCCGCACTCGGCGCTGCGGGGCTGTGGAATATCTGGCTGCTGATTCCGCTGGCGATCGTTTTACTGCCGTTTAACCTTGCGCCGATGCGTAAATCCATGATTTCAGTCCCGGCGTTCCGCGCTTTCCGTAAGGTCATGCCGCCGATGTCGCGCACCGAGAAAGAAGCGATTGACGCTGGCACAACCTGGTGGGAAGGCGATCTGTTCCGCGGTAACCCCGACTGGCAGAAACTGCATAACTATCCGCAGCCGCACCTCACCGCTGAAGAACAAGCCTTTATTGACGGCCCGGTCGAAGAAGCCTGCCGTATGGCGAACGACTTCGAAATTACCCACGAGATGGCCGATCTGCCGCCGGAGCTGTGGGCCTATCTGAAAGAGCATCGCTTCTTCGCGATGATCATTAAGAAAGAGTACGGCGGGCTGGAATTCTCCGCCTACGCGCAGGCTCGCGTACTGCAAAAGCTATCGGGCGTCTCCGGGATCCTGGCGATTACCGTCGGCGTGCCGAACTCATTAGGCCCGGGCGAGCTGCTGCAGCATTACGGTACAGAAGAACAGAAAAACCACTATTTGCCGCGCCTGGCTCGCGGCCAGGAGATCCCGTGCTTCGCGCTGACCAGCCCGGAAGCGGGTTCAGATGCCGGCGCCATTCCGGATACCGGCGTCGTCTGCATGGGCGAATGGCAGGGCCAGCAGGTGCTGGGTATGCGCCTGACCTGGAACAAACGCTATATCACCCTTGCGCCTATCGCCACCGTACTGGGGCTGGCGTTTAAACTCTCCGATCCAGACCGCCTGCTGGGTGGAGAAGAGGAGCTGGGCATCACCTGCGCGCTCATCCCCACCAGCACCCCCGGCGTTGAAATCGGGCGTCGCCATTTCCCGCTGAACGTTCCGTTCCAGAACGGCCCGACCCAGGGGAAAGATATTTTCGTTCCTATCGATTACATTATTGGCGGCCCGTCGATGGCCGGCCAGGGCTGGCGGATGCTGGTTGAGTGTTTATCCGTGGGACGCGGCATCACCCTGCCGTCAAACGCTACCGGCGGCCTGAAATCCGTCGCCATGGCTACCGGCGCCTACGCGCACATTCGCCGCCAGTTCAAAATCTCTATCGGTAAAATGGAAGGGATCGAAGAACCGCTGGCGCGTATCGCAGGCAACGCCTACGTAATGGATGCCGCCGCCTCGCTGATTACCTACGGCATTATGCTTGGCGAAAAACCAGCGGTACTGTCGGCAATTGTGAAGTATCACTGTACTCACCGTGGTCAGCGTTCCATTATTGACGCAATGGATATTACCGGCGGTAAGGGCATTATGCTCGGCACCGGAAACTTCCTGGCGCGGGCCTATCAGGGCGCGCCGATCGCCATCACCGTTGAAGGGGCGAATATCCTGACCCGCAGCATGATGATCTTCGGCCAGGGTGCGATTCGTTGCCATCCGTACGTGCTGGATGAAATGGCGGCCGCGCAGAATAACGACGTTAACGCTTTCGATAAGCTGCTGTTTAAACACATCGGGCACGTGGGCAGCAATAAGGTACGCAGTTTCTGGCTGGGCCTGACCCGCGGTCTCACCAGCAGCTCGCCGACCCGCGATGCCACTCGTCGCTACTATCAACATATGAACCGACTGAGCGCCAACCTGGCTCTGCTGTCCGATGTCTCAATGGCGGTACTGGGCGGTAGTCTGAAGCGTCGTGAAAGAATTTCTGCGCGTCTGGGAGATGTGCTGAGCCAGCTCTACCTGGCGTCGGCGGTCCTGAAACGCTATGACGATGAGGGGCGTAACGAAGCGGACTTACCGCTGGTTCACTGGGGGGTGCAGGATGCGCTGTATCAGGCCGAGCAGTCGATTGACGATCTGTTGGTGAACTTCCCGAATCGTCTGGTCGCTGGGGCGCTTCGCGTGGCAATCTTCCCGACCGGACGTCATTACCTGGCGCCTTCAGACAAGCTGGATCATAAGGTAGCGAAAATCCTGCAGGTTCCGAGCGCGACGCGTTCGCGTATCGGCCGCGGTCAGTATCTGACGCCGAGCGAGCATAATCCGGTTGGCCTGCTGGAAGAAGCGCTGCTTGATGTTATGGCAGCAGACCCTATCCACCAGCGCCTGTGCAAAGAGCTGGGCAAGAATCTGTCGTTTACGCGTCTTGATGAACTGGCCCGCAACGCGCTGGCAAAAGGGTTAATCAATCAGGACGAGGCGGACATCCTGGTCCGTGCGGAAACCAGCCGACTGCGCAGCATTAACGTCGACGATTTCGCCCCGGATGAACTGGCGACCCGCCCGGTAAAGCTGCCGGAAAAAGTGCGCAAGATCGAAGCGGCTTAAAAACAAAAAAATAAACTCATCACGATCGAGGCGGGGACTTCCCCGCCTCTCTTTTTTCTGACAATTCAGCGGAAGGTATTTCCAGGGCTGTCATTCTTTTACAAAATATTCCCTGAGCCGTCCATCGGCTGATATGGTGTTAAAGTCATTATAATTCCTCTCATCATACTGGAGTTCACCACCGTGCCCGGACTGAAAATTACCCTTTTACAACAACCGCTGGTGTGGATGGACGGTCCCGCCAACCTGCGCCATTTCGATCGTCAACTGGAAGGGATTACCGGGCGTGACCTCATTGTTTTACCCGAAATGTTCACCACCGGTTTCGCGATGGAAGCAGCAAAACAGTCGCTGTCGCAAGAGGAAGTGGTAGCCTGGATGGAGGCTAAAGCCGACCAAACCAACGCGCTGATTGCCGGTAGCGCCGCGCTGCAAACGGACCGTGGTCCGGTTAACCGCTTCTTGCTGGTTGAGCCCGGCGGTAAAATCCATTTCTATGACAAACGCCACCTGTTTCGCATGGCGGATGAACATCATCATTACGCAGCGGGTAACGAGCGGGTCATTTTTGCCTGGCGCGGCTGGAGAATTCTGCCGCTGGTATGCTACGACCTGCGCTTCCCCGTGTGGTCACGCAACCATAACGACTACGATTTAGCGCTGTATGTTGCCAACTGGCCCGCCCCGCGCTCAATGCACTGGCAGTCGCTGCTGGTCGCCAGAGCTATCGAAAATCAGGCTTATGTTGCCGGATGCAATCGCGTCGGCACCGATGGCAACGGGCACCATTACCGGGGCGATAGCCGGATAATCACGCCGCAGGGTGAGATTATCGCGACGGCCGAACCGCATCAGGCGACTCGCCTGGATGCTGAGCTTTCGCTGACGTCGCTAAAAGAGTATCGCGAGAAGTTTCCGGCCTGGCAGGACGCTGACCCCTTCACGCTCAGCTAAAGCCAGCCTGGCAGGGGAGCCCAGGCTCCCTTTTTATATCTCAAACCAGCGCTATCCCGCCCGCTCGCCGCAGGGCCCTGCAGGTAAACGCCCGCCGCGCGGAACAAGAATATGAATGCTATTAACGCCAGGCTCGCGGACAAACGTTGTCAGACCGGCGCAACGGATGGCTGGCGAAGACGGGGAAGAGAATGTGTTCTGCAGGCTAAAACGACGAAAGCCTGAATCATTGCTGATTCAGGCTTTCTGAATAGTGGCGGAACGGACGGGACTCGAACCCGCGACCCCCTGCGTGACAGGCAGGTATTCTAACCGACTGAACTACCGCTCCACTTACTGTTCCCTTGGGAACGAGGCGAATATTACGGATTCCCCTCTACTCCGTCAACGCTTTTTCTTCATTTTTGAATCGCTTGCTGCAAAAATCACCCAACAGACTATTTTTAGCGCGTTTATGGGTAAATCAGGCCCGCCACAGGCAGCTTCCGCCTTTCTTTTGCACCAGATCGAGCCGCGACTCGTGGTTCATCAGCTCTTCATCAGAGGCGTAAACCACCCGTAATTTGCTGGCGGCGCGCACAACGCGTTGAATGCCCATTTCTCCGGCCTGCTGCTGCCCTTCCCCTTCCATTGAGAAAGCCATCGTCGTCTGGCCACCGGTCATCATCAGATAAACGTCGGCCAGAATCTGGGCATCGAGCAACGCCCCGTGCAGCGTTCGCTTGCTGTTGTCTATTTCATAACGTGAACAGAGGGCATCAAGGCTGTTACGCTTGCCCGGGAACATTTTACGCGCCAGGGCCAGGCTATCGGTCACCTTACAAAAGGTATCCGTCTTCGGAATGCCGCGATTTAGCTTAGCAAATTCATAGTCCATAAAGCCGATATCGAACGATGCGTTATGGATGACCAGCTCCGCGCCGCGGATATAGTCGAGAAACTCATCGACCACATCACCAAACGCGGGCTTATCCATCAGGAATTCGTCCGCAATACCGTGGACGCCAAACGCTTCAGGATCCACCAGCCGGTCCGGCTTTAAATAGACGTGGAAGTTGTTTCCGGTCAGGCGGCGGTTGATCACCTCCACCGCACCGATTTCAATTATCTTGTGCCCTTCATAGTGCGCACCAATCTGATTCATACCGGTGGTTTCGGTATCGAGAACGATCTGTCGCGTAATTGCAGTGCTCATAGCGGTCATTTATGTCAGACTTACCGTTTTACGTATCGATTTCAATTACAGGAAGTCTACCAGAGATGCTCAAACAGGTAGAAATTTTCACCGATGGTTCTTGCCTGGGAAATCCAGGTCCTGGCGGCTACGGTGCGATTTTACGCTATCGCGGGAAGGAAAAAACTTTTAGCGAAGGCTTTAACCTTACAACGAACAACCGCATGGAGATGATGGCCGCCATCGTCGCCCTGGAAGCGCTGAAAGAACATTGTGAAGTGATCCTCAGTACCGACAGCCAGTATGTGCGTCAGGGGATTACGCAGTGGATCCACAACTGGAAAAAACGCGGCTGGAAAACGGCCGACAAGAAACCGGTAAAAAATGTCGATCTCTGGCAGCGCCTGGACGCCGCGCTGGGTCAACACAAGATAAAATGGGAATGGGTTAAAGGCCATGCCGGACATCCGGAAAACGAACGTTGCGACGAACTGGCGCGCGCGGCGGCATCTAACCCAACCCGGGACGACATCGGTTATCAGGCAGAAAGTTAATTCTGCCCCTTGCGCCACTGACGCGTGGCGCCTACCGCCTGCGGTATCCGTTTTTTTGCTTTGCCCGATTTCATCGGGTTTAGCGTCAATGGGATAGTGCGTTTACGGGCAACAATGAGCTGCAGACATCCCAACGCCGGTAGATGCGTGCTGAGCATTTTCCCCCCGTGGCGCGACCAGGGAAGGACCTGATAGCCTCCGTAGTGCATAACTTCAAAATTCAGCAACCCCAGCCAGTCCATCTGACGCGTTAAGGTGAACATGCGGCTGTTATAGGGGGGCTTATTGCGTAACACCGGCACCAGTTTACGTAACCCCATCAGGCTTACAGGATTAAAACTGGTTAAAATTATCCAGCCATCGTCAATCAGCACCCGGTCCGCTTCCCGCAGCAGTCGATGCGGATCGCTGCACCACGGTAAGGTATGCGCCAGCAGGCAGGCATCTACCGACTTTTCGGCAAAAGGCAAATGCAGCGGATCGGCCTTTACCTGCACAGGATTCCCCTGCAAAGAGACATTCACCTGATGGGAAATCGCGCAGGCTTCGGTATTGATTTCCGCGCTCAGATTGCCAATCTTAAGTAAATGAAAGCCATATAATTTAGCGAGCCACGGTTTCATCTGCCGTTCCAGCGATTCGCGGTAGTATTCGCCCCACGGCATGCTGGACCAGTGCTCTGGCGCTGTAACTGTATGAGGTATCCTTGCCGGCTTCATCGCAACCTTCCGCTACGCATTAGAGGTAATTTATGAATCTTATCAGTATTCCCGCATTTCAGGACAACTACATCTGGGTTCTTAGTGAAGATAGCGGGCGCTGCCTGATAGTCGATCCCGGAGAAGCCGCGCCCGTGCTCGCCGCCATCGAACAAAACCGCTGGCAGCCGGAAGCTATCTTGTTGACGCATCACCACCTCGACCACGTTGGCGGCGTTAAACAACTGCGGGAAAAATTTCCGAACCTGGTGGTTTACGGACCGGCAGAAACCCAGGATAAGGGCGCAACCCACGTCGTGAAGGACGGAGATAGCCTCGCTGTTTTGGGCCGCGAATTTTCTATTTTTGCCACGCCAGGTCACACTTTAGGACACATCTGTTTCTACAGCGCACCTTATCTATTTTGTGGCGATACAATGTTTTCCGGCGGCTGCGGCAGACTATTCGAAGGGACCGCAGAGCAGATGTATCAATCATTTAAGAAGATTAGCGCCCTTCCTGACGAAACATTAATATGTTGCGCACATGAGTACACTTTAGCAAACATGAAGTTTGCAATAAGCATCCTTCCCCATGATAGGGAGATAAACGATTACTACCACAAAGTTAATGAGTTACGTGCAAAAAAACAAAAAACACTCCCCGTAACTCTGAAAAATGAGCGTCTTATTAATTTATTTCTTCGAACGGATGATGATGATTTAATTAAAGAAATAGACAAAGAAACAAATTTGCAACACTCTATTCAGCGATTTGCCTGGTTAAGGTCAAAGAAAGACGACTTCTGATATTTAATTCTTGTCTTCAGACGACTTCACCGTTATCCTTGCTCGTCTTTTAAGCAACTATTGACACACACATGAAGGCACGAGCGATTTTACTCGCCTCTGTCCTGCTGGTGGGGTGCCAGGCGTCTAAGAACGATGGCACCGTACAACAGCACGCACAGAGCCTTTCTGCAGCGAGTCAAGGGGAAGCAAGCAAGTTCACAAGTCGAGCGCGCTGGTTAGATGATGGAACCTTCTACGCGCAAGACCAGGATCTGTGGACTTCAATAGGCGACGAGCTAAAGATGGGAATTCCGGAAAACGTCCGGATTCGCGAACAAAAACAGAAGTACTTAAGAAATAAGAGCTATCTCCACGATGTAACTTTACGGGCAGAGCCGTATATGTACTGGATAGCCGGGCAAGTTAAGAAACGTAACATGCCAATGGAACTGGTATTACTACCCATAGTGGAGAGCGCTTTTGACCCGCACGCAACGTCTGGCGCCAATGCCGCAGGCATTTGGCAGATCATTCCGAGCACCGGGCGCAATTATGGTTTGAAACAGACCCGCAGTTACGATGCGCGTCGTGACATCGTTGCCTCAACCACGGCAGCGTTAAACATGATGCAACGTCTGAACAAAATGTTCGACGGCGACTGGTTGTTAACCGTCGCTGCCTATAACAGCGGCGAAGGTCGGGTAATGAAGGCTATCAAAGCGAACAAATCACGGGGTAAACCCACCGATTTCTGGTCGCTGTCATTACCACAGGAAACCAAAATATACGTACCAAAAATGCTGGCCCTGAGCGATATTCTCAAGAACAGCAAGCGGTATGGCGTAAGGTTGCCGACAGCAGACGAAAGCCGTGCCCTGGCGCGTGTACGTCTCGACAGTCCGGTTGAGATTTCACAGCTAGCGGATATGGCAGGAATGCCCGTCAGCAAGCTGAAAACGTTCAATGCAGGCGTTAAGGGGTCGACTCTGGGCGCGAACGGGCCGAATTACGTACTGGTACCGCAGAAGCATGCGGCGCAACTGCGTGAGTCTTTGGCCTCCGGTGATATTGCCGCCGTGCAGCCGACGCTGCTGGCTGATAACAAGCCGTTGACCAGCCGCAGCTACCAGGTGCGCTCCGGTGACACCATCTCCGGCATTGCATCGCGTCTCGGCGTATCAACGAAAGATCTGCAGCAGTGGAACGGTATTCGCGGTTCTAACCTGAAGGTCGGTCAGAATCTGGTGATTGGCGCAGGCAGCAGCGCTGAACGTCTGGCAAACAATAGCGATAGCATTACCTATCGCGTGCGTAAGGGCGACTCTTTGTCGAGCATTGCGAAACGCCATGGCGTGAACATTCGCGATGTGATGCGCTGGAACAGCGATACCGGCAACCTGAAACCTGGCGATCAGCTGACGCTGTTTGTGAAAAACAGCGACAGACCGGAATCCTGATGATTCAGCAGGCATTAAAAAAGGCACCCATGCGGTGCCTTTTGTTTTATCTCTGCGTTAGATGGCCTTATGGGCCTCAAACATAATCGTATCGCTGGTGAAAGAACCATCCTGCTGCAATGCAAAATAGGCTTTGACCTCCGCCGATGCGCTCTCCTGGTATAAACGAATCGCTTCCGTCAGCGCCTCTGGCGTCCGCATCCGCGCGACCCAGGAGCTGAACTCCAGAGGCAGGCGATCGGTCAGCAGATGATTTATCACCAAACCGGCCTCACTCGCCATTGTCAGCCATTCGCCGCTGGAGTAGTTGCGAACATGGGAGGTATCGCGCAGCGCCTCAACCGTCTGCAGCCAGACGTCGCGAACAGGATGGCCGGGCGACATCACATCCATAATAATCATCACTCCGCCCGGTTTCAGCACCCGCTTCACTTCACGCAATGCCTGGCCAACATCATGCCAGTGATGCGCAGAATAACGGCTGATCGCGACATCAAAGCTGGCATCAGCGAAAGGCAAAGATTCGGCATAGCCCTGCTGCGTGGCAATATTAGCAAAACCTTTATCCCTTGCGGCCTGAGCCACCACCTCCAGCATCTGGCTGGATAAATCATATGCCGTTACCTGGGCAACCTGCCCTGCCGCCGCAAAGCTGGCGTGTCCGGCACCGCATCCCATATCCAGCACGTGGGCCTGAGGGAAGTCCGCCAGCCGTTCGGCCAGTCGCTGCAGATCGCGCCCTGAAGCGTGTACGGCACTGCTCAGGTAGGCGCTGGCCTGTGAGCCAAACTGTTTTTCGACGTTGTCATGATGAGAGCGTGTTGTCATTGCATTGTCCTTCGGTTTTTTGAGTAATAAAGGCAGCACCATGCATACGCAGGCCTGCCCCATGGCAGGCCTGACATACCTTAATTAATCAGGCTTGCCGGGACTGAATTCAACTAGTAGCGGGTTGTGGTCGGACGCGCGGGTCACCAGCACGGAAGCATCGTGCACGCTTAACCCCCGGTAGAACACAAAATCAAGCGGGCGGCCAAAAGTACGGCGGCGCTGATCGTCAGAGAAGCGGACTTCGCGCAGCGACATTTCACGCGCAAAGCGATACAAAGCATTCATTCGCGGACGACTCCAGGCGTTAAAGTCACCCGCCATTATCACCGGCCCGCTGTGATGGGCAATCTGGTCGCCAATCGGCAGCAACTGCTTGCTGTAGACATCCACGCCAAGACTAAAGTTGACCGCGTGGATATTTACCACCATCAGCAGCCGGGTATCCGGTAACGGGTAAACGGTGACCAACGCTGACTTTGCCAGCCGCAGGATAGGCTCGCGCTCGCGCAGTGGGCAGCAGTAAATGGGGTGGGCGGAAGCTAACGTCATCACGCCGGAAGGATGCTGCGGAAGCACCAGTGCCGGAACCTGGTCAGCGGCCAGATAATTGGAGGTGGCGAATTTCACTAACTCAGGCGTGGTTTGCGCTTCCTGTAATAACACCAGGTGCGCATCTTTACCGAAATTATTAAGCACGGATTTCCACTCTGCGCGCTGCTGTTTAAAGATGTTCCACACCAGCACGCGGATTTTCTCATCCGAACTTAACGGTACCCCGGCCGGAAAAGCCGGAGTCATGCCAGCAAACGACCCCGGAGGTAAGATTCTCTCCGCGGGTTGTCCGGCGACGTAGCGCATGGCATAGGTATTCTTTCGCAATTTAGGCATCAAACCTCGATAACAGGAAACCAGCCCGAGACTGCAGCTGGTCCTTCTGTTATAGGGATTTTTGTATACACTTTCAATGCAATTTGCCAGAAACCTTTATCCTTCTACGGAAAGAACCGTAGCACAGCGCTGAGGCTTATCGAGCCGGCCGCTAAGAACCACCAGCAACAGCGCGACCAGAACTATCAGCGCGCCAATCCAGGGCGTCTGATCCAGACCATAATGTTCTACCGTCTGCCCACCAATCACCGATCCTAAGGCAATCCCGATGTTAAAGGCGGCAATATTCAGGCCTGAGGCAACGTCAACCGCGCCTGGAGTATACTGCTCCGCTTTCTGCACAACGTATACCTGCAGACCCGGAACGTTACCGAATGCGAAGATGCCCATCACCAGTACCGTCGCCAGCGCCGCATACTGAATGCTGGCCGTAAACTGAAAGATCAGCAGTAAAGCAACCAGGGCGGCAAAAATCAGCTTCAGCGCGGGCACGGCGCCATGCTTATCCGCCAGCTTTCCGCCCCATACGTTGCCCACCGCTACAGAAACACCGTAGCCCAGGAGGATCCAGCTAACGGCCGCCGGGCTAAATCCGGCAAGATCCTGCATCATCGGCGCCAGGAAGGTAAAAGCGGTGAATACGCCGCCATATCCCAAAGCCGTAATGGCATAGATTATCAGTAAACGGGGATGAGTCAGAACCTGGAGCTGGGCGCGCAAACCGGCGCTGACACGACCGGGAATGTTATTCGGCACCAGGATAAGGCTGCTCATTAATGCGATTACGCCAAGGATCGACACGGCAAGGAACGTCTCGCGCCAGCCAAAGTGTTGGCCGATAAAGGTGCCCAATGGTACGCCGGTCACCAGCGCAACGGTCAGACCGCCAAACATAATCGCAATCGCCGAAGCCGCTTTCTCTTTCGGGACCAGGCTGGTCGCAATTGTCGATCCGATCGAAAAGAATACCCCGTGCGCCAGTCCCGTCAGCAGGCGTGCCAGAACCAGAGTTTCATAACCCGGCGCCTGCCAGGCCAGCAGGTTACCGGCGGTAAACAGCGCCATTAACGCCAGCAGCAGTTGCTTACGCGGCATACGCCCGGTCAGCGCGGTGAGCACCGGGGCGCCAATCGCCACGCCGAGCGCATAGATAGAAACCAACAGCCCCGCAGAGGGTAGCGAAATAGCAAGTTGTTCTGCAATGGTGGGCACCAGGCCCACAATGACAAATTCGGTCGTGCCAATAGCAAAGGCACCGATAGTTAAGGCAAGTAGCGCCAGCGGCATAATGTACTCCGTATCAACATGATTAAGATGACACGTAGTATGAAGAGATGCTTTAATAACAAAAATAGCCAAAGTATCAATAGAATTTTGCCACAGGTGCAATAATGAGAGCTACCTCAGAAGAAATCGCCATTTTTGTCGCCGTGGTCGAGAGCGGCAGCTTTAGCCGCGCAGCGGAACAGCTAGGTCAGGCCAATTCCGCCGTCAGCCGGGCGGTGAAAAAGCTGGAATCAAAGCTCGGCGTGAGCCTGCTTAACCGTACGACCCGTCAGCTAAGCCTGACCGAAGAAGGAGAGCGTTATTTCCGTCGCATGCAGGTTGTGCTTCAGGAGATGGCCGCTGCCGAAAATGAACTTCTGGAGAGTCGTACGACGCCAAGAGGACTATTACGGGTTGATGCCGCAACGCCGGTGATACTGCATTTTCTGATGCCGTTGATAAAACCCTTCCGTGAGCGTTATCCAGAGATGAGCCTTACTCTGGTCTCGTCCGAAACCTTTATCAATCTGATTGAGCGGAAAGTTGACGTCGCGATCCGCGCCGGCACGCTGACCGATTCCAGCCTGCGCGCCAGGCCATTGTTTAATAGCTACCGCAAAATAATCGCTTCACCGGACTATCTCGCTCGCCATGGAACGCCGCAAAGCGTCGCTGAGCTAAAAAATCATCAATGCCTCGGTTTTAGCGAACCTGTTTCATTGAATACCTGGCCAGTCTCCTGCTGCGATGGCCAGCTGCTGGAAATCGAAAGCGAGATATCTTCCAATAGCGGAGAAACGCTCAAGCAGCTGTGCCTGGCCGGTAACGGAATCGCCTGTCTGTCGGACTATATGGTGGATAAGGAAATTGCTGAAGGGGCGTTTGTCGAGCTGCTGGCTGATAAACGGCTGCCGGTTGAAATGCCGTTTAGCGCGGTTTACTACAGCGACAGAGCCGTAAGCACGCGGATCAGAGCCTTTATCGACTTTCTTAGCGAACATGTAAAACAGCTCCCGAAGGAGCTGTAAGAGGGTTGTAGAGTACAGAGGGGGATTAGATTAGTCCCATTCAGGCGCCAGACCGTCCGGGCTAACCAGACGATCGTTGCAGTCCAGGGCGGCGATCGCCTGGCGATCGTCTTCATCAAGCTGCAGATCCTGAGCTTTAAGGTTGCTTGCCAGGTTTTCGCGCCGCGTCGAAGACGGAATTACCGCATAACCTTCGCCCATTGCCCAGGCCAGGATAACCTGTGCCGGCGTGGCATTATGTTTCGTTGCAATACGTGCAATCACTTCATCTTTCAGCGCCTTACCGTAGGCCAGCGTCATGTAAGAGGTGATATGAATACCGTGTTCACGCGCCCAATCAACCACTTTACGGTTCTGCAGGTACGGAGAGAGTTCAACCTGGTTGGTCGCGATATTCTCTGCGCCAACGGCGGCAATTGCCCGCTCCATCAGCGGAATGGTGAAGTTAGAAATACCAATCTGACGGGTCAACCCCTGCTTTTTCGCTTCCAGCAGCGCGGCCATAAACTCCTCGACGGCAACGGCATCGTTTGGCGACGGCCAGTGGATTAACGTCAGGTCGACATAGTCAGTCCGCAGCTTCAGCAGGCTCTCTTTCAGGCTGGCGATCAGCTTGTCTTTGCTGAGATTTTCAATCCAGATCTTGGTGGTGATGAACAGTTCATCGCGCGCAACGCCGCTTTCAGCAATAGCCTGACCCACAGCAGCTTCATTATCATAGATTTGCGCGGTATCAATGGTGCGATAGCCCAGCTCAAGCGCCGTTTTTACAGATGCAATAACCACGTCATCTTTCAGACGGAAGGTCCCAAGGCCAAATGCAGGGATTGTCATGATTTTCCTCTTTATTCATTCATATCGGTTAACGAGGGTAATTATGACCAACGAGAGGATTGAGAAAAAGAGCGCTAAACGCAGAGGATTTTTGCTAAAAAAGCAATAATAAAGCGACAGGCAAAGAAAAAGCCCTGAGCAAATGCTCAGGGCTTTTAATAAGTGGCGGAACGGACGGGACTCGAACCCGCGACCCCCTGCGTGACAGGCAGGTATTCTAACCGACTGAACTACCGCTCCACCGAATACTTCTGTAACCACCGGATTTATGCACCGGCTTACTACTTAATTTGATGCCTGGCAGTTCCCTACTCTCACATGGGGAGACCCCACACTACCATCGGCGCTACGGCGTTTCACTTCTGAGTTCGGCATGGGGTCAGGTGGGACCACCGCGCTAGTGCCGCCAGGCAAATTCTTTGTGCTCAGTACGCAATTCTTTATCGCGTACTCAACTCTGAATCTAAGCTGAAATTGTTGTCTTCTCAAATCCGCCAAAACATCTTCGGCGTTGTAAGGTTAAGCCTCACGGTTCATTAGTACCGGTTAGCTCAACGCATCGCTGCGCTTACACACCCGGCCTATCAACGTCGTCGTCTTCAACGTTCCTTCAGGACCCTTAAAGGGTCAGGGAGAACTCATCTCGGGGCAAGTTTCGTGCTTAGATGCTTTCAGCACTTATCTCTTCCGCATTTAGCTACCGGGCAATGCCATTGGCATGACAACCCGAACACCAGTGATGCGTCCACTCCGGTCCTCTCGTACTAGGAGCAGCCCCCCTCAATTCTCCAGCGCCCACGGCAGATAGGGACCGAACTGTCTCACGACGTTCTAAACCCAGCTCGCGTACCACTTTAAATGGCGAACAGCCATACCCTTGGGACCTACTTCAGCCCCAGGATGTGATGAGCCGACATCGAGGTGCCAAACACCGCCGTCGATATGAACTCTTGGGCGGTATCAGCCTGTTATCCCCGGAGTACCTTTTATCCGTTGAGCGATGGCCCTTCCATTCAGAACCACCGGATCACTATGACCTGCTTTCGCACCTGCTCGCGCCGTCACGCTCGCAGTCAAGCCAGCTTATGCCATTGCACTAACCTCCTGATGTCCGACCAGGATTAGCTGACCTTCGTGCTCCTCCGTTACTCTTTAGGAGGAGACCGCCCCAGTCAAACTACCCACCAGACACTGTCCGCAACCCCGAT